>OZ242947.1:0-492500 GCA_965211645.1 Longimicrobiales bacterium | reverse complement strand
TCCGGAACCACAATCCGGCGCTCTGACCGACTGAGCTACGCCCACCATCGACCCTCGACGCGAGGGGGACGAAAGGTACACCAATCGCGGGGCAAGGTAAACGGGGCCGGCGGGGGCGGTGCCGGGAGGGAGCCGAATGGGCGCTGAGGATCTGCAACCATCCATTCCGCCAGGGGGCGAGCGCGCGCTCACGCGGCCTTTGCCTTGCCGAACCGCGGACAGTATCCTGTCTCCACCCTTCCTTCCCCGATCACGGAAAAACGGGAGTCACGTCCAATGACCCAGCGCATCGTACTCTTCGCTTCGGCTGCAATCCTCGTTGTCGGCTGTGCGCCCGGTGACGAGACCACATCCGCGGACGCTGCGGCCGACGATCCGCAGGCGGCGCTGATCGCTCGCGGCCAGGAACTGGAGATTCCGGGCGAATGGGTCATTCCGCCGGGCGATCCACTGCACCACGCCACGGCGGGTTTCGCGAAGATCCTCTGCTCGAACGTGTTCCTGTCGGGACTCGACCCCGACTTCGCGGCCGCCAACACGGGCTTCTTCAGCTCGCCTCCGGAGCTACGGGGTGCGGTGACCGACACGGTGGTGGACTTCGAGAACAGGCGGGTGCACCTGACGCTGCCAGACGGCACGGTCAGGTCCGCGAAGCAGCATGGGCGGGGATGCCTCGCGCTGCCGATCGGCGAATCCGAGCCCTACTACGAGGCCGTCGACGCGACGCCCGACCTCCCGGACGCCGAGACCACGCCGTGGCCGATGGGAGACCTGCTGCCGGACGAGCCCTTCCCCGAGGACGTCGACATGGACAAGGTCGCCGAGGCGGTGGACGCGGCGTTCGATCCCCCGGAAGGACTGACCGCGGCGTTCGTGGTCACGCACCGCGGCCGGCTGATCGGGGAGCGCTACCGCGAGGGGATCGACCACACGACGCCGCTCGAGAGCTGGTCGATGGGCAAGAGCCTCACGGGAACCCTCATGGGCACGCTGATCCAGAAGGGCGTGTACGAGCTGTGGCAGTCGGCGCCGGTCCCGGAGTGGCAGGAAGAGGGCGACCCCCGCCAGGCGATTCGGATCGGCGACATCATGAGGATGTCCTCCGGGCTGCGTTTCCGGGCGCCCCAGGACCCCGACTTCGATCCAGAAGTGGGGTACGCCGACCACATCTATGTCTACACCGGCACGGTGAACTCCTTCCAGTGGGCGGCGAGCAAGGACCAGCAGTGGGAACCGAACACGGTAGGGCGATACCGGAACTCCGACCCGGTCATCACCAACTACCTGGTGCGACTCGGAGCCGAGCAGCTGGGTGAGAACTACCACGAGTACCCGCAGCGCCACCTCTTCGACAAGCTCGGCATCCGCAACCTGATCCCCGAGACGGACCCCTACGGCAACTTCCTGCTGCAGGGCTACGAGTTCGGCAGCGGCAGGGACTGGGCGCGGCTCGGCAACCTCTACCTCACCGACGGGGTGGCGCCGAACGGTGAGCGCCTCCTTCCGGAGGGTTACGTCGAGTACGCGTCGACCCTGGCGCCCGCGTGGGAGGCCGACGGACGGCACCAGTACGGGGGCAGCTTCTTCTGGGTCAACCAGGCCGGCCAGCACCCGGTTCCCTCCAGCGCATTCTACATGGCGGGCGCGGGGGGCCAGACCACCCTGGTGATTCCGTCGCACGACCTGGTGGTAGCGCGTCTGGGGCACCACAGCGGAGCCGGGCCGGGTGGACAGGCGCTCAGGCGGGCGCTCGCCCTTCTGATGGAAGCGGTGCCGGAGAGCTGACCCTGGGGGATTCGGGAAGGATACACGCCCGCCAGGACTCGAACCTGGGACCCTCGGCTTAGAAGGCCGATGCTCTATCCAGCTGAGCTACGGGCGCCTGGGGAAGCTGGGCTTCCTCATCGGGGAAGGTAACGACGGGTCAGGTGCGGCTCCAGTGGGCTGCCGCGCGGTGGCCGCACCGGTTGACCGCAACCGAATCCCGGCATAGCTATCTTACCGATGTCCCCATCCCAACGATCTGGACGGCCCAAGCGGCCTGGACGGCCACAGCGAGACGGAATCCGATGAGCAATCGCAGCTCCCAGTGGGAAGACACGGCGTTCTTCATCGGGACGCTGCTGCTGGCCGCCGGCGGCGGACTCATGATTCAGGCGGGGCTGGACCTGCCGCTGACCCAGGCCAAGGTGGTCTGGGGCGGCGTCGGACTGGTGTGGGGCGCGGTGCTGATCCGGGTGTGGCTGTTCCGGGAGCGCGGCCGCTAGCCCGAACGCCTCGGACGGTTGCGGGGAGCGCACCGAGGGTTCCCGTCAGCTGCCCCCTGCCGCCGCCTTCGGCTCGTCCTTCCCTGCCCCGCCCGGACCCAGGCTCGCCTTCAGCGCCTCCATGAGGTCGATGATCTTGGTCTCGGGCTCTTCCTGCGGAGCCATGGTGATCTGCTCGCCCTCGATCTTCCGGTCGATGAGGGCCTGGACCCGCTCCTTGACCTCGTCCTTGTAGCGCGCGGGGTCGAAGGCCTCGCTGGCCGCCTGCTCGATGAACTGCCTGGCCAGCGCGAGCTCGGCGTCGTTCACGTCGCCGTCTTCGAGGGGCACTTCGTCGAAGGAGCGCACCTCGTCCGGGTAGTAGAGCTGTTCCAGGATCAACCCGTCCCCCAGGGGGCGGATCATCACCAGGCGCTGCTTGCCGCGAGCGGAGTGGCGGGCGATCGCGACTCGCTCCATCTGGCGCAGCGCTGCCGACAGAAGCCGGTAGGCGCGCGCGCCGCCGCGGGCAGGCCCGAGATAGTACGCGCGCTCGAGGAAGATCCGGTCGATATCCGCTGCCGGAACGAACTCGGTGATCTCGATCATCTCGGTCGACTGGGCCTCGATCGCCTTCAGCTCGTCGGGCTCGAAGGTGACATATTGGTTCTTGGCGAACTCGTAGCCCTTCACCAGCCTGTCGCGCTCCACCGGTTCCCCGCTCTGGCCGTCGACGTACTGGTACTTGACGCGCGCGCCGGTGTCGCGGTTGATCCAGTTGAAGCGCACCTTGGCGGACGACTGCCCGGTCGAGTACAGCTTGACCGGCAGCGAAACCAGACCGAAGGAGACGGTCGACGTGGAGATCGGGCGGACAGCCATGCCGATAACGTACAAACATATGGTTCCGGGGTCCAACGGTGGCTGAGAGCGCCGCCGGAGGATCTGCGGACCGGCTCGAAGCCTACCGGGCCAAGCGCTCCGCGTCGGGGACCAGCGAGCCATTCGGTGGCGCCAGGCCCGGTGGCGGGCGCCTCTTCGTGGTGCAGAAACACCGCGCATCGACGCTCCACTGGGACCTGCGGCTGGAGATGGACGGCGTACTGGTGTCCTGGGCGGTGCCCCGAGGTCCCTCGCCGAATCAGGCCGACAAGCGATTGGCGGTGCACGTGGAGGATCATCCGATCGAGTACGCCGATTTCGAGGGCGTGATCCCGGCCGGGAACTACGGAGCCGGCCCGTCGATCGTGTGGGACAGGGGGCTGTGGACGGCTGTCGAAGACCCCGCCGAGGGGATGAAGAAGGGCAAGCTGCTCTTCGACCTGAAGGGCTACAAGCTGCGGGGCCGCTGGACGCTGGTGAGGACCAAGGGGGGTGAGGACAATCACTGGCTGCTGATCAAGGAACGCGACGCGCACGAGGATCCCGAGGGGAGCACGGCGGACTATCCGGACGATTCCATCCTCTCCGGGCTGACGGTCGAGGAGCTGGGGGCCGGGGGTGACTTCGGAGCCGGACTCCGGGCGCGCTGCGAGAAGGCGGGGGCCCCGCGGAAGCCCGTGGATGCCGGACGGATTGAGGTGATGAAGGCCGAGCCGTGCGACGAGCCCTTCTCCAGGGCCGGCTGGGTCTTCGAGATCAAGTACGACGGGTATCGGCTGCTGGGCGAGACCGGAGACGGGCGGGCGCGCCTGATCTCCAGGAACGGAAACGATCTCAGCCGGGTGTTCCCCGAAGTGGCGCTGGCCCTCGGCAAGCTTCCCTGGCGCGGCGCCGTGCTCGACGGCGAAGTGGTGGTCAACGACGCCGAGGGGATCCCGAGCTTTCAACTGATCCAGAAGCGCGGCCGGCTCAGGCGGGAGAGCGACATCGCGCGGGCGGCGGTGGCGCTTCCGGCAACCTACTATGCCTTCGACCTGGTCGCCCTGGAGGGATTCGACCTGCGCGGGCTGCCCCTCCTCGAACGCAAGGGGCTCTTGCGCGAAGTGCTGCCCACCGTCGGACCCGTGCGGTACTCCGAACACATCCCCGAGCAGGGCGAGGCCATGTTCGAGCAGATCGCGGGGCTGGGGCTGGAGGGGGTCGTGGCGAAGCGCGCCGACTCGATCTATGTCGGAGGCCGGAGCCGCTCGTGGCGGAAGATCCGCGTTGTGCATACGGCGGACTTCGCGATCCACGGCTTCACGGAGCCGGCGTCCGGAACGTCAGGATTCGGGGCGCTCCACCTGGCGGTCCGTGCGGGGGACGAGTTCGTGTATGCGGGGCGGGTCGGCACCGGCTTCAGCGCACGCGTGCAGGAGGAGTTGGGCGAACGGCTGCGTGGCCACCCGGGGGCCGAACCGCCTGCCGGTTCCGAGGCCGCCGGCAGTGGACGGCACTACTGGGTGGTGCCACGGCTGGTGGCGGAAGTCAGGTACAAGGAGGTCACCGAGGCGGGGGTGCTGAGGCATCCATCCTTCCTTCGGCTGCGCGAGGACAAGCCGCCGGAGGACTGCATTCCCTCCGGTGGTCGCCTCGGCGCGGGAGACCGCACGTCCGAGCCGGAGGGGCCCGTCGAGATCGCGCCCGAGCGCGTCGTCCACTTCACCAACCTCGACAAGCCGTTCTGGCCCGAGGACGGGTATGTGAAGGGCGACCTTGTGGAGTACTACCGGGCGATCGCGCCCGGGATCCTGCCGTACCTCGCCGACCGTCCCGTGGTGCTCACCCGCTTTCCGGACGGGATCCACGGCAAGTCCTTCTTCCAGAAGAACGCTCCCGAATTCGCGCCTTCATGGATCCGGCGGATACGTCTGTACAGCGAAGGCTCGGAGCGCGACCTGGACTACTTCGTCGCCGACGACCTCGAGTCGCTCCTCTACGTGGCCAACAGCGCCAGCATCCCGCTGCACATCTGGCAGAGCCGCGTCGCCGACATCTCCCGGCCGGACTTCTGCGTGCTCGATCTGGACCCGAAGGACGCGCCCTTCAACGACGTGGTGCGGATCGCGCTGTACCTGAAGGAACTCTGCGACGAGATCCGGCTGCCTTCGTTCGTGAAGACCAGCGGATCCACCGGACTGCACGTCCTGGTGCCGCTGGGGCGGCAGGTGACCTACGAGCAGTCGCGCAACATCGGGAATCTGCTGGCGTTGGTGGCGGTGCGGGAGCTCGCGGACATCGCCACCGTGGCGCGGCGTCCGTCCCAGCGCGAAGGCAAGGTCTACGTCGACTTCCTGCAGAATGGGCACGGGCGCCTGATCGTGGCTCCGTTCTGCGTGCGGCCCCTTTCCGGCGCGCCGGTTTCGGTCACGCTCGACTGGTCGGAGGTGCGCGATGGCCTCTCGATTGCGGACCACACGATCCGCACCGTTCCCGAGCGCATGGCCGTGCGCGGGGATCCGATGAGGGAGGTGCTGACGCTGAGGCCCGATCTGGGGTACAGCCTGGAGCGGTTGTCGGGGCTGATGGGCGGGTAGGGCAAACGCGCCCGCAGCTCTCGCGCTGACCAGCCCTAACGTTACGTCAGGGTTGGGGCGGCGTCCCCAGATTCCTCCGTATCAACGCCGCCGGATCCGGGTCCCGCCCCATGAAGTCGCGGAAGAGCTCGTCGGCGTCGCGGCTGTCGCCACGGGCGAGGATGCAGTCCCTGAAGGCGCGGCCGACCTTCGGATCCAGCACGCCTTCCCGCTCGAAGCGGGAGAAGGCGTCCGCCTCCAGCGTCTCGGACCAGATGTAGGAGTAGTAGGCGGACGCGTAGCCGCCCGCGAAGAGGTGGGCGAAGGACGGCAGGATGTGCCGCTCGACGAACCTGTCGGAAGGGACGAAGGGGCGGAGCGTGCGCGCCGCATACTCCATGACCGGGGTGTCGCCTTCGTAGGTGCGGTGCAGCTCCAGGTCGAGATTCGCGAAGGACAGCTGTCGCATCTGCAGCCAGCCGCCCATGAAGCGCCGGGCCGCGAGAAGGCGTTGCAGCAGCTTGTCGGGGAGGGCCTCGCCGGTCTCGTGGTGGCGGGCGAAGAGATCCAGCGCCTCACGCTCCCAGCACCAGTTCTCCATGATCTGCGACGGGACCTCGACCCAGTCCCAGGCGACGTTGACGCCGCCGCGCTCGGGGATCTCCACCCGCGAGCAGGTGTGGTGGAGGAGGTGGCCGAATTCGTGAAAGAGGGTGCAGACCTCGCGGTGGGTCAGCAGTGCCGGGCGGGAGGTGGTGGGCGGGGTGAAGTTGCCGCCGATGAAGGCGAGGTGGGGGGCGAAGCCGCCGTCCGGGGACGGACCGCCGGAGACGAGGTTGTCCATCCAGGCGCCCTGGCGCTTGGTGTCGCGCGGGAACCAGTCCGTGTAGAAGGACCCCAGGTGGACTCCCGCCTCGTCGCGCACCTCGAAGTACCGGACCTCCTCGTGCCAGACCGCGGTGTTGTCGACCTGCTCGACCTGAAGGCCGAAGAGCCGGCGGGCGATCTCGAAGAGACCGGCCTGGACCTCTCCGAGCGGGAACCAGGGACGCAGCATCTCGTCGTCGACGTCGAAGCGCTCCCGGCGGAGCTTCTCCATGAGCCAGGACACGTCCCAGGGCTCCAGGGAGCCGAGGCCGGAACCCTGCGCGTGTCTCGCGAGCTCGCCCGTGTCGCGCTCATGGAAGGCGCGCGTGCGGTCGATGAGCTGGTCGAGGAAGCCGCGCACCCTGCCGCCCGATCCCGCCATCAGCGTCTCGAGACGGTAGTCGGGGAAGTCCGGGTAGCCGAGGATGTCGGCGAGGCGCCGCCGGATCTCCAGGATGCGGGTGATCATGGGTGCATTGTCGCGGTCCCCCGACGTGCAGCGGTCGAGGTAGGCGGTGTGGATCTCCCGGCGCAGGGCCCGGTCGTCGGCGTGCTGCAGCACCGCCTGCACGCTGGGCATGTCGAGGGTGAGCAGCCAGCCTTCTTCGCCCTGCGCCGCGGCGAGTTGCGCGGCGCGTTCCAGCGCGGTTTCGGGAAGTCCGGCCAGGACGTCGGCGTCGTGGACCACCTTCTTGAAGGCGGCCGTCTCGTCCAGGAGGTTCTCCTCGAAGCGGCGGCCGAGTTCGGATAGCTCGACGCGCAGCCCTTCCAGCGCCTCCTTCTCCTTCTTGCCGAGTTCCGCGCCCGCGCGCCGGAATTCCCGGAGCGTGCGTTCGAGATGGCGGCCAGGGAGGCCGGTGACGGCCTTGCCCCGAGGCGACTTCGCGAAGTCGCTCAGCCTCCGGTAGAGGCCCTCGTGGTGATGCAGTCGGCTGGAGAAGCGCGTGATCTCGGGGAGGGCTTCTCCGTACGCCTCCCGGAGCTCCGGCGTGGAGGACACGTTGTTCAGGTGCGAGACCGGCCCCCAGGTCCGCTCCACCGCCTCGGAGATGTCGTCCAGCTCGCCCACCACGTCTGCGTACCCGCCACCCCGGCCCGAGCCCAACTCGTCGACGCGCTCGCGCGCCTGTGCCAGCACCTCGGTGACCGCGGGGACGACGTCGTCCGGGGTGATGCGGTCGAAGGGGATCGGGAAGCCCCGGTCCAGGAGCGGGTTGGAGGCGTCGGTCACTGCGCCGCGCGACGCCCCGTGGCGACCTGGTCGATCCAGCGGCGCGTCACCCCCGCGACCTCGGCGAGTACGTCGTCCAGGGTGCGGCCCGAGCGCTTGAGCGGGTTGAGGGAGTGGTCGCCGCCGTCGACGACGTGCAGGGTGACGCGGGGCGCGAGAGCATCCAGGAGCGGGCGCAGCAGGTCCAGGTCCGCGAGGCGGTCGCGGGTTCCCTGGTGGAAGAGCATTGGACAGGGGACCTGTGCGAGGTGTTCCCCCCGTTCGGTGCCGCGGCGGCCCGGGGCGTGAAGAGGGAAACCGAAGAAGACGAGACCCGCGGGTGTGTGGAAGGAGTCGCTCTGCTGCCCGGCGCCCGAATCGCCCCGGATGCCGGTGGGGGTGGAAGCGCCGGTGGCATGGCCGGGTGCAGCTGCGGACGTGCCGGCCGATTGCGCGACCAGGGTCGATGTCATCCGCCCGCCCATCGACTTGCCTCCCGCGAGGAGCGGCAGGCCTTCCGCTCGATCCCGGCCCGCCCGCAGCGCCGACGCCACGACGGCGAGGAGCTTGCGCAGGTGGTCGGGCCGGCGGCGCCCCGCCTCCATGTAGGCGAAGTTGTAGCGCAGGGTGGAGATCCCCTCCGCTGCCAGCGCCGAGGCCAGCGCCTCCATGAACGGATGCGTCATCGGGGCGCCGGCGCCGTGGCCGAGCACCAGCAGGCCCGCCGGGTCGACCGCCTCGACCGTCAACCCCGAGACGGGCGGATGACCCTCGCCCTCGATCGTGATGCGGCGCCCGTGGCTGCCCCCGCCGCCCTCCCCTCCCCCGGTCACCACGCTATTCCGTAGTCCTCCCCGTGATTGCTGGAACCGCCCCACATGGTGCCGGTGGCGGCGTCGAAGAAGATCGCGTTGATCGGGCCGGACGTGCGCGGCGCGAAGGTCAGGTCGTACCCCTTCTGCGCGAGTTCCGCGCGGACCCAGCCGGGCACGGCGTCGTTGAGGAGGAGGCGGCCCGGCTGCGACTCGTGCGCCCCGAAGGAACTGCGCATCTGGTAGCTGTTGAAGTTGGCCGCCTCGGCCGCCTGCTGAACGTTCATGTCGAACTCGACGATGTTCAGGAAGAACTGAAGGAGGTTCTGGTCCTGCCCATCGCCGCCTTGCACCGCGAATGAGAGGTAGGGGTCGCCGTCCCTGAGGGCGAGCGAGGGGGTGAGGGTGGCACGGGGACGCTTGCCGGGTTCGACGACGTTGTAGGGGCCGGCCCGCTCGTCGAGCACGAAGCTCTGCATGCGCTGGCTCATGCCGATGCCGGTGCGGCCGGCGATCACCGCGGGGATCCAGCCGCCCGAAGGAGTGACGGACACCACCCAGCCGTCGGCGTCGGCGGCCTGGATGGAGGTGGTGCCGGCGTAGAAGGCGTCCTCGAAGTCCATGGCGGGGTCGTCGGGGGTGGCGATGGGGTCGGCGTTCCAGCCTTCGATGAGGTGGAGGAAGGGATTCGTGCCGCCCTGGAAGGGGTAGGGATCGCCGGGCAGGACATCGGGATCGTTCATGTTCCAGTCGATCTGCGCCGCTCTGGACGCGGCGTATTCCTTGTCGAGCAGCCCCTCGATCGGCTCTTCGGGCGGGTAGTAGGGATCGCCGTAGTAGAAGTCGCGGTCGGCGAAGGCGAGATTCATGGCCTGGTAGACGGCGTGGATGTAGCGGGTGGAGTTGTAGCCCATGTCGGCCACGTCGAGCCCTTCGAGGATGTTGAGCGCCTGGAGAAGGACCGGGCCCTGGACCCAGGTGGTGAGCTTGTAGACGTCGATGCCCTTGTAGGACGTCCTGACGGGCTCTTCGAGATGGACCTGCCAGCCGGCGAGGTCGGCGAGGGTGTGCAGGCCGCCCTGTTCCTGGGAGCCCCGCACGAACTCCTCGGCGATGTCGCCGCGGTAGAAGCGGTCGTAGGCGGCCATGATCGCATCCTTGCGGGTGGCACCGGCGGCCAGTGCCTCGGCCTCGGCCTCGACGAGCATCTCGAGGGTGCGGGCGAGGTCCTCCTGGACGAAGAGTTCGCCGGCGGCCGGGGCCGCACGTTCGCTCCCGTAGTGGGGGAGGAAGACGGCCTTCGAGTACGGCCACTGGGCCATGCGCTCCTTCTCGCGCTCGATGGAGTTGGCCGCCTGCGCCTCGATCGGATAGCCGCGGGCCATGTCGATGGCCGGTTCGAGCACGTCGGCCAGGCTGAGGCGTCCGTACTCGGCGACCATCACGATGAGCCCCCCGGGGGTTCCGGGCGTGACGGCCGCGAGCGGGCCGTAGGCGGGAGGAATGTCCATCCCGCGTTCGCGGAAGAACTCCGGTGTCGCGCCGGTGGGCGCCGCGCCGAGGGCGTTGATGCCGATGACCTTGCCGGTGTCGGGATTGTAGATCAGGGCCTGGGTCTCGCCGCCCCAGCCCAGCACGTCCCACATCGTGGCGGTGGCGCCGAGCATGGCCGCCGCGGCGTCGACGGCGTTGCCGCCCTTGAGGAACATCATGGCCCCCGCGGTGGCGCCTAGCGGCTTGCCCGTGATCGCCATCCAGTCCTTGCCGTGAAGGACCGGCTTCTGGGTGCGCTGGGCCGCCGCGGGCGCCGTGAGAAGAGCCGCGCAACAGAGGGTTGCGGCGCTGAGCGAGATCGACCTGCGAGACATCGGGAACACTCCTTTGTGCCGGTTTGCCGGGCTACCTGTCTGCCGGCTCGAAGCCTACCGATGCGGTGGGGTTCACGCCAGACTCGCGGCCCCGGTTCAGGCCGTGGTCGCCCCCCCGACACGGCGCCTCGCCGCTCTCGGCGCGCTTGCGGGATCATTCGCGGACACCGGCTGATGACGCAGGGTGACCGGGCTGTTGACGCCGGACGACCGGACATGTGAGGGTTGATGCCATGGACTTCATCAGAAACATGGTCGAGCGGGATCTGGAGACCGGGAAGTACGGCGGCCGCGTCGTCACCCGGTTCCCTCCCGAGCCCAACGGCTTCCTTCACATCGGCCACGCGAAGTCGATCTGCCTCAACTTCGGGATCGCCGCCGAACACCCCGGAGGGCGTTGCCACCTCCGGCTCGACGACACCAATCCGGACACCGAGAAGAAAGAGTACGTCGAAGCGATGAAGCGGGATATCCGCTGGCTGGGCTTCGACTGGGGCGAGCACCTCTACCACGCGTCGGACTACTTCGAACAGCTCTACGCCTACGCCATGGTGCTCATCGACAAGGGGCTCGCCTACGTCGATTCCTCGACCGAGGCCGAGATCCGGGACCGGCGCGGCTCGGTCACGCGGCCCGGTGTGAACAGCCCCTTCCGGGATCGGTCCCGCGCAGAGAACCGCGACCTCTTCCGCCGCATGCGCGCGGGCGAGTTCCCCGACGGCAGCCATGTCCTCAGGGCGAAGATAGACATGGCCCACCGGAACATGGTGATGCGCGACCCCATCCTCTACCGGATTCGCCACGCGAGCCACTACAGGCATGCGGACGACTGGCCGATCTATCCCATGTACGACTTCGCGCACTGCCTGTCGGACTCCCTCGAAAGGGTGACGCACTCGCTCTGCACCCTCGAGTTCGAGAACAACCGCGAGATCTACGACTGGCTGCTGGTGCATGTGGACGCTCCGGTGCCCCGCCCCGAACAGACCGAATTCGCGCCGCTGATCCTCGACTACGTGATCACCAGCAAGAGCAAGCTGCGGCCGCTGGTCGAGGGTGGCCACGTGAGGGGGTGGGACGATCCGCGCATGCCCACCCTCGCGGGCCTGCGGCGTCGTGGGGTGACGCCGGCGGCGATCCGGAACATGTGCGACATGGTGGGCGTGGCGCGAGCCCAGTCGCGGGTCGATATGGCCAAGCTGGAGTTCGCGATTCGCGACGACCTGAACGACAAGGCCCCGCGCGCCTTCTGTGTGCCCGATCCGCTGAAGGTGGTGCTCACGAACTACCCGGAGGGCGTGCGCGAGGCCTTCGCCGCGCCCCGGTTCCCCTCCGATGCGGGGCGGTCCGGGACGCGGGAGCTGCCGTTCAGCCGTGTGGTGTTCGTCGATCGCGCCGATTTTGCGGAGACGCCCCCGCCCGGGTTCCGCCGACTGGTGCCGGGAGGCGAGGTGCGGCTCAAGTACGCATACGTGATCCGGTGCAACGAGGTGGTGAAGGATGCGGCGGGTCGCGTGACGGAACTGCACTGCACGGTCGATCCCTCCACGAGGGGCGGGGTCGCTCCGCGGGGACGGCGCGTCAGAGGCGCCATTCAGTGGGTGGAGCCCGGCAGCGCGGTGACGGCCGAGGTCCGACTCTACGACCGGCTCTTCGCGGTGCCGGAACCGCCTCTGGAGGATCTGGTCGGCGCGCTCAACAGCGGGTCGGAGCGCGTCGTGGAGGGCGCGTTGGTGGAGCCGGGAGTCGCTGGAACCGCGCCCGGCGTCCACTACCAGTTCGAGCGGCTGGGGTACTTCTTCACGGACCCGGATAGCGATGATGACCGCCTGATCTTCAACCGCACCGTGACGCTGCGGGACGGCTGGGCCCGCGCGCGGCGGGAAGGCCCGACCCGGGAGTCCGGACGTTCCGCGACCTCTGCCGGGGACATCTCCACCGTCGTGCAGACCCGGCCGATCGACACGCTGCGCACGGACGCGGAGCGGACCCTGTTTGGCCAGCTCGTGTCGCTGGGGGCCTCGGATGCTGCATCGGCGGTTCTCGTCCGGGCCGACGCCCTGCGGGCGCTCTTCCTCGCCGCCCGCGCCGAGTACGAGGAGGGCTCCGACTCGATCGCCTCCTGGCTTGTGAATGAAATCACAAGGCTGCTCGGTGCCGACTCCGGCAGTGATCTGACGCGGCTGGCGCCCGAGGCGCTGGCCGACCTTGCCGAGGCGGTGGACGATGGAGACCTCTCCCACCGGCAGGCGCGCAAGGTACTGGAGGCACTGCTGCGCCGCGGCGGCTCGCTCGACGACGTCATGGCACGGCTGGACCTCGAAGAGATCGGCGACGAGGATGCGCTCCGGAGCATGCTCGACGGCCTGATCGCGCGGTACCCCGACAAGGCCGCTGCCTACCGGAACGGGCAGCGCGGTCTGCTCGGTTTCTTCGTCGGTGGGATCATGAAGCAGACCCGGGGCAAGGCGGATCCCCGCAAGGCGAGCGAGCTGGCCCGGGCGCTGCTGGGCGATCCGGGCGCCTGACTGATGTCCTCCCTCGTACCCGCCGACAACGTTCTTGCGGTAACGGGGCTCCTCTTCGCGGTGGTAGCGGTTTCGCTCTACCTGGAAGGGCGATTCGCGTGGGCACAGACCATCTCGGCGGCCTTGATGGCACTCCTTGGTGGCCTGGTGCTCTCCAACACGGGGGTGCTGCCCTTCACCTCGCCCGCATACGACTTCGTCAACGACCACTTCATCCTGGTGGCAATCCCGCTCATCCTCTTCAAGGCCGACCTGCGCGTGATCCTGGCGCAGGGAGGCCGGACGCTCCTGGCGTTCCTGATTGCGGCAGCCGGGATCGTCGCGGGGGCCGTGATCGCGTTCTCCCTCTTCGATGTGCCGGAGTCCGCCAAGTATGCAGGGATGCTGGTCGGCGGCTACACGGGGGGTGGCCTGAACTTCGTGGCGGTGACCCAGGCTGTGGGAATGGACGATCCCGATCTGCGCACGGCCGCCCTGGCCGCCGAGAGCCTGGTGGGGATCTCCTATCTGTTCGTTCTGGCGCTGCTGCCCACGCTGGCGGTCATCCGCAGGTGGCTGCCGATCCGGGGACCGGAGTTGGTGCGTCCCGAAGGTGAGGCTGCGGATGGACCGTCCTCGCCCACCGGGACCGAAGCGGAGGAAGGCGCGGCTGGCGGCATGGGCGCGGATTGGCTCTTTCACACGGGGGCGGGTATCGCGCTGAGCCTCCTGATCTGTGCGGGAGGCGTCCGGCTGGCGGCGCTGGCCGGAAACCCCGACTACGCGGTGCTGTGGGTGACCGCGCTCGCGGTCCTGGCCGCCAACCTGGCGCCCCGAACGATGGCCCGGCTGAAGGGCGACCAGGAGCTGGGCATGCTGCTCCTCTACGTGTTCTTCGTGGTGTACGCCGCGGGCGCGGATGTCCGCTCGCTCCTCGGCGCCGCGGCGCTCATGGTCACCTACGCCGTCGTGGTCATTGTGGTGCAGGTGCTCTTCTCGGCGGTTGGTGCGCGCGTCTTCCGGTTCAGCTACGCCGAGATTCTCACGGCCTCCAACGCATGCGTGCTGGGACCGCCGACCGCCGCGGCCCTCGCCGCCGGGCGGGGATGGCACGGCCTGGTGACGCCGGGCGTGCTCACCGGCGTCTTCGGCTACGTGGTGGGGAACTTCCTGGGCGTGAGCGTCTTCGCCTGGCTCAGCTGATTCAGTAGCCGGCGGCCGAGCCGTCGGAGTCGCGCGGATCGGGCACGCCGACGAGAGCGCCGGTTTCGCCGTCCACGAAGATGCAGTGTGCGATTCCCTGCCTGGTGCTCCAATTCACCTCGTGCCCCATCGCCGCCAGCACTGCCCCGTCCTCCTCCGACATGAAGCCCTCCTCGATCCGCACGGCGTCGGGCAGCCACTGGTGATGAAGGCGCTTCGCGGCCACGACTTCCTCCGGCGACTGGCCGAAGTCCACCAGGTTCACCACCAGCTGCAACACGGTGTTGATGATCGTGCGTCCCCCCGGGCTGCCGATCACCGCGACCAGCTCGCCGTCGCGGGCCACGATCGTCGGCGTCATCGAAGACAGCATGCGCTGCTCGGGTCGCGCCAGGTTGGCCTCGGTGCCGATCAGGCCGTTCTCGGCGGTGAGGCCCGGGCGGCCGTTGAAGTCGCCCATTTCGTTGTTGAGGAGGAAGCCCGCACCCGGGACCGTGATGTACGACCCGTATCCGCCCTCGAGGGTGTAGGTCACCGAAACGGCCATCCCGTCGCCGTCCACGACGGAATAGTGCGTCGTCTCCATGCTCTCCCATGAGGCCGCGGCTTCGACGTCACCGGTGTCGGAGGTGCTGGCCGCGTCGGCCTGAATGGTGGGGCGCAGCTCGTCGGCGTACTCCTTGCTGGTCAGCCGTGCGACGGGGACGTCGGCGAAGTCGGGATCGGCCAGGAACATCGCGCGGTCGCGGAAGGCGCGCCGCATCGATTCGATCAGGTGGTGGGCGTATGCGGGACTGCCCGCGCCCATCGCCGCCACGTCGTAGCCCTCCAGCACGTTCAGCATCTGCACCAGCGCCGTGCCGCCGGACGATGGAGGCGGCATGCTGATGATGTCGTAGCCGCGATAGGTGCCCCGCACGGGCTCGCGTTCGCGGGCCTGGTACAGGGCGAGGTCCTCCTCGGTGATCCAGCCGCCGCCGCGCTCCATCTCTTCGGCGAGCAGGCGGGCGGTCGTGCCGGTGTAGAAGCCGTCGCGGCCCTGGTCGCGGATGCGTTCCAGCGTGGCCGCCAGGTCGGCCTGCACGAGGATCTCGCCGGGCTGATAGGGCTCGCCGTCCTTCGAGAACTGGGCGTGCGTCGCCGGGTAGTCGAGGAACGCCTCCAGCCGCCCTTCCAATGACCTGGCCAGCCGCTCGCTTACCTCGAAGCCGTCCCGCGCCAGCGCCACGGACGGATCCACCAGCGCCTCCCACGACGCCTCGCCGTACTTCTCGTGGGCGAGCGCGAATCCGGCGACCGTGCCCGGGACGCCCACCGCCAGGTGGCTGCGGTGGTGGATCTGGTAGGAGTACTCGCCATCCTCTCCCAGGAACATCTCGGGATGAGCCTTCAGGGGCGCCTTCTCGCGGAAGTCGATCGCTGTCGATGTACCGTCCGGAAAGCGGATTACCATGAACCCCCCGCCGCCGATGTTGCCCGCCGTGGGGTGGGTGACCGCCAGGGCAAGGCCGGTGGCGATCGCGGCATCCACCGCGTTTCCTCCGGCTTCCAGGACATCCGCGCCGGCCTCGCTCGCGTGAGGATAGGCGGACACCACCATTCCCGAGCCGGCGGTGACTGATCCGCGGGAAACGGTAACCGCCGCCGAGTCGGCGCACGCCGTGATCGAAACGAACGTGAATGCGGCGAGGAACAGCGACGACCAACGGCGTAACATCGGCTTCACCTCCGGCGAAGTGGATTCAGGTGCGCACCGCCGCCGCAACGTCGGGCTCCGGGTCGAGGCGGGTCCGCGGGGGTGCCACCAGAATGGGGGATTCGGCGTCCGCCCGCGAATCGTCTTCCTCGCGAGCGGGCTCCCGGCGCCGGAAGAGACGGGCCAGGTCGTCCACCAGGCTGTACATGACGGGGACCAGAATGAGCGTCAGGAAGGTCGCGAAGATGATCCCGACGATCACGGCCACGGCCATCGGTCCCCACCAGGCGGCCTGTTCCCCGCCCCAGAACAGGTTCGGCGACAGGCTCGCGAAGAGACCGAAAAAGTCGAAGTTCAGGCCGATGGCCAGCGGCACCAGGCCCAGCGCCGTGGTTATCGCGGTCAGAAGAACCGGACGCAGCCGGGTCCTGCCCCCCTGCACCAGCGCTTCCTTGCGGTCCATTCCGTCGCGCTTCCGCAGCACGTCGATGTAGTCGATCAGGACGATGGCGTTGTTTACCACAATTCCCGCGAGCGAGATCACTCCCACCCCCGTCATGATGATGACGAAGGGCATGCTGAACACCATGAGTCCGATGAGAACCCCGACTGTGGACATGACGACAGACGTGAGGATGATCAGGGGCTTCACTACCGAATTGAACTGGGACACCAGAATCAGGGCGATGAGCATCAATGCCGCGAGAAACGCCCCGGCCAGGAATTCCATGGCTTCCTGCTGTTCCTCCTGTTCCCCCGTGAAGGCCATCGTGTAGCCAGGGGGAAGTGAGGCCCGGAATCCGGCCAGGACCCCTTCGACCTCCTGGCGCACTGCATTGCTGTTGTACCCGGCGGCGACCTCGGCGCTGATGGTGACCATCCGGTCCATGTCCTTGCGGCGGATCGAACTGTACCCCCGGTCCACCGTCCATTGCGCCACCGAGGAGACCGGGACCTGCTGCCCTTCCGAGAACACCGTGAGTTGATCGAGAGAGGTCACGTCTCCCCGGTCCTCCTCGCGCAGCCGGACGATGATGTCGTATTCGTCGTTGCCGGTCCGGTACTTGGCGGCCTCGAGTCCGTTGATGGCGCTGCGGACGAGCAAGCCCACGTCATTCGTCGAGAGACCGTACAGACTGGCTCTCTCACGGTCCACCTCGACACGCAATTCCGGCCGGGCGTCGTCGATGTCGCTCTCGAGCCCGACGAGGCGCGGGTAGACGGGAGAGCTTTCGATCAGGTCGATCGCTTCGGCGGCGAGGCTCCCGAGGAGATCCGGGTCCTCGCCCGACACCTCGATGTTGACCGGCGGGCCCGACGGTGGCCCTTCGGTCATCTTGTCCACCCGAACCTCCGCGCCGGCGAGGTCCCTGCCGATCGTCTCCTGCATGTCGGAAAGGGTTGCGAAGATATCGAACCGGCGTTCCTCGTAGTCGACCATGGACACGGTGATCCGGCCCGCCTCGGGCCCTGAGGGACCCCCGCCATCCATGGGGCCGCCTCCGCCACCGGTCGCACCCACCGTCGTGACGACAGTCTCGGCGTCGACCACACCGTCGAGTTCCTGCACCTCCTCCTTGAGGCGTCTCGCATAGCTGTCCGTGACGTCGGCCGAAGTGCCGACGGGGGCTTCCACGGAGACGTACACAACGCTGGGCGGGATGTCTTCAGGGAAGTACTCGATCGGTGCCGCGAAGATCCGGTAGATGAAGATCGTGCCCAACAGCGCCGAGAGGGACCCGAAGATGATGAGGGCCCGGTGGTCGAGCGCCCAGCGCAGACGCTTCTCGTACCAGGCGACGAGCCTGGGCAGGCCATCGGCCATGAACACGCGGCTGACCCGGTCAAGCACGAAGGAATGCAGCAGCCACAGCCCGACCGCGGCTGCAACGAAGAGGACAGCCGTCAGCGGATTGGCCAGCGAAACCAATCCCAGCGCCAGGAGTCCCAACGCCAGGAGCAGCAGCCGGGCGTTGCGGTTGAGCCGCCGGGGCCGCCCGCCCTCCCGCACCAGGAAGATCGAGCACAGCGTCGGCACGATCACCAGAGCCACGAAGAGCGAGCTGGAAAGCGTGATCATGAGGGTGAGGGGCAGGTAGCCCATGAAGTCGCCGACCATGCCCGGCCAGAAAAGGAGCGGAGTGAAGGCTGCGAGCGTTGTCGCGGTCGCCGCAATGACCGGAACCGCAACCTCTCCGGTGGCCTTCTTGCAAGCCGACTTCCGGTCCCAGCCCTCCTCCATGAACCGGTAGATGTTCTCGACGATGACAATGGCGTTGTCGACCAGCATCCCCAGCGCGAGGATCAGCGAAAACAGCACCACCATGTTCATCGACACACCCAGCAGTCCGATGACGATGAAGGAGAGGAACATCGAAGTCGGGATTGAGAGCGCCACGAAGATCGAGGTGCGCAGCCCGAGCACGAAGAGCAGAACCCCCACGATGAGGATGAGGCCCGAAATGATGTTGTTCTGCAGGCTGTTCACCATGCTCCCGATATCGTCGGACTGGTCGGAGGTGATGGACACCTCGGTCGACGGAGGGAACAGCGGCCGCATGGCCTCGATCTCCGCCCGCACCGCCTCTGCGGTCGCAATGATGTTCTCGCCGGACCGCTTCACCACGTCGAGCGTCACAACCGGCTGGTCATCGAGCCGCGCAAAGGACTCGCGCTCGGCAAACCCGAACTCGACCGTAGCCACGTCCCTGATGTAGATGGGATTGCCGTTCTCGGTCGTTACCACCAGGTCCCGCACGACCGACGGGTCTTCGAACTCCCCGTCGACCCGCACCAGATACTTGACCCCGTTGACGTCGATCGACCCGCCGGGGATGTTCACGTTCTCCTGCCGGATCGCGCTGATTACATCGGCGAGCGGGACGTTGTAGTATTGCAGCCGCCATAGGTCGACATCGACCTTGACCTCGCGTTCCAGCCCACCTCGGAGGCCCACTCTGAGTACGGCCGGTATGGACTCGATCCGCTCCTGCAGCTCCTCCCCGAGTTCCTTGAGGCGCACCAGCCCGTAGCCCCCCGAAAGATTGACCTGCATGACGGGAGCTTCGTCCATGGAGAACTCGGCGATGATCGGGTCCTCGGCCTCGGATGGGAGCTCCGGCCGCGCAAGATCCACCTTTTCGCGGACCTGCTGGAGCGCCTCGTTCATGTCCGTCGAGGATTCGAACTCGACGATGACGCTCGAGTATCCCTCGACCGAGGTGGAAGTGAGCTCCTTGACGTCGGAGATGGTGTTGAGCTCTTCCTCGACCTTGCGGGTGACAAGACTTTCCATGTCGGCAGGGGACACCCCGGGATACATGGTGTTCACCGCGATGATCGGGATTTCCGTCTCCGGGAAGGATTCCTTGGGGATCGACCGGTAGGAGAGCAGGCCGGCAATGGTGACAAATGCGAAAAGAACGATCACGGATGTCGCGTGATCGACCGCCAGCGATGTCAGCCGGAATTCCTTGAAGGACCGCCCTTCCCTTCCGCCCCCGCCCTGTCCCTGCCTGCCATCTGCCGTCATTTCCCCGCCCCCTCGCCTTCTCGGGCCACGACCCTCACCCTGTCCCCTGCGGTGAGCCCCTGCTGCCCGACTACCACCAGCTGATCACCCCCATTCAGCCCCGAGCCCACGACGACATCGTTACCCTGGCTGATCGAAACGACCACCTGGCGAGCGACCGCGCGCGCTTCTTCCCCGGAACCCTCCACGACGAACACCACGTATCCGTCCTCCATCGCCACCAGCGCCTGCTGGGACACCACGATCGCGTCCGGGATCTCTTCCTGCACGACCGAAATCTCGGCGATCATCCCCGGCTTGATCTGCTCGTCGGGGTTCGGGAGCGCCAGCTCGATCGGGAAGGTGCGGCTGTCCGGATCAACCACCGCGCCCACATAGGTGACGGGACCCTCGAACACCTGGTCCGCAACGACATCGAACGAGACCGTCGCCGACGCCCCGACGGGGAGATCCAGGGCGAATCGCTCCTGTGCTCCCGCAACGACCTTGATCGTGTCGGTCTGGACGACGCGCGCCACCGCCGTTCCCGGCGAAACGACCGATCCGACTTCGACGAGCCGGTCGTTCAGGATTCCGTGGATGGGTGCGGAGATGGTGGTGCGGTCGAGACGCTCCTGCAGGGCCGTCAGGTTTGCACGGCTCTGTTCCGCGGTGTACCGAGCCTCGAGATAGCTGAGTTCGGACCCGATGCTGTCCACTTCGTAGAGCTTCTTCCTGCTCTGCCACACTTCCTCGTCATACTCGGCCTGGGCGGCGGCGCTCTGCACCTGAGCCCGGAGAATCGCGTCGTCGAGCCGGACGATGGCCTGCCTTCTGCGTATCGCCTGGCCCTTGTCGCGCACGATCCGGCGCACGACTCCGGCCTCCTCCGCGGACACCACCACCTCGCGCATCGCCATCGCCACGCCGGGCAGGTTGATGGAGCGAGTAAAGCTGCGGGGTTCGATGCGCTCGACTTCCACATTGACCACCCGCGTGTAGCCCTCGGTCCCTGAGCCCGCGGCCGGCGGATCCTCGCCGCGAAGGTTCCCGCAAGCCTGAAGGGCTCCCGCTGCTGCCACTGCCGCGATCAGGCGACGACCACCAAAACACCAGCTCATATCGATACTCTCTCTGCTCTTCTATTCCACTATGTCCACCAGCGGGACACGCCCGGCCGCCTCGTCGAGCCTCGCCCGCGCAGCCAGATAATCATACACCGCCTGGGCGTAGTTGAACTCGCTCTGGCGCAGCGCGACCTCGGCGTCGGTGAGCTCCAGCTGGCTCGACAGACCCTCCCGGTACTGCGCGCTCGCCATCTCATACCCCCTGCCCGCCTGCGCGACCGCCAGCCGCTGACCGGCTGCGCGCGCCCTCGCCTCGCGCACCTCGTCCACCAGGTTGCGCAGCTGAATCTCGGCCTGGTCGGCCGCCAGCTGCGTTTGCGCCTCGGCCTGGCGCAACGCCATCCGCCGCTGACCGATGCGTGCCTCGCGACGGAATCCGGAGAACAGGGGGAAGCTCACCCTCAGCCCCACCTGCTTCGTCGACCCTCTCTGCAGGGGCGTGCCGAAGAAGTCGGGAATCCCGTTCTGCTGAGCGGCCAGGCCGTAGGTCCCGAACGCGAACACGCTGGGAAGGTAGTCGGCCTGTTCCAGCCGCATCTCGGTCTGGCGGAGGGATTCGGTGAGTTCGAGCTGCCGAATGTCGGACCGGACCGCCCTGCCCCGCAGCACGAAGCCGGCGATGTCCGTGTCGTCGTCGATGGTTGCGCCGGTGAACGCCAGGATGTCCCGATTGGCGGGCGAGTTGTCCTCCCGATTGTCCAGGTCCATCTCGGCCAGCTCCCCGGCCACTTCGATCCGGGCCTCGGGATCGAGCGCCAGCTCGGCCGCAATGGTCCGGCGGGCCGCGCTGCGCCTGTTCTCGGCCCGTCTCAGATTGGGCTCGAGGTTGGCAAGCTCCACCTCCAGGCGCAGCACGTCGTAGAGCTCCGCAATCCCCACCTCGGCCATGGCACGGGTCTCCTTCAGCGACTGCTGGACCCGCGCCAGTGAATTCTGCGTAAGGCGGACCTCCTCCTGGGCCAGTAGGAGGTCGTAGACGGCGATGCGGACACGGGTCACCACCTGTTGCGTCCGGCCCCGCACGGCTTCCTCCTGCAGGCCCCGGAAACGGCCCGCCGCGCCCACGCCGACGAAGATCGCCGGGTCGAAGAGGGTCTGCTCCGCATTCACCGACAGGTTCCAGATGTTGTCGGCGCCGAACTGAACGGGAATGAAATCGCCTTCGGCCGCGGTGGGATCGAAGATCTGCGCGGGGAGAAAGCTCACCTGGGGGGCGACGTTGCGCGTGAAGGACGACGCAACATCGAGGCTGGGATAGACGTCGCTCCAAGCCTCCGTCACCTGCCGCTGGGCAACCCCGAGCTGGTAGCGGGCATCGAGTACGTCCCTGTTGCGCTCCACCGCAGCGCGCGCAAGCTCGCTCAACAGGAACGGCCCATCGCCGAGCCAGTCTGCCGTCGGAAGCCTCTGGGTCCGGGCGGGCGCCGGGAAGGCCAGCAGGGCGACCGCGATCACTACGGCGGCTGGCGGGAGACGTCGGCTCCGCGTCCGCCGGCACCCCGCATCTATTGATCCAAGCATGAATCCTCCGAGCTATTGTCCTCGCGTGCTAGACACTCCGCCACCGCTTCGCGTTGAAGGGGGAACCCAACCGGACGCGGCATGCGGGATTGACTAAAACGATACTTCCCGGTAGCCTGTTTCGCGTAAGTCCGGCGGTGAGCGCCGGGAAAGACTACAGTGCCATGAAGGAGCAGAGGATGCGAACCACGGGAACCGTGAAGTGGTTCAACGACGCGAAGGGTTTCGGTTTCATCAGCCCGGTGGCCGGGGAGAGGGACTGTTTTGTCCACTACTCCTCGATCGAGGGTGATGGTTTCCGGAGCCTTGCTGAGGGAGACCAGGTCGAATTCGACATGGTCAACGGCCCGAAAGGGCCTGCTGCGGAGAACGTAATCCGCGTCGGAGGTGTCGCCTAGCTCCAAGACTACGAAGCGTACTTTCCGGAAAGCGAAGCCGGCGTGGGTTGCACCGCCGGCTTCGCTGTTTAAGCGATCAGTCAAAGAATACCGAATGCCATCGGTCGCTGGCGGGACCCTCCCACCGGCCGGCTCTCAATTCGGCGAGTTCGGTGATCGAGTTGTCGAAGACGACCGACGCCGGAGTAACGCCGCCCGACCTCGCCAATCCCCGGAACTCGGGTCGCGACGCCTTGCGGATGCGGCCGCGGGCGTCGCGGTACCACACGGCTTCGTTCCCGAGGAAACGAACGCCGATGCGGACTTCCATCTCCTTGAGCACGCCCACCAGCGCATCGATCGAGCACCCGGAGGGGCTCGCGGCCCGGGTGTCGGCACCCACGATCAGAAAGCGTCCATGGCACCAGGAGCGCGCCGCATGCAATGGCACGCCATGCGCGGCCCACGTTCGCAGAAAGCCGTCAACGCCGTTCAACAGTTCCGCCGATTCGCCATCTTCGAGCTCGCGGTCGGCGCCGAAGATCCAGATCCGGGTGTTCTCGGGGAAGCCGTGGAACTCGCGCGGCGTCATGATGCGGCCGCAGCGTCGCCATAGGCGTCCCGGGGAGGATTCTTGTCCAGAAGGACCGCGATCCACCTCAGGTCCGGCGTGTTCTCCAGCATGATCTTGACCATCATCGTCAGCGGTACCGAGAGCAGAGCCCCCACGGGACCCCAGAGCCATCCCCAGAACACCAGCGACAGAACCACCACCAGAGTCGAAAGGCCCAGACGGCGTCCCATCAGAGTGGGTTCGAGCCAGTTCCCGAAGACGACGTTCACGGTCAGGTACCCCAGACCCACGATCGCTGCCCGCTGCAAGTCGATTCCCGCAAAGCTCGCCGTTGCGGGATCGACCTGCACCAGAGCCAGCGCGATCGCGGGGACCGATGCGATGATCGATCCGATCGTGGGCACGTAGTTCAGAACGAAGGCGATCAGCCCGAGCAGGATCGGCAGGTCAAGGCCCATCGCCCAGCTCCACAGTCCCAGCAGGGCTCCCGTGCCCAGACTCACCAGGGTCTTGATCACGAGATAGCCCTGCACCTCGTCGATGATCTTGCCGAATCGCTTGTCGGATGCCAGGGCATCGGAGGCGATCGCCCGGATTTTCCGAGGCAGAACCGTCGCCTCGCCGAGTGCGAAGACCAGAATCAGAAAGACCAGGAAGGTGCTGGACAGGAAGGACAAGGCCCAGGTGGTGGTGGCAGTGGCCAGCGCCGTAAGCGTCGTGACATTGAGCAGGTCGACGATGGTGCTCCGCAGATCGCCTGCTTCGATGAAGGGCAGCCAGCTTTCGATCTGCTGCAGCCAGGGATCGAGTTGGGGAATGATCGCCTCGATCTGGATCCGTATTTGCGCCTGAAGCGCAGGCAACTGCTGGCTCGCCACCAGGATCAGCAGACCGAACAGTCCCCCTACCACGAGGACGGTGGTCAGAATGGCCAGGGACTGGGGCGTTCGCCTCGCCAGCCAGATCACGAGGGGCAGACAGATGATCGCAATAAACCCCGCCAGCGCGACGGGCAGCAGGATCGGCTGTGCGAACCGCAGCCCCTGAATGACAATGACGGCCGCCGCGAGTGTAACGAGGAAGCGGAGACCTGGATTCTGATCGAACTGGTCGCGGACCATCGGACTCTTCATGAAGTGTTTGCGTAGCTTCAGTCTATGGACAACCCCCCGTCCCGAAAACCCCCGGCCCCGTTGACAGGTCGCGACCGAAGCGGTGCCGCGGACGAGCAGTCCGACCACGAGCTGCTTGGGCAGTGCCGCGTGGACACATTTCGTTCGGGCGGCGCGGGAGGCCAGCACCAGAACAAGGTGGAATCAGGGGTGCGGCTGACCCATCATCGCACGGGGATCGTCGTCTCGTCGCGCCGGCACCGCTCCCAGCACCGCAATCGGGAGGACGCGCTGCGGAAGCTCCGCGAGGAACTCGCACTGCTCGACAGGACCGATCCGCCGCGCATCCCCACGCGGGTTCCCCGCAGTCAGAGGCGCAAGCGCCTCGACGACAAGAAAAAGCGGTCCCGGGTGAAGCGCCTGCGCAAGAAGCCCCCGACGGAGGATGGCTAGCAGTCGTCTCTCCGGGCGCGACACCGGATGCGTACAGGGGGCTGCAGGGGGCCGGGGCTGCCGCCCGGCGTCAGCAGATGATCGGAATCAGCGGGCGAGGCCGGGCCGCCGTCCCCTCGACGTAGGTGCTGGTGTACACCCGGATCTGACCGCAGCCGCGGATCACCTCCACGCGGTAGACGGCGGAGGTGGGGATGGTGCTCAGCTCCCCGACGCCGCCGAATGCGGGAGCGTCGTCGATGTACACCCGCGGCCGCTGGGGCATGGTGCCCCGTGTGCGCATGCAGTCGAGGCGTTGGCCAAAGATGCCGGATTGCGTGTTGCCCTCGAAACAGGGCACGAATTCGAAGGAGGGCTGGCTGTGGAGGTAGTCGGCTACGTTCAGGTCGGGAGCGGACCGAAGTGCGATCTCGCCGTAGGTGCTGGTCACGTAGGGCAGTTCGCGCAGCCGCGTTTCGAGGCGGTCCACGTAGACTTCTATCCCCTCGAGCACGACCGGTTTGGGGATCATCACGACCTCGATGAACTGATCCAGCCGGATGTCGAGCACCTGGACGAGATCCGCGTAGCCGATCCGTGACACCAGCACCTGGCTCGGGCCTTCCGGCACGGTGGGGATGCTGAAGCGCCCTTGTGCGTCCGTCACGCCCACAATGAGCGATCCGTCCTCCCGAATCGTCTCGGTCAGCCGCACGACGGCGCCCTCGACGGGCGCGCCCCAGTAGGTATCGATGACCTGACCCTCGAAGGTGACGAACCCGCCCCCCTGCGCCGAGGCCTCCGCGCTTGCGCCCACTGTCGCCGCCACCGCGGCGCACAGCATGAAGGCTCGGCCCGGCATGGTCAGGCCAGCGCTTCCACCGCCTCCACCACCTTGTCGAATGGGGGAAGCACTCCGGGGTCGTCGCTCACCCAGGCATAGCGCACCCGGCCATCGCCGTCCACGACGAAGACCGACCGCTTGGCCACGCCGTGCAGCCCGAAGAAGTCGTCCTGCAGGACCCCGTATGCGGCGGCAGCCGTCTTGTTGAAGTCGGAGAGGATGGGGAACGGCACCTCCATCTCCTTGCGCCACTGCTGATTCGAGAAAGGCGAATCGATGCTGATCGCATACACCGCCGCCCCCAGCGATCCCCACTGGTCCCAGTTCTCGCCCACATGGCACAGCTCGTCCGTGCAGGCGCCGCTGAATGCCAGCGGCACGAACATCAGCACCACCGGCCCGCCCCGGTGTGCGGACAGCGTGACGGGATCCTGGCCGAACGCATCCGTCAGAGAGAAGTCAGGCGCCGCGTTTCCGGCTTGGATGTGCCCCAATTTGTCTTGCTCCTGTGTTGTGATGATCAGCGGTTGCCAAATGAAATTGATCGGAGTGGTCCGGTCGATCTCTCACTCTCCAAAATAACATCTCACCCCCGGCGGACCGGCGACGGTCCGGTTGCCGCCCACCGCCTGCCTGCCAATTGCCGCCTGCCGTCTGGTTGCTAGTTGCCGCCTACCGCCTGCTTCGTCCAGATCAGCGCGGAGCCGCAACCGCCGTTGTGCCGGCTCCGGTACTCGGGCGGAGTCCGGGAGCCCCAGTACACCTCGGCCACCTCGACCCACTCCGGGGGAATCTGGTCGATGTTGACCGTGCCCTCGATGTCGACGCCCCACTCGACGCCATCGACGTAAACCGCGAGCATGCAGTCGCGAGCGCGCAGGTGTGCCCGCTGCAGGGTGGGACGATCGATGCGAAGACCGGGAACGCGGGCGAACGCATCGGAGATCAGCGGCGATCCCCGCTCCTCGATCGTCTGGCGGGTGAGTACGCGCATGACAACCCCCTGGTCGAGGCGCCGGTAGTACCCGTGCGATTCCAGGAACGGCGAGCGCACCTCGACCTTGATGGGCCGCAATGCGACGGCCTCGACGGTCAGGGCAACCTCGACCGCCGTGGTGCGATCCGGATGCAGGGTTACGGGCTCGGTCCGCGTCGCATAGCCGATCCGGTCGACCGTCACCCGGGTCAGCTGCGACGACAGACCCGCAAACTCGGCTCGGCCATCCTGGTTCGTCGGGGCCATTCGTCCATCGACCAGCGAAACGGTCGCGCCGTCGACCGGCGTCCCGGCGACCGCGTCGACGACCTTGACCAGAAGCCTGGCGGGAGTGCTGAGGTCGCCGTACTCGGCCCTGCGCAGCATGAGGCTGAAGTCGCCCGGGCGGAAGACCGAGAAGCCGCCTTCGACCGTCGTATACCCTGCCTTCCGGATCGTCAGCGTGTATTCGCCGACCGCGGCATCGAAGGACGCGCGTCCGTCCGGGCCCGTGACGTGCCGGTTTGCGACGCCGGAAAGCGCGATCACGGCGCCCTCGATCTCTGTACGGGTATCCACATCCAGGATGTGCGCGGTAATGCGCACGACATCGCGCTCCTGGGCGACGGCGATGCCCGGGCTGGCCGACGCGATCACGGAGAGCGCAAGGAACGCTCCCGCGAGAATCGGAACCGGGGAGCGGGGCTGGGTCATTTTCCTCCTGACACTCCGTCGGCAGAACCGGGCAGGCCACTGTCCGGGCGGGCAGGACTTGTGGGCGCGCTCAACAAGATCGGGCTCTCGGTTGTCTTTACATGTTGACGCGCGCGACGCCGGGGGACAAGGGGCTGACAAGCCCAAACCGGTTTTGCCGACTGGCGAGCCGCCGCTGCCGGATATTATCTTCGTGTGGCCAGAGCCACCAACCAGGGGGATCATGAACAAGTACGCCTTCGCACTGCTGGCCGCGGGCACCTTCGGTCTGATCGTCGCCAATCCTGCCGGGGTGCAGCACCAGGCCGACGATGTGTCGACCGCTGCACCCGCGACTTCCCGGGACGACACCTCGCCGGACGCCGCGGTCGCCAACGAAGTCGTCGCCGACTACTGTGTCCGCTGCCACAGCGAGCGCCGGCAGGTAGGCAATCTCGTCCTCGAAGGCTTCGACATCGCCGAGGCGGCCGAGCACGGCCCCACCATCGAGAAGATGATCCGCAAGCTGAGGGCCAGAATGATGCCGCCCAGAGGGGTGCGCCGGCCCGAGCCGGAAGTGATCGCCGCCATGGCGACCGAACTCGAAACGGCGATGGACGAACTCGCCGAACGCGCACCCAACCCCGGGAGGCGCACCTTCCAGCGGCTCAACCGCGCCGAGTACGCACGGGCCGTGAAGGATCTCCTGGGCGTGGACATCGACGTCAGTTCCTTCCTGCCGCTGGACACGAAGAGCGCCAACTTCGACAACATCGCGGACGTGCAGATGCCGTCCGCCACCGTGATGGAGGGATACCTGCGCGCCGCCGGGCAGATCAGCAGGTTCGCGCTCGGGGATCCCGACGTGGAGACCGCTTCGACCATCTACAGGATTCCCCGTATCGCGTCGCAGAAGGACAAGGTGGAGGGCGCCCCCATCGGGACCCGGGGCGGCCTTTCCGTTCTGCACAACTTCCCTGCCGACGGCACGTACGTGTTCCACATCATGCCCTACGCGGCCGTCGAGGGCGAGGTCTTCGGCAGAACGTTCGGTACCGAACAGATCGAGGTTTCGATCGACGGCGCGCGCGTGGCCCTGCTCGCGATCGACCGTTGGATGTCCGAGTCGGAACCCACCGGCCTCAACATCCGGACCGATTCCATCTACGTGACGGCGGGGCAGAAGCGCGTGACGGTCGCGTTCATTCGGCAGTTCGAGGGCGTGGTGGACGACCTGATCCGCCCCATCGACCACACCCTTGCCGACGGGCAGATCGGGATCGGGCTGGGGGTCACTACGCAGCAGCACCTGCAGCGGGTCACGGTCCTGGGTCCGTTCGGCGTGACCGGCGTCTCCGACACCCCGGCGCGGCAAGCGGTCTTCACCTGCCGGCCGACGACGCCGGACGAGGAGGCCCCCTGCGCCCGCGAGATCATCACGCGGCTCGCCACCAGGGCCTATCGTCGCCCCGCCGTCGAGAGCGACCTCGACGGCCTCATGCCCTTCTATGAGCAGGGTGCGGCCGACGGCGGATTCGAAAAGGGCGTGCGCACCGCGCTGCAGGCCATCCTGGCGAGTCCGCACTTCATCTTCCGCATGGAACGGCGACCGGCCCAGGTCGGACCGGACGGCGTGTACCGGATCGACGACCTGGATCTGGCGTCGCGGCTCTCCTTCTTCCTCTGGGGCGCGCCCCCCGACGAGGCACTCCTCGAGGCGGCGCGGGCGGGTTCACTTTCGGACCCGGCGGAGCTGGACCGGCAGGCGCGGCGAATGCTCGCCGATCCCCGCTCCGAGGCGCTGGCCACGCGTTTTGCCGCGCAGTGGCTCAGGCTGCAGGACATCGAGGACATCCATCCCGACGCGCTGACCTTCCCCTACTTCGACCAGACGCTCGCCGACGCCATGGTGCAGGAGACGGAACTCTTCTTCTCCCATCTGGTCGCCGAGGACCGCCCGGTCCTGGAACTGCTGACGGCGGACTACACCTTTGCCAACGAACGGCTGGCCAGGCACTACGGCATCACGGGCGTGGTCGGGCCCTACTTCGAGAGGGTTTCCTACCCGACCGACCACCGCCGCGGCCTCCTGGGCCAGGGCAGCGTGCTCACCCTGACCTCCCACCCCGACCGCACATCTCCGGTACTGCGCGGAAAATGGGTGCTCGAGGTCCTGCTGGGCGCGCCTCCGCCCCCGCCCCCGCCGGACATTCCGGCCTTCGAGGAAACCGCCGCCGCCGAAGAGGGCCGCTTTTTCACCGTCCGTGAGCGCATGGAGCAGCACGCTGCAAACCCGGCCTGCAATTCGTGCCACAACGTGATCGATCCCCTCGGGCTCGCGCTCGAGAACTTCGACGTGACGGGGGCGTGGCGGATACGCGACGAAGGCAACCCCGTCGACCCCATCGGCACCATGTACGACGGCACGGAACTGGCCGGCCCGACCGACCTGCGCAACGCGCTCCTCGGTCTCTCCGTCGTCGTCGTCAGCACCTTCGCCGAGAACCTGATGGCCTATGCGCTCGGCCGGCGCGTCGAGTACTACGACATGCCGACGATCCGCGCGATCAGCCGGGCCGCGGCGGAAGACGACTATCGGGTGTCGGCGTTCATCCTGGGCGTGGTCAACAGCCCGCCCTTCCGGATGGCGCGCGCCGGGACCCTGGCCGAAGAACAAGCCGAACCCTCCGCGCAGAGGGACGAACAGAGGTAGCAACAACTCCGACGAGTGAGGCTCCAACAGATGCGATACCTGACTGGCAAACACATCTCTCGCCGTGCAATGCTCAAGGGCGCCGGGGCCGCCATCGGCCTGCCCCTGCTGGATGCGATGGTCCCCGCCGGAAGGGCCTGGGCGGCCACCGAAGCCGGAAGGGCTGCAGACCGCACGCGGGTGGTCTGTATCGAGCAGGTGCACGGCGCCGCGGGCTGCAACGACTGGGGCAGGTCGCAAAATCTGTGGTCGCCGGCCGAGACCGGGCGCGACTTCGACCTCACGCCCAGCAGCCTGCGGCCGCTCGAGCCGTTCCGGAAATACCTGACCATCGTCAGCGACACCGACTCCAAGATGGCCTACGCCTATTCTCCCGCCGAGATCGGCGGTGACCATTTCCGGACCAGCGCGGTCTTCCTGACGCAGTCCCATCCCAAGCAGACGGAAGGTTCCGACGTGCGCGTGGGGACCTCGTTCGACCAGCTCTACGTGCAGCGCTTCGGCCAGGACACCCCGATCCCCTCCCTGCAGCTGTCGATCGAGAACGTGGACCAGGCCGGCGGCTGCGCGTACGGGTACGCCTGCGTGTACACCGATACGATCAGCTGGGCCACGCCGACCCAGCCTCTCCCCATGATCCGCGATCCGAGGGCGGTGTTCGAGCAGCTCTTCGGGGCCGGCGGCACGCCCGAGCAGCGTGCGGAGCGCCTGCTCACCGACCGCAGCATCCTGGACTGGGTCATGGGCGAGATGGCAATGATGCGCCGCAAGCTCGATCCCGTCGACATGCACAGGCTCGACCAGTACGCGGACAACATCCGTGAACTCGAGCAGCGGATCCAGCGGATCGAGGCCCAGAATACGAGCGGCGAGGAACGGGCGATTCCCGAGGCCCCCGTGGGCGTCCCGGATTCGTTCGAGGATCACGTGAAGCTGATGTTCGACCTCCAGGTGCTCGCCTTCCAGGCGGACACGACCCGCGTATTCTCGTTCAAGATTGGCCGTGACGCCTCGCCCCGGGTCTATCCGGAGTCGGGCGTCGAGGCGCCCTTCCACGCGTCCTCGCACCACGGCGGACGTGAGGACCGGGTGCGCCAGTTCGGCAAGATCAACGAATACCACGTGTCGATGGTTCCCTACTTCCTGGAGAAGCTGCAGGCGGTCACCGAGGGCGATGCGACGCTCCTCGACAAGACACTCCTCATGTACGGCTCGGCGATGGCGGACAGCAACCTCCACAACCACACGCGCTGTCCGCTCTTCCTGGCGGGAGGCGCCAACGGCATCCTGGAGGGAGAGCAGCACATCCGGGCGCAGCCGGGCACGCCGATGGCGAACGTCATGCTGAGCCTGCTGCACAAGCTGGGGGCCGACGACATCGAGACATTCGGAAACAGCACGGGTCACTTCGCCATCTAGGGGGTGAAATGGTTGCCGCAAGCAGGTCGGAGAACTTGCCCTTTGCACTTCTGCGCCAGTCGAGGCAACGGATGACCCGGGGTCTTGCAATCCTGGCGCTCATCCTGACCGCCGGGGCCGCGACGCCACTCGAGGCTCCGGTCGCCGATGCCGCCGAGCGCGGCGATCTGGAAGAGGTGCGCGCGCTACTGCGGCGGGGCGCCGACGTCAACACGGCCCAGAGCGACGGAATGACGGCGCTACACTGGGCCGCACGCAACAACGACGTCGAGATCGTGAAGACCCTGCTGTATGCCGGGGCGACGTTCCGTGCGACGACGCGCCTCGGAGGCTACACGCCGCTGCACCTGGCCAGCCGGGGGGGACATACCGAAGCCGCGGAAATGATCCTTGAGGCGGGCGCGGACCCCGACGTGTTCACCAGCACCGGCGTGACCGCCATGCACTTTGCGGCCGACGCGGACGCGGCGGGCGTGATCGAGGCTCTGGCCGCGCACGGAGGCGACCTGGACGCCAGGGACAGCTTCGCCGAGCGGACCCCGCTGATGTTCGCCGCCGTCCGTGGCGCGGACGCAGCGGCGAGCGCCCTGCTGGACGCCGGCGCCGACATCTCGCTGGTCACGCGCGTCAAGGACTACGAGGTCATCGACCGGAATCTCCGGGCCGAGCAGCGCCAGCGCGCACGCGTGAGAGCCGCGGCGGAGGAACCCGAAGAGGAGGAAGAGGTCAGCGAGGCCTCGGCGTCCCCCGTGCCCCAGCAGGGACAACAGCCCCGCAACCCGGCCCAGGGCGCGCAGGCACGGCAGCCCGGCAACCCCGCGCAGCCGGCGGCCCCGGGCCAAACCGAACCCGAGGAGTCGGCCACACCTCCCGAGGAGCCGCCCGTAAGAGCCCTGACCTCCGCCCAGCAGATCGGCAGGCAGGGCGGCTTCAGCGCGCTTCACTACGCCGCGCGCGAGGGCCATCGCTCGACCGCCGCGCTCCTCCTGGGCAGGGGTGCGGACATCGATCATCCCACGGGGGGCGACCAGTCCTCGCCCATGCTCGTGGCGGTCATCAACGGCAACTACGACCTCGGGCGCGACCTGCTGGAGCGTGGCGCGGACCCGAACCTCGTCAGCGACGACGGCGCGGCGCCCCTCTTCGCGACGCTCAACATCGAGTGGTCGCTGCGCACCTGGTACCCGCAGCCCCAGGCCTTCCGCCAGCAGGAGACCGACTACCTGGAGTTCATGCGGCTCCTGCTCGAGGCGGGCGCCGACCCCAACCAGCGGACCGACACGCACATCTGGTACGCCGCCTACAACGCGGGCCGCATGGGCGTGGACTTCACCGGCGCCACCCCCTTCTGGAGGGCCGCGTACGCCACCGACGTGGAAGCCATGCGCCTTCTGGTCGACTACGGAGCCGACCCCAACATCTGGACCATGAAGCTCCCAAGCCGGCGGCGCTTCTTCGATCCGAACTTCCCGGACACCCGGCCCGAAGCGACCGAGCTGGATCCGTCCGGACTGCCGCCCGTTCCCGTCGGCGGCCCCGCGGTGCACCCGCTCCACGCGGCGTCCGGCGTGGGATTCGGCACCTCGAGGGTGGCCCAGCAGCACCGGAGCGTCCCCGACGGATGGCTCCCGGCGGTGCGCTACCTGATCGACGAACTCGGCATCGACCCCAACCTGCGCGACCACGACGGCTTCAACGCCATCCACCACTCCGCGGCCCGGGGCGACAACGAGACCATCCTCTTCCTGGTCAGCCGCGGTACGGATATCAGCGCCATCAGCCGGCGCGGCCAGACCACGGCCGACCTGGCCAACAGCCCGGAGCAGCGCGCGCAGCCACACCCCGCCACGGTGGCCCTGCTGGAGAAGCTCGGCTCCCACAACAACCACCAGTGCCGTTCCTGCGGAGGCAACTGATGCCCGGAAGCACTTCGGACGGGCCGACCCCGGCGCGGCGCGGCGCCGTCCTGCTGGCCGCTGCCGCCGCCGCGTCGATCGCACTTCCCGCACCCGCCGCCGCCCAGAACACGGAGTGGAACCGCTACACCCTGGAGGACCTGGTCGGCGTCTACGTGCGCGCCGAGACCAACCAGGGCTGCGAGGGCGCGGGACTCTCGGCCGAGTCCGTTCGCATGGACGCAGTCGCGGCCTTGGAGGCGGCGGAGGTGCCGCTGCTGACCGAGCGCGAGATGCTCGAAAGCCCCGGACTCCCTGAACTCAGAGTCACGCTGGAGTGCGGGGGCGGCGTGGCGGGTGTGGTGGGCTACTCGGTGTCCATCCGCATGCAGCAGGCTACGCAGATGATCCGCGATACCCAGATCACGCTGTCGGAAGCCGTCACATGGTGGACGACCGGCGTCGGGGTTGCCGAGGCGGGGACGGTTTCCGAAGCGCTGGACGCCGAGCTGCGGGCCAGGCTCGCCGTCTTCGCGGAGGCCTTCGAGGCCGCCAACGCCGAAGACGAAGGGTCGGGCTAACGGGGCGAACCCGCTTCAGCAGGCGTCAACAGCCCGATCACGACATCACGGGCCTCATCCAGCGTGTCCACGACGTGGTGGTCCGGCACATGCCGCAGGATGTCCAGAGAGCGAAGTGTTTCGGCGACCCTTCCCTTCAACCCCATCACGATCACCTCGGTGTCGCTGCGGTCGGCAACCGCGATCAGCTGCGCGACCAGCATGGCCGCACTGTCATCGAGGAAACTCACCTCGGTGAAGTCGATGATCACGATCTCGTGTTCGGCGATGTCGCCACCGATCACCCCCACCAGCTTGTGCGCGGAGGCGACCGTGAAGCTGCCCCGCAACGACACCAGCCCCGACCGCGCCCCGTACTCGTCCGCCTGTGACAGCATCTCGGGGTGTTCGGCGAAGAACGCCTGATCGAGCAGGGGCACCGAGACCACGCTGTCGAGTTCCAGCACCTCCATCTCCTGCGCGTGCGCCATCCCGGCGACGATCAGACCGATCGCCACGGCGGTCACCAGATCAACGAAGACCGTGAGGCCCAGCGTGACGAGCATGACGACCAGGTGCGCACGGCGAATGCGGTGAATCCGTGTCAGCATCGGCCAATCGATGATGTCCCAGCCGACCTTCATCAGGATGCCCGCCAACACGGCGTGCGGGATCGGTTCCACGTACCGGCCCAGCCCGAGCAACAGCCCCAGCACGAGCACCGCTCGCAAGGCGCCCGAGACCTGAGTGGTTCCACCCGCCCGGATGTTGGTCACGGTGCCCATGGTGGCCCCCGCGCCGGGCAGGCCCCCGAAGACACCGGAGACGATGTTCCCGATCCCCTGCCCCACCAGTTCCCGGTTGGGCCTGTGCTGCTGCCCGGTCAACGAGTCGGCCACGAGAGAGGTCAGCAGGCTGTCCACCGAACCCAGCAGAGCCAGCACGAGGGCGGGTTGGACCGCACCGAGGAGAAACCCGATCGAGGGCGACGCGACCTGAATCGCCGGAAGCCCGGCAGGGATCGCTCCGATGACCGGGACCTCGGTGAGCCAGAGCACGCCGAGCAGGGTGCCCACCACGAGCGCCGCCAGCACCGGCGGAGCGTACTTCGACAACCTGCGCGGCCACAGCACGGTGATCGCCAGGGTGACCGCGGCAATGACGAACGCCTGGTAGTTGGCGGAGTGGACCGCAGTCGTCAGGGCTTCGATCGCACCGCGTGCACCGCCCGAGGGCGCCGGCGCGCCGATGAAGGGAAGCGACTGGATCAGCATGATGATGACGCCGATCCCCGACATGAACCCGGACACCACCACATGCGGCGTGTAGACGACAAACCGGCCGATCCCCAGCACACCGAGACTCGCCTGCAACAGGCCGGCGAGCACGACGATCGCGAAGGCCTCGCCGAGGGTGGAGGCGTGGGTGGTCACGATGACCGACATGGCGATGGTCATGGGAGCTGTAGGCCCCGAGATCTGCGACCGCGTGCCGCCGAAGACCGAAGCGAAGAATCCCACGGCGATCACGCCGTACATCCCCGCCGCCGCGCCGAGCCCCGATGCAACGCCGAAGGCAAGCGCGACCGGCAGCGCCACGACCGCCGATGTCAGGCCGCCGAACAGGTCGCCCCGGAAGGTATCCAGGTCGTAACTGCGGGCGGTTCGCATCGCTCGGGCGATCCCGCGACTAACCGGGCCGGACCGCCGGCAGAATCCGCTCCTGGAGCGCCGTCCAGCTCGCCATCTCGGGACGCTCGTGCAGCGTCCAGCCGTTGAAGACCGAGATCAGGCCGTGCTCGGGGACGATGTGCAGGAACTGGCCGCCGTAGCCGTTGGCGGCGAACACCCGCGTCTCGCCGTCCTCGTGCACCGGCACCCACCACTGGTATCCGTACCCGCTGTCGGGACGGTCGTTGTCGGGAGCCACGTCGGGAACCACGGGCGACGTCGAGGCCCGCACCCACTCGCTCGACACGATCTGGCGGCCGTCCCACTCGCCGCCCCGCAGCATCAGGTAGCCGATGCGCGCCAGGTCGTGGGTGGAAAGATAGAGACCGCCCTCCGAGTCCGCCTCGCCGCCGGGCGTGATCTTCCAGTAGTACTCGTCGATCCCGATCGGACCGAAGAGCCGCTCCTCGGCCCACGCGTCGAGCCGCTGCCCCGTGGCCTCGCGCACCATCTTGCCGAGCAGGACGCTGACGCCGTCGTTGTAGTCGAACCGCTCACCGGGATCGGTCCCGATCGGCTGTTCCACCACGTACTCGATCCAGGCGTCGCTCGCCTCGAGGATCACGGTGGGGTGGCTGCCGTCGTCGTAGGTCTGGCCCGGAACCGCCCAGGCCATCCCGCTCCGCATGGTGAGGAAATCCTCGATCGTGGTCGCCGCCCGCCGGGGCTCCGCAAGGTCGACGCCGTAGTCCGCGAACCAGGGCCACGCCGCGTCGTCCACCCCGGCGATGTGGCCATCGTCGACGGCGATCCCGAAGGCCACCGACAGCACGCTCTTGGTGACCGACTGCAGCGAGTGCAGATCGGTGTCCCGGTAGTACGGGTGCCAGGCCGGGTGATCGTAGTTGTATTGGTGTAAGGCGGTATCCGGTTGTTGGGTGAGGAGGTCGGCGTATCTCTCCCCGTGATCCCATCGGTGATCGGCAATGACGGTTCCGTTGCGGATGAGGAGGAAATGGTCGATGAGCCCGTAGCGGCCCGCATCGATGTCGCGAACCAGCGCCTCGATCGCGGCGGCGTCCACGCCTTCGGCCTCGGGGGTGGAGACGGCCCATTCCTCGCCCGGCCAGACGCCCGCGCCGGCATCGCCCTGCGGCGCCGACGATGCGCCGGGGGCCGTGCACGCTGCGGCGGCCAGGCACACCCAGGTGATGGCACTTGTCCGCCACTTTCGGCCTGTTTTGGCCGACAAAACCCGCCGTGGGCCTGTTGTCCGCCATTTTGGCCCCGATTTGGCGGACAAAGCCTCTGCCAGGCCCGTTGTCCGCCATTTTCGGCCCATTTTGGCGGACAAATCGCGTGCGACCACGCGACCGTGGACGTCACGGCGCATGTCGGTGCCGACGGAGCGGCGCAGAGAAGTCGAGCGTGTCATGGTCGTTCACCCCGTTGTCGTGGCGGAAGCCGGTGGCGTTGGCGGCGGGCGGTTCGGCTCAGGCCTCGTGCGCCGCGATCACCGCGAGGAAGTCGTCGCCGTAGCGGCCCAGCTTCGTCTCTCCGACCCCGGTAAGCTCCGCGAAATCTTCCCGTGTTCGCGGGCGCCGCGCAACCATCTCCCTGAGCGTCCGGTCGTGGAAGATGACGTAGGGGGGGACGCTCTGCTCCCGTGCGAGTTCGGTCCGGCGCGTGCGAAGGGCCTCCCAGAGCGCTTCGTCCCATGTGGCCGGATCGGGAGGTGGCGGCGGCGCCTGTGCCCTGCGCTTCCGCTTCGCCGCAGCCGGGCGCACGTCCATCCGCATGTGCACCTCGGCCTCGCCGCGCAGGACCGGCCAGCTCGCATCGGTGAGCCGGATGGAGCCGTACTTCTCGATCTCCACGCTGAGCAGCCCGCGGGCCACGAGTTGGCGGAAGACCGAGCGCCACTGATAGGCGTCCAGATCCGCGCCGACGCCGAAGGTCGGGAGTTCGTGGTGCCCGAAGCCCCGAATGCGCTCGGTGTCGCGGCCGCGCAGGACGTCGGTGAGGTACGCCGCCCCGAAGCGCTGCCCGGTCCGGTAGACGCACGACATGGCCTTCTGCGAGGCTTCGGTGGCGTCCCACACCGCCACCGGGGTCAGGCAGTTGTCGCAGTTGCCGCAGTCCTCGGCCAGGGTCTCGCCGAAGTACGCGAGCAGGGTGCGGCGCCGGCAGGTCGCGAGCTCGCAGTAGCCGAGCATGGCGTCGAGCTTGCGCACCTCGAGCCGCTTGCGCGCTTCGCCCGCCTCGGAGTTTTCGACCATGCTGCGCAGGGTGACGACCTCCTGCAGCCCGTAGACCATCCACGCGTCGGCGGGCTCGCCGTCGCGGCCCGCGCGGCCCGTCTCCTGGTAGTAGGCCTCGACGCTCTTCGGGAGGTCGAGGTGGGCCACGAAGCGCACGTCGGGTTTGTCGATGCCCATGCCGAAGGCGATCGTGGCCACGATCACGACGCCGTCCTCGCGCACGAAGCGATCCTGGTTGCGTTGGCGGGTGGCCCCGGTCAGCCCGGCGTGGTACGGCAGCGCGTCGATGCCGAGGCCCTGGAGCCACTCGGCGGTCTCGTCGACCTTGCGCCGCGAGAGGCAGTAGACGATGCCGGCGTGGCCGCGATGACCCTCCAGGAAGCGGCGCAACTGGGCCCGGGCATTGTTCTTCGGGACGACCTGGTAGCGGATGTTCGGGCGATCGAAGCCGCTGACCCAGAGGGGGGCATCCCGCAGGCTCAGCCGGGCGGCGATCTCGCGGCGCGTGGGCTCGTCGGCCGTCGCGGTGAGTGCGATCCTCGGCACATCCGGAAACAACTCCGGCAGCGCCGACAGCTGCAGATACTCGGGGCGGAAATCGTGGCCCCACTGGGATACGCAGTGGGCTTCGTCGATCGCGAAGAGGGCCAGCCGGGTGCGCGACAGAAGCTCCAGGGTGCGTTCGCCGAGGAGCCGTTCGGGGGCGATGTAGAGCAGATCGAGCCGGCCCGCTTCGAGGGCCGCCTCCGTTTCGCGGACCTCGCGGTAGGTGAGGGTCGAGTTGAGGCAGGCGGCGCGCACGCCGGTCTGGCGGAGGCCTTCCACCTGGTCGCGCATGAGGGCGATGAGGGGCGAGACGACGACGCCCACGCCGTCGCGCACGATCGCGGGGATCTGGTAGCACAGCGACTTGCCGCCCCCGGTCGGCATCAGCACCAGGCTGTCGCCGCCGGCCACGGTGTGCTCGATCACCGCCTCCTGTTGGCCGATGAAGCCGGAGAAGCCGAAGACGCGGTGCAGGACCTCGTGGATGTCGGAGGTGACGACGGCCATGGCCTTGTCCCTCACTGCGTCCCCCTCTCCGGATCTACCCTCCAAACACGTTTACCTGCCGCGTGAACCTAAGGTACAGCGAATGGCCTAGAGGGCCCGTCAGCGTCCCGATCCCCTGCACTCTGTTGTAGACGATGAAGAGGCCTGTGCCGGCGGTTTTCAGCCAGGCGGGCTGGCCGCCGAAGGGCTCCCACTGGGTGAAGTCGGCGAGGGGCGCGCTCCGACACCTGAATGGTGGGATGCACCCGGCCTGGCCGCGCCATATGTTTGAACGCAGGTGGACATTTGACATCGCAGAGCCCGTGGCGAGAGAGGAGGTCGTCATGAAGAGCACCTCAGCCGTCGGTACGTTCATCGGCTGTCTTGCGGCAGCGTGGGTAGTGAGCGGGCCGGCGCTGGCACAGGAACCTTCCGATACCGTCTTCGCGGTCGCGGAACTCGAGGTGGTCGTGGGCTCGCGTGCGGGGGTGGCCGATCCCGCAACTCTTCCCGTTCCCGTGGACATCTACGGTGCCGAGGAGATCGCGCGCCTGGGCGAAGTCGATCTGGCCGAAGTCCTGGGACGGATCGCCCCCTCCTTCAACTCGACCCGTCTGTCGGCCGGCGACGGCGCCGCCCTGCACGTGGCCACGCTGCGCGGTATGAACGGGGATCAGGTCCTGGTGCTGGTCAACGGCAAGCGGCGGCACGGAATCGCGTTCGCGAAGCTGCTGGCGGCGTCGGGCCAGGGCACGACCGGCACCGACCTGCGCGCGATTCCGGTCCACGCGATCAAGCGCATCGAGGTGCTCCGCGAGGGCGCCGCCTCGCAGTACGGCTCGGACGCGATCGCCGGCGTCATCAACATCGTGCTCAAGGACGACGCCAGCGGGCTAAGTGCGGCGACATTCCTGGGGCGAACGTCACGCGGCGATGGCATGCGGCTGATCACGTCCGCCAACGCCGGGGTGCCGCTTGGAGCCGGCTTTCTCAACCTCACTGTGGAGGTCGCCCGGCAAGAGGTGACCAACCGGGCGGGCGCGGCGCCCACATGTTTCGGTGCCGATCCGTCGTACGGGCCCTGTGCGGATGGGGGCAAGGTCATCCAGCTGCAGCGCAACGGGGAGCCCGACTACAGGGGCGCGGGCTTCGTGGCGAATGCGGCGATCCCCTTCGGCGAGTCGGCCGAGTTCTATGCCTTCGGGGGTTATTCCGGCCGGGAAGCGGTCTCGGACGGCCTCTACCGTAAGGCCGACTGGGTACCTCGGTCGGTCAGCTACGTCTATCCGGACGGGTTTTTCCCCATTGAGGAGTCGGACCTGACGGACAAGTCGGCCGTGGCGGGGCTGCGCGGTGAAATGGGCGAATGGTCGGGCGATCTCAGCCTCGGTTTCGGGCACGGCCGCTTCGCATTCGGCGCCGCGAACTCGATCAACCCGTCCTACGCGGCCGAGTACCTGGCGAGCAACCCGGGGGCGGACGGGGCGTCCATCGCGGCGCACGCCGGACCCAGGGACACCTTCAGCGGGGGTCTGAACGTGCGCCAGTGGACGCTGAACGCCGATGCGACGCGAGAGATCGAGGTGGGCTCGACCCCTGCGTTTCTCGCCGTGGGCGGCGCATTCCGGAGGGACTCGTACTGGATGGAAGCGGGCGACCGGGGTTCGTGGGCGTGTGGACCCAGCGACACGCCCGGCAGTTTTCCGGCCGCCCATCACCAGAACGACGGGTCCGTGTTCGCCAGCTGCGGGATCCAGGGTTACCCGGGCTACAGCCCCGCCTCGGCTTCCCTGAGCGAACGGGACCGCAACAGCGTCGGAGCCTACACGGATCTGGAGTTGCGCCCGTCCGAAGCGGCGACCCTGAGCGGTGCCCTGCGCTTCGAGCACTATACCGATGCCGGCAGCTCGCTTACCGGCAAGGTGGCGGGCCGTGTCGAGCTCGGTGAGTCTGGAGCCGCGCTGCGGGCCGCTGTCTCCACGGGCTTCCGAGCACCGCGCCTTCCCCAGCGAGGCTTCAACACCATTGGTTTCGTGGGCGGCAGCGAGGGTCTGGTGAGCGCGGGATTCCTGCCGGAAGGCGACCAGATCGCGTGCGCCGACTTCGGGGCGTGCTCGCTGAGCCACGAGACCTCGCTCAGCTTCACCGGCGGGTTCGTCTATTCCAGCGACAACGGCTTGCTCCTGACCGCCGACTACTACCGCGTTGCGGTGGCTGACGCCATCGCACTGACCCAGAGCCTCAACCCGAGCCATGGGCTCCGGCCCGGCGCGCAGTTCCAGGGCCGGCCGGTGGACGCAGTGGCATTCTGGACCAACGCAATCGACACGCGCACCCAGGGGTTCGACCTGGTCGCGAGCTGGCGGTTCCGCGGAATGGCATGGGGGGCCGCGGACCTGGCGGCCAGCCTGCACCGGAACAGCACCGAGATCACCGCCAACCGGAACGAGAACTTCATCGGCGCCACGCAGCAGACCCTGATCGAGCAGGCGCAGCCCGGACGGCGAATCGGCGTCAGCGCCGACATCCGTTCCGTCCGCGGTATCGGCGCCAGGTTCAGCGTGAACCACATCGGCGAAGTCACCACGCCGTTCATCTTCGAGCAGAACATCACGATCGACGCGGCCGCCATCGCCGACCTGGAGGTCACCTGGCAGCTGGCCGACCGGATTCTGCTGGGAGTGGGTGCCAACAACCTGCTGGACAGGCTGCCGAACCGGCTTCCCGACGACTCCGTGGCACAGTTGTGGACGATGGAATACCCGTCGGAGTCGCCCTACGGTGTTGCGGGACGGATCTGGTACATGCGGGTGAACGTGGTCGGGAACTGAGTACAGGTCGACGAGGGCACGCAGTCGCGGACGGTGCTGTGGTCGGCAATGGGCTGATGAGTCCAGCTTCCGCCGCTCCGGCTTGTCAGCGCCGCAGCAGGAGCCTGTCCGCCGTGCCGCGGCTGGCCAGGTAGAAATCCGGCCGGTCGTCGCCGTCGAAGTCCGCGAATTCCAGGTCGAGCCCGGTCCCGGTCGCGCCCACACCGAACACCTCGTCCGACGCTTCGGTGAAGACGCCGTTGCCGTCATTCAGGTAGGCGCGGTAGCGGCTGTCGGCGATGCGCCCGACGCTGAGGTCGACATCGGCGTTGGCGGTCACGATGTCGAGGTCCCCGTCGCCGTCGACGTCCACGAGGTCGCCGTCGAAGGATGACACGCTCGCCGAAGGCAGCCGCGTCGAGGTCTCGTCGGCGAAAGCGCCGCTGCCGTCGTTGATCAGGAGGCGGTTGCGCGGGTCGGCACCGGCGACGAAGGCGGCGACGTTGGAGAAGAGGAGGTCGAGGTCGCCGTCACCGTCCACGTCGCCGAAGTCGGCCTCGCGGGTCTCCTCGCCCCCTTCGCGCCGCGGAATCCTCGCCGTGGTCTCGTCGCTGAAGTGCCCCGCCCCGTCGTTGATGTAGAGCGCGTTGGCGCCCTCGTTGGCGACGACCAGATCCAGGTCCCCGTCGCCGTCCACGTCGCCGAGTTCCAGGTCCTGCGTCACATCCGTCGATCGCGGCAGGCGCTCGGCCGTCTCGTCGACGAAGCTGCCCGCGCCGTCGTTGATGATGATCGCGTCCTGGCCGTTGTTGGCGAAGAGGACGTCGGGGAATCCGTCCCCGTTCACGTCGGCCACCACCACCCCGTTGGTGGTGCCTTCGACGGGGAGCCGCGCGCCCTCGTCGGTGAAGCGGCCGGTGCCGTTGTTGAAGTACAGCTCGTTGATGCGGTCGTCCTCGCTGACGACGACGATGTCGAGGTCGCCGTCGCCGTCGAAATCGGCGATGCCGACGTCCTCGGAGTCGCGGTTGGCGGCGGGCAGGCGGGAACTGCCGTCGCTGAAGCGTCCCGCCCCGTCGTTGAGGAGCAGGATGTTGGGGCGGAACTCGTTGGCGATCACGATGTCCAGGTCGCCGTCCGCGTCGAGGTCGGCGACGCCGGCGTCCATGCTGAGGCCGTTCAGCAGGCCGGTGGGCAGATGCGTGCCGGTGACGTCGCTGTAGAGCGTCTGGGGCGGTGCGGCCGTGGTCGTGTCGGGCGCGACGGGCTCGCCGTTGCCGCCGCCCTCGCATTCCGCAGGCGCAGCCGCGAGGCCGACGGCGGTGCACAGCGCGACGGACGGCGCGGCGCGGGTCGGCCGGCCCTCCTTCATCAGGAAATCACTCCCATACCCAGGGCCTGAATGCGGCGGTTGAAGGCGGCGAGATCGTCTTCCAGCACCTCTTCGATCGCTTCGCGGATCCGCAGGAGGCGTTGTTTGAGGAGGGTGTGCACCTCGCCCTGCTGGTCCGTGGGGCGGAAGTCCCCGACCGACACGGTGGTGAAGAGATAGCCGAGCCGTTCGATGAGGCGGGTGGGATAGCGAATGGCGTCCTGGCCGGTGCCGGTGGCGCGCATCTGGAAGAGCCCGTCCTCGGCCGCGATCAGGCGCTGGTCGAGGGAATCGGCGGCGGCCACCAGCTCTGCGGCGTCGCCACGGTCCTCGAGGACGGCGCGCGCGTCCAGCACCTGCCGGCGCACCCACTCGACTCGGTTGATCAGCTCGCCGGTGGCCTCCAGATCGGCCCGGATGTCGGCCAGCGCGGCGATCTGCAGCTCGATGTCGGCCATGGTGCCCTCGGAGTGGGGGTCCTTGCGGACCTCCAGCTGCTGCGTGTGAGTCGCGTCTCCCACCTTGAGCGTGACGGTGTAGGTGCCCGGCGGCTGCAGGTACGTGCCCGCGCCCGGACCGCCCAGGGGACCGCCCGCCAGCGGACGCCAGCGCTCCTCGCCCAGCGAAATGTCGTCGCCGTGGAGCGGCTTCGTGCGCAGGCGCACCTGCTCGACGGGCTCGTTCATCAGGTCCCACCAGGCGCGGTTGACGCCTGCGTCGGTGGTGCCCTGCAGGGTGCGCACGACCTCGCCGTCGGCGTTCGCGATCTCGATGGCGACATTGTCGTCGGTCGCGTCGGCCAGCCAGTAGTTGAGCGAGGCGCCGTAGGGCGGGTTCTCGCCGTCGGACTGGTCGTCGAACATGGTGAAGGGCGCCGAGATGGGCCGGAACCGGTAGGCTGGCCGAGGCGCGAAGAGGTGGGTGGTGCTCGCGGCGACCTCTGGGGTGAGCTGCTGGAGCGGCGTGATGTCGTCGAGGATCCAGTAGCCGCGACCGTAGGTCCCCACGACCAGGTCGTTGAAGTGCTCCTGCACCACCAGCCCGTACATCGGCGCGGGCGGCAGGTTGGTATGGAACCGCTGCCAGTTGTCGCCGTCGTCGAAGGAGACGTAGACCGACGCTTCGGTGCCCAGGTACAGGAGTCCGGGGCGGACCGGATCCTCGTGGATGGCGCGGGTGTAGCTGAGCACGCCGTCGTCGATGCCTTCGGTGATGGCGGTCCAGTTCGCGCCGTAGTCCTCGGTCTTGTAGGCGCGGGCTTCGAAGTCGCCGACCTGGTGGTGCTCAATGACCATGTACGCCTTGCCCGGCGTGTGGCGGGAGGCGTCGATGCCGCGCACCACCCCGTCGGGCGGCAGGTTCGGGATGTTCTCGGTCACGTTCGTCCAGTTGGCGCCGCCGTCCCGGCTGACGTGCATCAGCCCGTCGTTGGTGCCCGCCCAGAAAAGGCCCGGCTCCAGCGGCGACTCGTCGAAGGCGTAGATCACGCAGCAGTACTCCACCCCGATGTTGTCGGGCGTGAGCCCGCCGCTGATCCCCATGCGGCTGCGGTTGTCGGTGCTGAGGTCCGGGCTGATCACCTCCCAGCTCTGCCCGCGGTTTGTCGTGCGGTGGACGTGCTGGCTCGTCACGTAGATGGTGTTGTTGTCGTGCGGGGAGATGAGGAGCGGGAAGGTCCACTGGAAGCGGTACCTGAGCGAGTCGGCCGGCTGGCCGGTGGTGGACTCGGGCCAGACTTCGACCTCCCGGTACTGGCCCGTGCGGGCGTCCCAGCGAGACACGATCCCGCCCCCTGCCCCGACCCCCGACGCGCTGGACCACACGATGTTCGGATCGGTCGGGTCCGGCGTCGCGAAGCCGGATTCGCCGCCGCCGACGGAGTGCCACAGGCCGCGTGGAATGCCCACGCCGAAGATGCCGCCGCCCATCCGGCTGTTGCTCGGGCCGCGCGTCGAGGGGCCGTCCTGGCGGTTGCCCATGACGTTGTACGGGATCGCGTTGTCGACGGTGACGTGGTACATCTGCGCGACGGGCAGCTGAGCGCGGAACCAGGTTCGGCCCCGATTGCCCGAGATCGCGAGGCCGCCGTCGCCGCCCACGATCTGGCGGTCGCCGTCCTGCGGGTCGATCCACATGTCGTGATTGTCCCAGGTCGGGCCCTCCATGAACCCCGCCGAGGTCGACGTGACGCCGCCGTCGAGCGTGGTGCTGTAGACCGCCGCCAGGAAGTACGCCTCGTCGGCGTCATCGGGGTTGGCCTCGCAGCGGGTGTAGTAGGCGGTGCGGCCGGCGAGGTCGCGGTCGTAGCTGACGAGCGCCCAGTTGTGGCCGCCGTCGTCGGAGCGCCAGAGTTCGCCGCCGTCGGTGTCGCCGCCTTCCCAGGGAACGCCGTCGCCGGTCTCGATGAGAGCGTAGATGCGGCGGGAGTCGTCGTGGCTCATGCACAGCGCGATCTTCCCGATCTCACGCGTGGGGAGGCCGTTGCCGCTGAGACGGGTCCAGGTCGTGCCGCCGTCGCGCGAGACGTGGATGGCGCTGCCGGGGCCGCCGGAGGTGCGCGTCCAGGTCCGGATCGCGATCTGCCAGGTCCCCGCGAAGAGGATGCGCGGATTGTTGGGGTCCATCACCAGGTCGCTCGCGCCCGTCTCCTCGTCCACAAAGAGGACGTGCTCCCAGGTCGCGCCCCCGTCCATGGTGCGGTAGATGCCCCGTTCGGGCTGGGGTGCGTAGCCGTGTCCGATGGCGGCCGCATAGACGATGTCCGGGTTGGTGGGGTGGACGATGATGCGGCTGATGCGTCCGGTGCCTTCCAGCCCCATGTGCGTCCAGCTGTCGCCGGCGTCGGTGGACTTCCACACCCCGTTTCCGATCGACACGTTCGAGCGGATGAAGGGCTCCCCGGTCCCCGCCCACACGATGTTGGGGTCGGACGGGGAAACCTCGACCTCGCCCACCGAGTGCACCGGCTGGTCGTCGAAGACCGCTCGCCAGTTCACGCCCCCGTCCTCGGTCTTCCACAGTCCGCCCGATGCCGCTCCGGCGTAGTAGGTGAAGCGGTCCCCGGGCACGCCCGCCACCGAGGTGATCCGGTTTCCGAGCGGGCCGATGTGCCGGTACTGCATCGAGGCGAAGCTGGTTGTAGGGACTTGCTGGGCGCCGGCGTGCGGCGGGGCAACAGAGGTAGCGGCGGCCGCAACCAGCGTCAGCGAAAGCGCAACCGAGGAACGGAGGACGAAGGATGGCATCGTGAACTTCTTCCGATGAGGGTTTGCAAGGCGTGAGGCCCGATCAACCGTGGGCACCCAAAAGAACCGGCCGTTCGCAGTATCGCCAATGCTGGCTTTCCCTGCGAACGGCCGGTTGCCGGTCGTGCGACCGCAGCTAGCTGTGATCGTCGTGTACGTGCGCGTGCACGGGCGTCGTCACGAAGTCGGCGTGCCCCGACCCGATCGCACCGTGCATAAGCATGAACGTCACATCGGTTTCGCCCTCCATGTGGCCGTGCAGGTGTCCGCCGAACTCCCCGGGCGTGTCCTGTTCCCACTCGGCGATCGACTCGTCCTCGATGTCGACTTCCAGGTAGGTGTCGTCTTCCATCGGGATCGCATCGCCGTCGTGATCCACGAAACGGACCGTGATGTGCGGCGTCTCCTCACCCGCGTCGACCTCGAGTTCACCGGTCCAGCTTTGCGTTTCCCCGTCGTAGGACGCGATGACCTGGCCACCCATCACGAGTTCCAAACCCTCGGGTTCGTAGTGCTCCTCCTCCGGCTCGGTCGACGACTCGCAGGCCGCGAGGACCAGGGCCAGGGCGGCAAGGACCGCCACTGGCCAGTTTCTGTAGCTCCATGTCTTCATTTCATGTCTCCTTACGGTTGTGTAAGTGGTGAGTCGTGCACGCGTCATGCTAAAACACGACCCGGTAGGTAATGCTCAGGCCCCTCCCGGCCTCGGGCATGATCTCCTTTACCCGGGAGAGGTGGTTGCGGTATTCGGTATTCGTGGCATTGTCGAGGCTCACGGTGAGGACGTTCAGACGTCCTGCCAGGGTGAGACGCGCACCGGCCGAGACGTTCAGGACCGCGTACCCGTCGGTCGGGGTCTCGAACTCGCCGACGCGTTCCTGCCGGGCGGCCATCGCCGCCTCTCCGCGAACGAACCACTGCGGCCGCTCGTACTTCAGGGCCGCGTGTCCCTTGAGCGGAGGCACGAGTGGAAGGGGTTCCTCGGTTTCCTTGAGGCTTCCTTTCACCGAAGACCCCACTGCTTCCAGCGCCAGCCCACGACCCAGGTCCACGTCCAACGCAGCCTCGAAACCGCTGAACACGGCGTCGTTGCCCCGGAACTGGTAGATCGGCAGGAGCACACGGCTGAGTCGACCCGTGTCCTCCCCGTAGACGTAATCCCTGATGTCGTTGTAGAAGCCGGTCATTTCACCCCGCAGCCGGTCGGACTCGAAGCGGATGAAGATGTCGAGTCCCCTCCCGATCTCACCCGCGAGGGACGGGTTTCCGACTTCGAAGGCGTAGGCTGCGAGGTGCGGACCCTCCGAATAGAGTTCGTTGATGTCCGGTGCCCGGAACGCATGGACGAAGCTGGTCCCCAGCGTAAGTCCGGCAGCCGGTGTGACGAGCACGCCGAGCGACCCTGAAAGAGAGTGGAACCCACGATCCCGGATGTCTCCGATATCCGAATCCCGATTCTCCTGCAGGGGATCGGCTCCCGTCCAGTCGTAGCGCAAACCCCACTCGAACCGGGTCGCGCCCAGGTCGACCTCTTCAAGGAAATACAGCGACGCACGGCTCCGGCGCGTGTCCGGCGTGTACAGACCGCCGCCGTACTCGAAGTCCTCCCACGACAGGCGGGCACCGACCGCGCCCGCCGAAAAGGGTCCCCATTCCCCGTGGCGGCCGAGCACATCGCCGCTGAACACCTGCTGGTGATAGAGGGTGCCCAGAATGTTCGGCGGTTCGATCTCACGGTGCTCGTACCAGGTGTGCGTCGCATCGACGCGAATATCCCGAAAGAACCCTTCCGGTTGCTCGACCACGGTCCGGAACTTCGAGGCGAAGCGCTGCATCTCGATGCGCACTCCTTCCTCGTGCCCCCCCACAAATCCGCCGGGAATGCCGTAGTCGTTGAGATACCCGCGGAAGGACGCCCCCAGATGGCCCCAATCCGCTACGTAGGCCGACCCCACACCGCCGCTCCACAGCTGGCCGTCGGTGTTGAGCAGGGTGCCCAGCGGCGTCTTCAGGTCTCCCCCCGTCCGCCCGGAAACTTCCACGCGCAGCGGCATCTGCCCTGTCACCGGGAAGACCATGGTCGCGCTGCCGCCCGCCGAAGCCGTCACGGTCTGACTCTGCAGGGTCGCGGATCCGGTCACGTGATGCGGTACCGCCGCCGGGATCTCGTCACGAATGACATTGATCACTCCGCCCAGCGCGTTGCCGCCGTAGAGCAGCGCCCCCGGGCCCCGCACGACCTCGATCCGCCGCGCGGGCGCCGGGTCGAGTCCGGTCGTGTGATCGGTGCCCGAATTGGAGGCATCTCCCACCCGCGTCCCGTCTTCCAGAACGAGCACGCGGTCGCCGCTCAGCCCGCGGACCACCGGCTGCGAGACGGTCGGACCCATGGTCGTGACGGCCATTCCAGGCATCGAGGCCAGCGTGGCCGCCACGGTCCCTTCCATCCGGCGCTGCAGTTCGTCGCCGGCCATGACGCTCACGGGCCGCAGGGCTTCCGCAGGGCTCCGCTCGCTGACGGTGGCGGTGACCACCAATCCCTGCAGCGCAATCGGCGACGTCACCAACTCGATGACGACTACCGGAGACTCGTCTTCCACGAGAACTTCGAGGGTCGCACTGCGATAGCCGAGCCGTTCGGCCCGCAGGGAGTAGGTTCCCCCGGCGATCCGCGTCAGGTGGAACGTGCCGTCACCGTGCGTGACCGCCGTCGTGCCCGTCCCGACCACCGACACGAACGCACCCGCGAGCGGGTCTCCAGTCTCGGCATCGCGCACCACGCCCTCGATCTCGCCCTGGTGCTCCGGCTCCTGCGCCGATGCAGGCGCCGACCACACGGCAAGCCCGGCGACCGTCGTGACGGCGCCGGTGCAAAGCAACTCGGACAGAGTCTTCTTCAAGGTATGATGCACTTCGCTTGAGACGCGGAATTCTACGGGTGCGAGCCATCCACCCGGGACGGCGAACCCGCGAACGACGTTGTGGGGACCGGGACGGAGGCGCCCCGGGGGCGTCAAGCGATGGGCGGAGCCCTGGGGATGACCGACCCCAGCAGAATCGGGGTCGCGGGAGGACGGTCGGCCGCCATGTCGGGCTCCGGCAGCCGCAGCGGAGGCGCGCTCACCCTGGGAAGCGATATTCCCCCCGAAACGACCGGATTGGAAAGCGACCGGACCACCTGGCAGAACACATGGCCGTGAGCCACGGCACAGTCCGCGCTTTCGGGCGACTCCACATGGATCGGCGACCCGAATCGCTCGATGTCAAGGACCGCGTCGGCGGGACCGAGGAACCCCGCCAGGCCGATCTGAATTGTGGCAAGCGAAAAGACAGCCGTCCGGCGCATGTCCCATCTGCTCGATCGCCGGAAGAACAACCGCCACCACCTTGAACTCGGGTGAAGAACCACCAGGATCTGCGGAAAATGAAGCCTGTGAACTCCTGGCCGTCAAGTCTGCATCAGGCGATCCAGTCCTTGAAACCATGGGCCCAGAGGGACTTGAACCCCCGACCGTCGGATTATGAGTCCGCTGCTCTGACCGCCTGAGCTATGGGCCCGGTTAAAGGGTAACCGGTACCAGCCACGAACGCATCACCATCCGAAATGCGAAGCGGGCTCGTTCCAATGACTGCTACAGCGTGCCGAACAGCCGATCGCCCGCATCGCCAAGTCCTGGCAGGATGTAGCCCTTCTCGTTCAACTGGCGGTCGAGCGCGGCGGCGTAAACCGGTACATCCGGGTGTTCTCTTGTCAGGCGTGCCGCTCCCTCGGGCGCGGCAACCAGGCAAATGAAGGCGATTTCCTTCGCGCCTCGCTCCTTGAGGTCGGAGATCGAGGCCGAGGCGGTGCCTCCTGTCCCGAGCATCGGATCCACCAGAAGGAAGCTGCAGCGTTCGGGTTCGGGCGGGAGCTTCCCATAGTAGCGAACCGGCTGCAGCGTCTCTTCGTTGCGGTAGAAGCCGAGGTGCCCCACGCGGGCGCCGGGGATCAGCCGCAGTACTCCCTCGACCATGCCCAGTCCCGCGCGCAGAACGGGAACGACAACCAGCCGGTCCTCGCGGATACGGCGCGCCCGCATCTCCTCCAGGGGCGTTTCGAGGGCGACTTGCTCGCCCCCGAGGCCGCGGGTGGCATGAAACGTCATGAGCAGCGTGATCTCCGTGACGAGTTCCCGCATCCGGCTGTGGCCGGTGCGGCGATCCCGCAGGAAGGACAGCTTGTGCTCGATCAGTGGATGCTCAACGACTTCGAGCGTCAGGTCACGCACGTGGCCCCCCCGTATGCCTTCGCGATCGTCCACGTTGGCGCCGCCGCACCAGGGCGCGCGCCTCCGCCAGTTCCGAGGAGTGTGCGGGTCTCCAGGCGCCCGGCGCCAGCTTTCCGAGTCGAAAGGGACCGAAGCGCGTGCGCTCCAACGCCACTGCCGGATGTCCCACGGCCTTGAGAAGCCTCCGCACCTCGCGCTTTCGCCCCTCCATGATGATCAGCCTCAAGCCCCATTCCCCGTCGTCGACACGGACCTTCCGGACCAGCCGGGGCCTGGCGAATCCATCCTCGAGTTCAACCCCTCGCCGCAGCGACCTGATTCCCTTCGCGGTGACCTGCCCGGAGACCTGCGCCACGTATTCCCGCTCCACGCGGCCGCTCGGGTGTGCCAGTGCGGCCCCCAGGTCCCCGTCGTTGGTCATCAGAAGCACCCCGGAAGTCTCCCGGTCCAACCGCCCCACATAGCGGAGCGATCCGGCCCAGGCGGGCAGCCTGTCGTAGATGGTCTCCCCGCCGTGGGGATCCGCGCGGGTGCAGAGGACTCCGACCGGCTTGTGGAGAATCACCCACCGGCGCGCTGCGGGCCGCACGACCGACCCGTCCAGAGACACCGTGTCGACGCCGGGCCGCACGACCGAGCCCATGGCCGTCACGGGCACGCCGTTGACCCGCACGCGCCCCTCCCGCATCAGCACCTCCGCCTGGCGCCGTGAAGCCACTCCGGACCTGGAGATGTACTTCTGCACCCTCATGGGTGCCGGACACCGGTCACCCTTCGTCATTCTCGCTGTCCGCCTCGATGTCCTCCGCCGCCCCGCTTCCCCGCAGTACGACCGGAAGGTCCTCCGGCCGGGGCAGATCTTCCAGCGAAGCAAGGCCGAAGTGTTCCATGAAACGGGAAGTGGTCCCGTACAGCACGGGGCGTCCCACCCCCTCCCCTCTCGCCACCCCTTCGACGAGGCCACGCTCGAGGAGGGTGCGGATCACCCCCGTGGAGTTCACCCCCCGCACGTACTCGACCTCGATCCGGCTGATCGGCTGCCTGTACGCCACGATGGCCAGCGCCTCGAGAGCGGGACCGGACAGCCGCGACGACCTCGGCACCGTGTCGAAGCGCTCCAGGTACGGCGCGAACTCCGGCCGGGTCATCAGCTGCACGCCGTCCGCCACCTCGCGCAGCTCGAACGCCCGCCCCGAACGGTCGTAGTCGGCCCGGAGCGCCGCGAGCGCCGCTTCGACGCGGTCCTCGTCCAGCGTCTCGTCCGCGCGCGCGATGTCGCCGGGAGAGAGCGGCGCGTCGCTCGCGAACAGGATCGCCTCAACGATGCTCGCATCGTTCATGATCCGTCCTCCATTTCGTTTGGCGCCGCGTCCGCAGGGTCGGCCGCCACATCGGAGATGTCCGCGCCGATGTTGGCCCCCCTGTAGATCCACAGCGGCGAAAAGGGTTTCCTCTGCCGCAGCGACACCACGCGTCTTCTCCCCAGTTCCAGCCCCGCCAGCAGCGTCATGACTGCATGCACACGCTCTTTCCACGGCGCGACGAGGCGATCGAACTCGATCCTGCGGGCCCTCGTGACCGCCGCCACGATCAGGTCGACCTTCTCCCGCATCGCGACCGGCCGGGTGAACACCCGGTGCTCCCGCTCCCGCTCCTCCGGCGCCACGATGCGAGCCGCGGCAGCCATGACTTCATCCCACGTCACCGTCAGCGGCACGTCCGCGGCCGGCGTTCGCGCGCGCGGCTCGACGTAGCCCCTGGCGAAGCGGCGCCCGCGGTCGTTCTCGGCGGTGCGCAGCCGGAGGGCGATCTCGCGAATCTGCTCGTACTCGAGAAGCCGGCGCACCAGTTCGGCCCGCGGATCCTGGTCTTCCTCCCCCGGTGGACCAGGCAGGAGCATGCGCGCCTTGATCCGCACCAGAGCCGCCGCCATCTCCAGGAACTCGCCGGCTTCATCCACATCGCTGTCGGAGAGATCCTCGATCGCCGCCAGGAATTGCCTCGTGATCCGCGCGACGGGTATGTCGAAGATGTCGATGTCCTGGCTGCGAATCAGATGAAGCAACAGGTCGAGCGGCCCCCGGAACCGCTCCGTCTCGACCAGGAGGAGGCCTTCGCCGGTCATCGCAGGGCTGCCGCGAGGATCCAGTCGAAGGCCAGGAACACCGGCGAGAGCACTGCTCCGAAGGCCCCTGGAAAGAGCACCAGAGTGAAGAACAGGAATGTGATTCCGTACCTGCCCATCTCCCGGTAGCGACCCCTCACCCTGGGAGGAAGGAGGTGGTAGAGCACATGGGATCCATCCAGGGGCGGGATCGGCATGAGGTTGAAGTATGCTAGAATAAGGTTTATGAAAACCCCATAAGTTAGCATGGACAATATGGTTGTGCCCAACTGACTCCCCGCTCCCGGCGAAATGCCCAGCGTTGCTGCCAGTGCCAATCCCAGGGCAAAAAGCACGACCAGGCAGAGATTCACCACGATTCCCGCCAGCGAGACGCGAATGTCGCCCGCGGGGTAGCTGCGATAGTTGCGAGGATTCACCGGTACGGGCTTCGCCCAGCCGAAGAGGAAGTTCCCAGGCAGGAGGAACAGCACCAGCGGGACGACGATCGACCCCATCAGGTCCAGGTGCGGCAGGGGATTGAGCGTGATCCGCCCGAGGTCGCGTGCGGTCGTGTCCCCTTCCCTCAGCGCCTGCCAGGCGTGGGCCACTTCGTGAGCCACAACGGAGAAGAGGAGCACCGGGACGACGAGCAGGAACTCCATCGGGCTAACCTGGCTGCGCCTGCACGTCGGGCGGCGATGCGTCCGGGCCGGGCCGCTCGGCTTGATCTCTTCGAACTGTAAAGAAAGGATTACACAATGTCATGTTTACCATACATTTAACTATCCGCGGACTGCGTCAAACCGTTCCCGCCCCGGCGGTGCCCCGTTGATCGGACGGGCTGGTGATTCTACCTTTGATTCCGAATGTAAACCCGACCCGACGCAAACACACAGACCGAAGCCCGGACAACCAGACCAGCATGCCGAATATCAAGAGCGCGAAGAAGCGGATGCAGTTGAGCCGCGTCGAGCGCAGCAGGAACCGCGAAACGCGTTCGAAGATCCGCACGGCCATTCGCAGAGTGCGAGAAGCCACGTCGCCCGAGCAGGCGGAAAGGGAGCGGCGTCTGGCGGTGGCACTCATTGACCGGGCCGCCGTTCGCAATGTGCTCCACCCGAACAAGGCCGGCCGGATCAAGGCACAGCTGGACAGAGTCGTAAGGGCGGCGCAGTAGCGTCGATCGATCCGTGGGTCAGCGGCTGGATCTGGCCGATTCCGGGGGAGGGGCAACGCAAACCGGCGGATTCTGTTCGTTAACGGATATCTCAATCAGAGACTCGCCCAGGAACGGGGCGCCTCCAGCGCAGCCAGCCCATGGATGCGTCATTGCGTGTCGGCCGGCACCCTCCAGACCGTTTCCCCGTCCACGAGCGTCCGCGCGACGCGCCCCGTAACCCGAACCCCGCCGAAGGGCGTGTTGCGGCACTTGGACAGGAAGGCGGCCGGGTCGATGGTCCACTCGGTCAGCGGGTCGATGAGGGCCAGATCGGCGCGCTCCCCGCGTGCGAGCGTGCCCCCCGGCAGGCCCAGGGCCCGGGCCGGACCGGTCGACATGCGAGCCAGCAGGGCCGGGAGGGTGATGTGCCCTTCCAGTACCAGGCGCGTGTGCAGGATGGCGAAGGCGGTCTCGAAACCCACGACGCCGAACGGCGCGTCGTCGAAGGCCTGTTCCTTCTCGTCGTAGGTGCGGGGCGCGTGATCGGTGGCGATGCTGTCGATGGTGCCGTCCACAAGAGCCGAGCGCAGCGCCTCGATGTCGTGCCGTGTTCGCAGGGGCGGATCCACCTTGAACTCGGTGCCGTAGCCCGCAATCAATTCGTGCGACAGAAGGAGGTGGTGGGGAGTCACCTCGGCGGTGACCCGCACACCGCGATCCCTGGCGCGCCGCAGCAGGCCGGCCGCCGCGGCGGTGGATACCCGTTGGAGGTGAAGGCGTCCGCCGGTCGTTTCTGCAAGCGCCAGATCCCGCGCGATTCCGATCTCCTCTGCCGCAGCCGGCTTCCCGCGCAGCCCGAGGCGCGTCGACATCACCCCTTCGTGCATCACTCCGCTCCTGGCGAGATCCGCGTCCTCGGAGTGGGAGAGCACAGGCACATCGAAGGCCAGCGCATACTCGAGAGCCAGCCGCATCAGCTTGGACGAACGGACCGACCTGCCCGCGTCGGTCACGGCCACCGCCCCGGCGTCCACCACCTCTCCGAACTCGGTCAGCTGCTCTCCCTTGCGGCCGACGGAGACCGCCGCCGCGGGATACACGCGGGCCCCTTTCGCCCGCCTGCCCGCCGCCACGATGAAGCCCACGGAGGCCGGATCGTCCACCACGGGATCGGTGTCGGGCATGGCGCACACGGTCGTGTACCCCCCGCCTGCCGCCGCCAGCGCCCCCGTCGCGATCGTCTCGCGCTGCTCCCACCCCGGCTCGCAGAGGTGCGCGTGGGGGTCAACGAACCCCGGCGCCACCACCAGACCGCGCGCGTCGACGATCCCGGCGCCGTCGGGCGCCAGGCTCGGCGCGACCGCCACGATGCGCCCGGCCTCGATCAGCACATCGGCGCCCTGGTCCGTCCCGGCGCCCGGATCGATCACGCGCCCTCCTCGAATCAGCAGCCGATTCACGCGCGCCTCCCCGCCCTCACGGCCGCACCCCCTTACCCGACTTGGCCGCCTCGGCCAGGTCCGGCGCGCCGCCGGCGAGCAGGTACAGCACCGCCATGCGTATGGCCACCCCGTTCGTCACCTGCCGCAGGATCACCGAGTGCGGCCCGTCCGCCACGTCCGAGTCGATCTCCACGCCCCGGTTCATCGGCCCGGGATGAAGGATCAGCATCTCCCGCGGCGCCCACTCGAGCCGCTCCCGCGAGACCCCGAACACGCGGTTGTATTCGCGCAGCGACGGCACGAATCCGTCCTGCATTCGCTCCAGCTGAAGGCGCAGCACGTTCAGCGCATCCGCCCACTCGATCGCCTCCTCCACCCGCCCGAATACCCGGACGCCCAGCTCCTCGATCCCGGCCGGCAGCAGGGTGTGCGGCCCGCACACCGCGACCTTCGCCCCCAGCGTGACGAGACCGAAGATGTTCGACCGCGCCACCCGCGAGTGGAGCACGTCCCCCACGATGCACACCTTCAGCCCTTCCAGGCGCCCGAAGTGGTCGCGCAGCGTCAGGATGTCGAGCAACCCCTGCGTGGGATGCTCGTGTGCCCCGTCGCCCGCGTTGATCACGTTCGACGGAATCCGCGCCGCCAGGAACGACGCGGCCCCGGCGGACCAGTGGCGGATCACGACCATGTCGATCCGCATCGCCTCGAGGTTGCGCGCCGTGTCGACCAGCGTCTCCCCCTTCGACACCGACGACCCAACCGCCCCGATGTTCACCGTGTCGGCCGAGAGCCGCTTCTCCGCGAACTCGAACGAAATGCGCGTGCGGGTCGACGCCTCGAAGAAGAGGTTGACGATCGTCTTCCCCCTCAGCACCGGCACCTTCTTGATCCGCCGCTCGGAGATCTCCTTGAACGGCTCCGCGGTATCCAGAATGACCTCGATCTGCTCGCGGCTCAGCGGTTCGAGCCCGATCAGGTCCTTGCCCAGCGTCGTCGCCGAACGGATCACCGCGCCTCCAGAGCGGCCAGCACCACCGCAAGCTCGCCATCCAGCGAGGGCACCAGCACGTCGATCCGCTGGTTGGCCAGCACCGGAAACTCCCGCCCCACGATGTCGGGCTGAATGGGCAGTTCCCGATCCCCGCGATCAACCAGCACGCAGAGAAGGATACGCTCGGGCCTTCCCCAGTCCATCAGCTCATTGAGCGCGGCGCGCGCGGTCCGGCCGGTATAGAGGACATCATCGACCAGGACGACGGCCATACCCTCCACACCGCCGCCGGGCAGCTTGGTCTCGCCCACCACCGGCCTGGGCCCCAGCGCCATCAGATCGTCGCGGTACAGCGTGATGTCGAGGGTGCCGGCCGGGACCTCCCTGCCCTCCGCCGCCTCGATCGCCTCGCCGATCATCGTCGCGAGGTCGACGCCACGCCGCTGAATGCCCATCAGCACCAGGCGTTCCGTACCGCCCAGCTTCTCGAGAATCTCGTGGGCCATGCGGCCGACGGCACGCCTGACGGCCTGGCCGTCCATGAGCACCGTGGGTGTCGCGGGGGTCACCTTGTCGCGTCTGCTCCTGCCGGTAGATGCCCGGTTTGGTCCCCGGCCTGCCTTGCAAGCCGCTGAAAGGTAATTGCACCGGAAGGCTCCGGCCAACATGATGGTTGGACACATCGGCCGCTTCGCCGACGGCCCACGCCCGACTCCCACAGATCCGGTACTCCAATGTCCCCAACGCCCGCACGCCGAGTTGGTCCCGTCCCTGCCGGTAGGAGGTGGTGGAGCTTCTGCCGTTCCCGCGCTGCCCGGTGGGCGACGATTGGCCTGGTTATGCTCGCAGCGCCGCTTGCGGGAGGTGCCCAGGAGGTTGCCGAGGCGCCCGCGGTGATCCTGGCCTCGGTTCCCTTCTCGGTGACGGTGCGCGGCGGCCCCGATTACTCCGCGCTCGTCGAGATCCAGGACGCCGGCGGAGTCCTGCTCGCTTCCGGCCCGGTGGCGGCGGGTGAAGCGCGGGAGTTCCGCAACATCTCCATTGCCTCCAGGGACGCTTTACCCCTGCAGGTGCGCACAGGCGACACCGTACACGAGATCTCGCGCCCGTTCGCGCCCGGGTGGTTCTCGATCCTGCCGCCGCTCGTGGCGATCGTGCTGGCGCTCATCTTCAAGGAGGTGATCACCGCCCTGCTCGCCGGGATCTGGCTCGGCGCGCTCGCGGTGGCGGGCTACAACCCCCTCCAGGCCACCTGGCGCCTGATCGACCAGTACGTGGTCCCCGCGCTGGGCAACACCGACAGCGGCCACACCCAGATCGTGGTCTTCAGCCTCCTTCTGGGCGGGATGGTGGGCATCATCAGCCGCAACGGGGGCACGCTCGGGGTGGTGCGGGCCGTCGCGCCGCTGGCACGCAACCGGCGCCGAGGCAAGGTGGCCACGATGCTCGCCGGCCTCGGGATCTTCTTCGACGACTACGCCAACACGCTCGTCGTGGGGAACACGATGCGTCCCATCACCGACGGGCTGAAGGTATCGCGCGAGAAGCTGGCCTACCTGGTGGACTCGACGGCGGCCCCGGTGGCAGCCCTTGTCCCGGTCTCGACATGGGTGGGTTACGAGGTGTCGCTGATCGCCGGCGGGCTGGACGCCGCTGCCGGTGAAGCCGCGGGCGCCGATGCGGCCTTCCTGGCGGGACTCAGCCCCTACACCGTCTTCCTCGAGACCATCCCGTACCTCTTCTACCCCCTGCTCGCGCTCGCCTTCGTCTTCCTCACCTCATACATGAATCGGGATTTCGGCCCAATGGCCAGGGCCGAGGCGCGCGCCGCGTCGGGCGGCGGGATCCTGCGCCCGGGGTCGCGTCCGGCGGCCGAAATCACCGAGAGCTTCGTCGAAGCCAGGGAGGGCGTTTCGCCGCGCTGGTGGAACGCGGGCGTGCCGGTCCTTACGGTGGTGCTCGTGGTTCTCGGGGGCCTCTACACCTCGGGACGGGCAGCGGCGGGAACCGATGCGTCGCTGCGCGACATCTTCGGGGCGGCGGACCCTTTCATCACTCTCCTCTGGGGCTCTTTGTCCGGCTGCCTCGTCGCGGCGGTGCTGTCGATCTCCCAGCGGCTCCTCGACGTGAAGGGCTGCGTCGACGCGTGGCTGGGCGGCGTCAAGGCCATGATGATCGCCATGGTCATCCTCACGCTGGCGTGGTCGCTCGGTGCGGTGACCCAGGACGTGGGCACGGCCGGATACCTCTCGGGGCTGCTGACGCGGATCGAGTTCCCGCTCTTACTCCTGCCCTCGCTGGTCTTCATCACCGCGGGAGCGATGGCCTTTGCGACCGGGACCTCCTGGACCACCATGGCGATCCTCATCCCCCTCGTCATTCCGCTCACCGTATCGCTCGCCGGGGGCACGGGATTCGCGGACGGCTCCGTCTACGGCATCCTCCTCGCCACCACCAGCTCCGTGCTGGCTGGAGCGATCTGGGGCGACCACTGCTCCCCGATCTCCGACACCACGGTTCTGTCCTCCACGGCCGCCGCCTGCGACCATGTGGACCACGTGCGGACGCAGCTTCCCTACGCGGTGCTGGTCGGTGTTGTGGGGCTCCTTCTGGGCAGCGTGGGGACGTCGCTGGGACTGCCCACCTGGCTCGCGCTCGTCCTGGGCGTCGCGGTACTGGCCCTCTGGCTTCGCGCCTTCGGCACACCCCTGAAGGAGCTGGAGGTTCCCTCCGGCTAGTGCTGGCGCCAGCGAGCAATCCTGTCCCTCGGCCCGGCGCACTCCTCAACCCGGCGCGTCCCCTTCAAACCGGCCGGCCCCGTCCACCCTCCGGGCACGAAAAAACCCGCGCAGCAGCTCGGCGGACTCCTTTGCCAGCACCCCCGCGACCAGTTCGACGCGGTGGTTCAGCCGCCGGTCCTGCACCAGATTGCCCAGGCTGCCCGCCATCCCCGACTTGGGGTCGGGCGCCCCGAAGACAAGGCGCGGGATCCGGGCCAGAACGATGGCGCCGGCGCACTGCGCACAGGGCTCGAGGGTCGTGTAGAGGGTGCATCCGGAGAGGCGCCAGTCCCCCAGCCGCCGCGCGGCCGTGCGGATCGCCGCCGATTCGGCGTGTGCGGTAGGGTCGGCCAACTCTGCCGTGCGGTTGTGAGACTCGGCCAGCACCGCACCCTCATGCACGATGACCGCGCCGACGGGCACTTCCCCGCGCAGCCCGCCGGCCCGCGCGATCTCGAGGGCGCGCGCCATCCAGGCACGGTCGCGGGCTTCCGCCGGCGAAGACGAAGACGAACCGGGAGGTGTGGCGCCGGCGGTCGCGTGGCGCTCTGCCACGGGGCGCTAGTGAGCCGTGATCGGGGCCGTGAAGGGCAGCGGGGTCATCCGGCGGAAGAGGGCCGCAACCCTGCCCAGAATGACCGGCTGCGCGGCATCGTCGCCATCGGGAACGGAGGACTCGCCCCCGATGGGGTAGAAGAAGAACCGCGCACTGCGCTTCTTGAGCTGGAAGTAGTCGGCGGCACCCTTCATGCGGGCCACGATGATCTCGCCGTCGGCCAGTTCGTCAGCGCGGACGGGCTGGATGACGAGGAAGTCGCCGTCGCTGACTCCCGCGGCGGCCAGGCGGTCCTGGGGCGCCCGCACCACGAAGCCTCCATTCCGGCTCACCAGCTGCCTGTCGAGCGTGATGTGAACGTCCACGCGACCATCCCGCATTCCGTTCGTCGCCTCCCTGAGGTCCCGGAAGCAGGGCAGCGACACGGTCTGGGCGTTCAGGTCGACCCCGAGGATCCTGATGCCCCGGGAGCGCGCCGGATCCCTCTCGATGAAGCCCTTGTCCGCCAGGGACTGGAGGTGTTCCGAAACCGTCTTGGTGCTCTTGATCCCGAACCGCGTCCCGATCTCGCGGATCGACGGCTGATAGGTGTTGGCCCGGAGGTAGGAGACCATGAAATCGAGGATCCGTCGCTCGATGTCGCTGAGGCTCGGCAGGATGCGGACCTGGGTCGACTCACGCGCTGTCGTCTGGGGATTCGGGCCTGTCGGCATGCTCGGGGCGGAGGAGGAACACGGGCAGATACGAGGAGGCAGCGGCGTAAACGATAGGCGCAGACCGGACAAGTTGCAACCCTGCGACGGGCCTCTGAGGCGCTCCGTCCCGGGCACTTTCCGCATTGCGGCCTGGCGATACCGGACGCGATTGAGGTGCTGGAATTGCCCTGTACGCAATGAAACAATCAATTGAGCGGGGTCATTGAATGCAAACCAGATGGGAGAGTGCACCCATGCCGCCGCCGAGCCGCGACGTCGCACCGGTTCGCTATGAGCCCGACCAACACCCCCCTCACGGGCTTGCGCTGGGGTTGGCCCTCCAGTTGATGATGCTCGAGCTCGGCGAGATCATCCTGATTCCGGTCGTTGTGGTGACAGCCGCGGGCGGCGGCGACGCATACCTCGCCTGGGCTGCCTTCGCGGCGCTGGCGATCTCGGGCGTCACCACGATGCTCCAGGCCAAACGGGTGGGAAGGGTCGGCTCCGGGTACATCCTCCTGATGGTGACGTCGGGAGCCTTCATCGCGGTCTGCGTCACGGCGCTGACCGAGGGCGGGCCGCCGCTGCTCATGGCCCTGCTCGTCGTCTCGTCCCTCTTCCAGTTCGCGCTGTCCGCGCGGCTGTCCCTGCTCAGGAGGATCATTACGCCGACGGTCGCGGGAACGGTGATGATGCTCATCGCGGTGACAATCATGCCCGTGGTGGCGGAGCTGCTCGAGGAGGTGCCCGAGGGCGCGTCCGAGACCGGTATCCTCTGGAGCGCGGTCGTCACCCTGCTCGTGACCCTGCTGATGGTCCTGCGCGGGTCGAGCGGCGTGCGGCGATGGGCGCCGATCGCGGGCGTCATCGGCGGTTGCGTCGTGGCTTCCGGCTTCGGACTCTACGAGATCGAGCGCGTGATCGAAGCGCCCTGGTTCGGACTTCCGCAGGGCGGCTGGCCCGGCTTCGCCTTCGACTTCGGTCCGGCCTTCTGGGCTCTCCTGCCGGCCTTCGTCTTCGTCACCCTCATCGGGGCCATCGAGACCGTGGGCGATGTGGTCGGCATCCAGAGGGTCTCCTGGCGCACGCCGCGGGCCACGGACTTTCGCTCCGTGCAGGGTGCGGTGGCGGCCGACGGGGTGGGCAACCTGCTCTCCGGCCTGGCCGGCACGGTGCCCAACACCACCTGCGCTTCGGGCGTGGCGACCGTCGAGATCACCGGCGTCGCTTCGCGCCGGGTAGGGATGTACATCGGGATGTTCTTCCTGGCGCTGACGCTGCTGCCCAAGCTGATCGCACTCTTCCTGGCCATCCCGGGCCCGGTCGCCGCGGCCTACCTCCTGATGATGATCGCGATCCTCTTCTCGCTCGGGCTGAGGATCGTCGTGCAGGACGGAATGGATTTCCGCAAGGCTGCCATCGTGGGCGTTTCCTTCTGGATCGGAACCGGATTCCAGCACGAACTCTTCTTTGCCGGCGGCCTGGACGGCTGGCTCGGCGAACTGCTCGGCAACGGCATGGCGGCGGGCGGTCTTGCGGCGCTCGCCATGACGGGCTTCCTGGAGCTTACCGCCCCCCGCAGGAAGCGGATCGAAACCGACCTGGATGTGGATTCCCTGCCGAAGATCAACGCCCTGATCAACCGGATATCGTCGCGAAAGGGCTGGGATAAGCAGACCGTCTACCGGTTGCGCCTTGTTGCCGAGGAAACCCTCGGGACGCTGTTGGAGGCCCGGGAGGAGCAGGAGGAGGAGGCGAAAGCGAAGCGTCGGTTGCGGCTGGTCATTCGGCCCGACGGATCGGGAGCCGAGATGGAGTTCGTGGCCGCGGGCGGCGAGGGCAACATCGAGGACCGGCTGGCCCTGATCGAGGATCACCACCCCGCCGACCCGGTGGAACACGAGATCTCGCTGCGCCTGCTCCCGCCATTCTGCTTCGTCGGTGCGGCACCAGCAATACCTGGACACCGACATCGTGACCGTCAGGATCGACTGAGGGGTTGATCTCCTGACCGGTGATCTGACCAGTCATTGTGACTAGTCAGATGACTAGTCCGGCACGGCGATATGGCGAATGGCGCGCTCCGTGCGCCGGAGCGACCGGTCCCGGCCCAGAATCAGCAGGACATCGAAGATCCCGGGTGAGGCCGCCAGGCCCGTCAGCGCCAGCCGGAGCGGCTGAAAGACCTTGCCTGCCCCGACGCCCCTCTCCCGGGCGAGGCCACGCAGCTCCACTTCAAGGGAGGACTCCTCCCACGGGGCGGATGCGAGCCGATCGTGAATCGCCTGGAGGATGGCCGCCGCGCCTTCGCGGTCCCGGTACCACGCCTTGCGGGCGGCCTTGGGGTCGTATTCGCGCACGGGCCCGATGTACGGGCGTGACAGAGCCGCCATTTCGACAAGAGTACGGCTCCTCGGCGCCAGCGCGGCCGCCATGTGCTGGAAGGCGGCTTCGGGCAGCTCCACCTGGTCGTCCCCAACGCCTTCGGAGGCCAGCGCATCCCGCAGCATCGCGGCGACGCGTGCCGGGTCCATGCGAGCAATGTACTGCCCGTTCATCCACAGCAGCTTGGCGTGATCGAAAACGGCCCCCTTCTTGAGGACACGCTCCAGCGAGAACCGCTCCACCAGATCGTCCCGCGACAGCAGTTCCTCGTCGGTCCCCGGCGACCACCCCAGCAGCGCCAGGAAGTTCACCATCGCGTCGGGCAGAATGCCCTCGTCCTGGAACGCGTCCACCGCCTGGGCGCCGTGGCGCTTGGAGAGACGCTTCCCATCGGGCCCGAGGATCATGGGAAGGTGACCGAAGGCCGGTACACCCTCCCCCAGCGCCTCGTACAGGAGGATCTGCTTGGGGGTGTTGGAGATGTGGTCGTCGCCGCGCACCACGTGCGTAATCGCCATCGCCGCGTCGTCGGAGACCACGGCCAGGTTGTAGGTGGGCGTCCCGTCGCTCCGCAGGATCACGAAGTCGTCGATCTGGCCGTTGTCGAAGCGGGTGGGGCCGTGCACCAGGTCGTCCCATTCGGTCGCGCCGTCGGGCACGAGAAAGCGGACGGCGAAGGGCTCGCCGGCCTCGGCGCGGCGCCGCCCTTCCTCGCGGGACACCCGGGCCGCCAGTTCCCGCGACAGCCGCGCCACCGTCCCCGTCCCGGCCTCCACCGCGGCGTCGCGCGCCCTCGCGAACTCCTCCCGGGTGGTGAAGTCACGGTAGGCGCGCCCGGCGTCGAGCAGCCGCATCGCGTCGCGCCGGTGCCGCTCGAGCCCGTCGGCCTGGTGGACCGGCTCCTCGTCCCAGCCGATGCCCAGCCACGCCAGCCCGTTCAGGATCGCGTCGACGTGCTCCGGCCGGCTTCGGTTGCGATCCGTGTCCTCGATGCGCAGGACGAAGGCGCCTCCGCTGCGGCGGGCCAGCAGCCAGTTGAAGAGCGCGGTGCGCGCGCCGCCGACGTGCAGGTACCCCGTCGGCGAGGGGGCGAAGCGGAGTCTCATGGCTCAGGCGAGTCGAACCGGCCTCAGGTTGCGGGCCCACTTGACGGTGACGGCGAGCAGCGGCCAGGTCACCAGCAGCCCGGCCCAGACCGCGCCCACCCAGATGAGCACCGTTTGCACCAGCTGCGGCAGCGCGCCGGTGGTGTCGAACACGAAGTCGATGACCGCCACATCGTCCCGCAGGCCCTCGAAGAAGTCCCAGAAGGTGATTGCTCCGAAGACGAAGCCGACGAGGACGACCCCGTACAGCACCATGTGCGTCAGCCAATGGATGGTGCTTACGCGTCCGGCGGGGGAGAAATACTCGCTGAGGGTCATCCGCGCCTTCGCGCTCTCGAAGAGAAGGTAAAGGGCCGGCGTGGCGGTCAGAACCAGGAAGGTGGAAGAAGTCAGCCCGCCGATCAGCGAATAGGCCAGCGCATTCCAGATGTTGGCGTCGGCGTGTTCGCTGAAGAGGACCAGCGGCAGAAGCGCGAGGATTGTCGTCGTGGTGGTCATGAGGATCGGCCGCACCCGCTCGAGGGTGCCCCGGAGGATGGCCGGCTCCAGCGCGAGCCCCTCCTCCCGCCTGAGCCGATTGATGTGATCGACGAGCAGAATGGAGTTGTTGACGACGATACCGCACATCATGATGACGCCCATCCAGGCTTCGCGCGTGAACTGGGCGTCCAGGAAGAAGAAGAGCAGGAAGGCGCCGATCAGCGCCATCGGGACCGTGAGGACCACGCACAGGGGGAGCCGGGCGGACTCGAAGAGCGCCGCAGTGACCATGTACACGAGCAGGAGCGCCAGCGCCAGCACCATCACGAGCTGCGACTGCTGCTCGGCGCCGAACCGCCAGCGGTCGGCCTTCTTGACCGTGTAGCCAGGCGGGACCTCGGTTCCGTCGATGATGGTGTTGTGGTATACGTCTCCGAGCTTGTAGGGGCCGCGGAATTCGTAGGCGACGGTGCGCTCGTACTGCTGATCCTCGCGGCGGATCTGGGCGAGCACCTCCTGCGGTGTGATGGTGACGAGCTCACCGAGACGGACCGGATCCCCGTCCGGCGTGAGAAGCAGGGTCTGCCGGAGCCTGTGCAGGTCGATCTCGCGGTTGCCCTCGAGCTTCACCTCGAATCGGACCTCGTCACCGCCGATCTTGATCTCGTTCTGGCTGGCCTGCCCGCGCACGGCCGCCATGATCTGCTGCACCAGCTGTGAAACTGGAAGGTTATGGCGTGCAACGACATCACGGCGGATGTCCACCACGAATTCCGACGCCCGATCGCGCCTGAAGAAGCCGGAGGCGTTCGTGTTGACGTCGCGGACACGCGGAAACCGCTCCAGCCGTCCACCAAGATTCTCGGCGATCTCGCGCACCTTCTCGTAGTTGTACCCGAGTACCTGGATGGAATAGTTGGGCGGCGAACTGCCCCCTCCGTAGAACGACGGGCCATATCCGAAGACCTGTACGTCGACGCCGGAGAAGGCCAGCGAAAAGGCGAAGAGCTGGTCCTTGATCCGAACCGGCACCTGGGTCGTTTCGAGCTCCTCGGGGAAGGTGACGAGGATCCGGCTGCTGGCCGCGTCGTATACTTCGGTATCGAACTCCTTGACCTCGGGCATTCGGCGCAGCCGGTCCTCGAAGTACTGGGTGAGCTGGTCCGTTCGCTCGATGTCGGAGCCCCGCGGGAAGTCGATGTTGATCGAGATGTAGGTATCCTGACCCCAGCCGCCGCCGAAGAGCATCCCTCCCTGGACGTAGTTCTGGAACAGGTACGTCGACCCGCCCAGCGCCGACAGGCCGAGCGCAACCACCATCCATGGCCAGCGCAGGGTGTGTCCCACCAGCCCCCGGTAGAAGCGGACGTAGACGGGTTCCTTCGGCTCGGCGCCGTCGGCCCGGTCTGCTCCCTCGCCAGCTTCCGGAAGAATCCGGTGCACCAGCGCCGGGATGAAGCTGAACGCCACCATCAGCGACGCAACCAGCGTAAGTGCGACAACGATCCCCAGCGGGAGGTAGTAGACGCGCAGGTCGCCCTTCAGGTACACGAACGGCGCAAAGACGATCAGCGTGGTCGCGGTCGCGGCGACCACCGGCAGCACGACATCGGACGCGCCCTTCAGGACCGCGCTTTGCCGCGAATCGCCCTGCTGCCTGCGCCGGTAGACGTTCTCCAGCACGACGATCGAGTTGTCCACGATCAATCCGAACGCCAGGGCCAGCCCCGTGAGCGTGAGCACGTTGAGGGTGAAGCCGGCGAAGTAGATCAGGTTGAGCGAGATGAGGATCGAGAAGGCGATCGATGCGAAGATGACCACCGCGGAGCGCACCGAGCCCAGGAACAGGAGCAGGACGCCGAGGATGACGAAAACCGACAGCACCGCCCGGCTGCGGAGGTCCGAAAGCTGCCGGCGGATCTCCCTGCTTTCGTCACGGTCGAGGATGAAGCGCGTATTGGGCGGGCTGCGCGCCTCGACGATCTCCATCCGCTCCTTGACCCGGTCGGCCACCCGGACCGAGTTGGCCCCGATCTCCTTCGTAACCCGCAGACGCACCGCCGGACGGGCGTTGATCCGATAGTGGCTCCGCACGTCTTCGTATGTGTCGCGCACGACGGCGATGTCCGACACCCGAACGATGCGGTCGCCGTCGCTCTTGACGATCGTGTTCGCAATGTCCGCGGCCGAGCCGGGCCGGTTGCGGATCGCCACCGTCCATTGACGGTCCCCTTCCCTGACCGCGCCGGCCTCGCGCACGAGATCCAGGTCGGCGATCCTGCGGCTCACCTCCTCCGGCAACACACCCATCGCCGCCATGCGCTCGCGGTCCAGTTCGACCTCGAGCAAGCGCTCGCGGCCGCCGTACGCCGTCACGACCGCAACGCCCTCGACCTGGGTCAGCTCCGGGACGACATGGTCATCCAGGTGCTCGCGGAGCGACTCCAGGGTGCGCGCGCCCGTGAACGTGTACTCGAGCAACGCCCGTCCCTGCTGCCGCTCGAACTCGCGCGGGATGTAGGGCCTGACCGCCACCCGGTCCACGCCGGGAGGCAATTCCGTCTCCTCCAGGGTGGAAATCCGCTCCGACAGATCCAGCCGCGCGAAGTCCATGTCTGTGTCGCGGGCGAACTCCACCTCGATCCGCGCCTGACCCTCGAACGAAGTGGATACAACCTTCTCCACCCCCTGCACGAGCTGGATCGTGGCTTCGAGCGGCGACGTCAGAAACGCCTCCACTGTCTCCGGAGAAGCGCCGCGCCAGGTTCCTTCGACAGTGAGGCGGGGAAGGCGCGTGTCGGGCACCAGCTCGATCGGGATGTTGCGCCAGGCGAAAACTCCAAGCGACGCAACGGCCAGGTAGGCCATCGCGATGGCAACAGGGCGGCGGACCGAGAAGCCGATCATGACGCGCCGGCTCCACGGGCTGCCAGTTCGGATGTTGCTGCTCGGCCCCCGCCACGCCGCCGCTTCCAGGCCATGCGGACACCTTCAACCACCGAATAGACGACCGGCACCACGATCAGGGTGAGCGCGGTCGCCACGATAAGGCCGCCGATCACCGAGATCGCCATCGGTGCCCGCAGGTCGGCGCCGCGTCCGATCCCCAGCGCCATGGGGAGCAGGCCCAGCACCGTGGTCACGGTCGTCATCACGATCGGCCTCAGGCGCACCTCGCCTGCTTCCAGAATCGCATCCCGCAGGCCCAGCCCGCGCGCACGGCCCTGATTGATGAAGTCGACCTTCACGATCGCGTCGTTCACCACAATTCCCACGAGGATCACCACTCCGATCAGGCTCATCGTGTTGAGCCCCTGCCCCGTCAGCGCCAATGCCAATATGGCCCCTACGAGCGCGAGAGGCACGGCCATGAGAATCGTGAACGGATGTACGAAGGACTCGAACTGGGCCGCCAGGATCATGTAGACCAGGAGGATGGCCAGCCCGAAGGCGAAGGCAAGGTCGCGGAAGGAGCGGCGCATCTCCTCGTTTTCGCCCCCCACCTCGACCCGCACGTCGAAGGGCGTCCGCAGCTCCTGCAGCGCCCCCTCCACGGAGGTGATCGCCGCCGCCAGGCCCCCCGACGCCACGTCCGCGTAGACCGTGATCACCCGTCCCTGATCCTCGCGCCTGATCTCGGCCGGCGCGAGCGTCTGTTCGACGACCACCAGCTCCCGAAGCGGTATCCCCTGGACGCGAAGGTTGTCCAGCGTGGCCGCGTCGTAGCGCTGATGGTCGGGTAGCCGCACAACCACGGCGATCTTGCGGTCGAAGTCCACGAATTCGGTGGCGCGGTCCCCCAGCATGGCGGTCTGCACCGTCTCGGCAATCCGCCGCGGATCGATCCCGTATCCCGCCGCGGCCTCCTTGTCGATCAATACCTGGTACTGTGGCTGCCCCCGCTCCGAACCGATGCGCACATTGCGGATGTTGGTCACGGTGGCGAGGCGCTGCCGGACCTGCGTGGCAAACGCGTAGGTTTCGACGAGGTCCTCGCCTCTGAGACGCACGGCGATGTCGGCCTCTCCGCCTCCCAGGATCTGGCCAAGGGCCGTGGCCTGCCCGGTCTCGAAGGAGAGCGACCCGGAAGGAAACGTGCCGCCCACCCCCTGCAGGCGCCTCACCGCGTCTTCGGTAACGGCCTGGTCGTCGAGGCGGACCTGCAACTGAGCGGTGTGCAGTCCCGTGGCCTGGCCCTCGTCGCCCTTGGCCTGCACGTCGCGGCCGATGTGACTGAAGACGGCGACCACTTCCGGATCGTCCCGCAGCCCGCGCTCGAGCGTTTCCACCGACGCGGCGGTGGTCTCCAGGCGCGTTCCCTCGGCGAGTTCGACCCGGACGTCAAAGGCGCCCTGGTCCACGTTGGGAAGCAGATCGCGATCCAGCGCAAGGGCCAGAAGGATGACGCCGGCGAGGGTTCCGCCCGCCACCGTCAGCACGAGCGCGCGCCGGTCCAGCGCCGCCGAAAGCACCCCGTGATACCAGCGGGCGAAGGCGTTGAAGGCGCGGTCGAAGACGCGGAAGAAGGGCAGAAAGACGGTCGAGAGGAACTTCGTGGCCATTTCTCCCCAGAACGAGACCAGCTGCCGGGCGAGGGATACGGCTCCCCTTACCGCGCGAAACGGCAGGGTGACGATCCACACGATCACGCGGCTCGCCCTGGCGGGAACGGACGTGGGGACGGGCTCGGCGGGATCCGGGGCGGCCGCTTCCTTGCGAACCCCGCCTGCGCGCCCTCGAAAGTGCCCCGCCATGGCGGGAAGGAGCGTCAGAGCGACGGCCAGGCTGGCGAGCAGCGAAAACGCGACCGCCAGCGACAGCGCGGTGAAAAGCTCGCCCGCCACACCCTGCACGTAGATGATCGGCCCAAACACCGAGATCGTCGTCAGCGTCGCGGCCGTGATCGCCCCCTGCACCTCTTCCGCCCCGCGCGCGGCCGCCTCCAGCGCCCCCATCCCGGCCTGCCGGTGCCGGAAGATGTTCTCGAGGACGATGATCGAGTTGTCGACCAGCATCCCGACCCCGAGCGCGAGTCCTCCCAGGCTCATGATGTTGAGCGACACGCCGAACGCGTCCATGAGCGAGAAGGTGCCGATCACCGAGATCGGGATCGCCAGCGCAATGGCCACCGGATAGCGGGGGTCGCGCAGGAAGAAGAAGAGGACGATGAAGGCGAGCAGTCCCCCCAGGATCAGCGCCTGCACAACGTTGCTGATCGAGTCGTCGATGAAGGTGGCCTGGTTGGACGCGATCTCGGCGGCGAACTCCGGATACTGGTCCCTGAGCAGCAGCAGCGTCTCCTGCACCTGCTCCGACACGGCCACCGTGTTGGCCCCCGATTCCTTGAAGACCAGGATGCCGACCGACTCCGACCCGTTGTAGCGCGCGATCTCCTCGCGCTCTGCAAAACCGTCGACCACCGTCGCGATGTCCCGGATCCGCACCAGCCGGAAGTTGGCGTCCTCCTCTTCCTCGCCCGGCCCGGCGGGAGCGCGCTGGCCGCCCAGCTCCTGCCTGGCGACGACCACATTGTTGATCTCCTCGACCGTCTGGAACTCGCCCAGGGTGCGGAGCGGGTACCGGAAGCGGCCGCGCAGAATCGTCCCCCCACGCGCCGAGTAGTTGGACTGATCCACGGCCCGAACCACGTCTTCCAGCGAGATCCCGTTGGCCTCCAACAGGGCCATGTCGACATCCACGTGGATCTCGCGGTCCAGGCCACCGGTCACCGACGCCTGCGCGACCCCGTCGAGCTGTTCGAGACGGCGCCGAAAGACGTCCTCGGCGATCTCCTTGTTCTGGAGCAGGTCGCCCCCGCCGCTCAGCGAAATCGTGAGGATCGGCTCCGCCTGGGGATCCACGCGCAGGATCGTCGGTCGTTCCGCGGTCTCGGGCAGCAGGTCGCGGATGTTGTCGAGCCGCTCCCGCACGTTGAGCGTCGCGAAGTCCATGTCGGAGCCCCACGAGAAGCGCAGGGTGACCAGGCTCACCCCCTCCTGGGACACGGACGTAACCTTTTCCACGCCGGGGACCGCCGCCGCCTGCTGCTCGATCGGCTCGGTCACCAGACGTTCGATCTCGGCTGGAGCCACGTTGGGGTAGCCGGTGTAGACGACCAGGCGCGGGAAGCTCACCTCGGGGAGGAGGTCGATCGGCAGCCGCGCGTATGAGATGCTCCCCAGCAGCACCACCGCCAGGACGAGCATCGCGACGGCTACGGGCCGCCGCGTCGAGGTTCGGGGGATGGACACCGGCTAGTCCTGCTCGCGCGCGGTGTTCAGTCCGGCCTCGCGGGCCACGATTCCGGCGGCCCGGTGGAGTTGCAGCAGCGCAGCAGCGAACTCGAACCGCTGCTGCACCAGGTCCCTTTGCGCTTCAGCCTCTTCCCGTATTGCCGCCCGCAGGTCCTCGATGCCCTTCGTCGCCAGCCTGTACTCCTCTTCTACGATGCGGAGCCGCTCGCTGGCCACCTCCAGCACCGTTTCCTGAAGGCGGACATTCGCCCATGCGGTCTCCAGGTCCACATACGCCCCCGTCACCTCCTCCTCGAGCAGTAACTCCGCAGCACGAACCTCCTCGCCCGCGTTGCGCAGGTTCACGGAAGCGCTCGCAATCTGCCGGGATGTCTGAAATCGGGTGAACAGCGGGATCGACACGCTGAGTCCGAAGGTGGCATAGAAGTCTCCGGTGTCGAGGTCGAACAGTGCGCTTCGTTCGGGTCCGGACGCGCCACCGTAGAAGTTCGAGTTAATCGACAGGGAGGGCCAGCGGGAGGCCTTGGCAGAGCCCAGTTCGGACTGCGTCACGGCCCTCGCGGCCTCGGCCGCCCCCACGCGGGGGCTGTGCTGTACCGCACGTTGAACAAGTGCGGCAACATCCAGACCGGCAGGATCGAACGGCTGCGGCAACTGTTGATCCACATCCACCAGCCGCAAGGAGCGATCGCCAATGGCGCGCCGCAGGGCCAACATCGCCTTCTGCACCTGGCCCCGTGCTTCCCTGACGGCCAGGCGCTGTCGCTCCAGATCGATGGTGGCGGCGTGGAGGTCGGAACGACCGATGCTCGCCAGCCCGAACCGTTGCTCCGCGACCTCGTAGTCGCGCTCCCGGGAAGTCAGGAGTTCCTCTTCAACGGCCAGCCTCGCCTTCTGCCGCTGTGCGACCACGAAGTGGCCCTGGACCTCCGCAAGCACCGTGTTCAGGTCCCGTTCCGCGCTCAGGCGATCCACGCGCGCCTGGGCCCGGGCCCGGCGGAAGCCGTGAAAGCGTTCGCCGCCGCGGAAGAGAACCAGGCCGGCGCTCGCGCCATGACTCGAGTTGGACGAGGTGATGGTCCGGATTACTTCGTTGTCGATCGGATTCCCGAAAAAGTCGACCGCCGTGCGTTGCCGGCTGAACCTCTGACTCGTTCCATAGCTCACGCCCAGGTCAGGCAGGAACGCTCCCCACGCCTCACGCCGCTGCGGCTCCTCCAATTCCATCCGGTTCAGCGCCTGGCGGTATTGCGGATTGAACTGCGCGGCCCGCTCCAGTGCTTCCCGCAGGGTAAGCACCGTCACTTCCTGATCCACTGACGCCGACTGCGCAGCAACGCCATCCGCAACCGCCACCATCACCAACGCCGCCACCACCACCCCCGTCATCGGGTCGGCCTCCCGCCCGCCGCCACCGGGTCGTCCACAAGCTCGACCGCGGCGTCGTGGGGCAGCATCTGGTGGCCATCCACCAGAACGATCTCCCCGGGGGCGACCCACTCCACATCCCCCTCGAGCAGCTCCACGTAGTAGTCGTTCTCCAGTCCCACCGTCACGTACCTCCACTTCGCCCGGCCGTCCTCCACCACAAAGAGGAAGTCCCGCCGGTCCTCGGTCTCGCGGATCGAGGTCTTGGGGACGAGGATGCGATCCGGATAGTTCTCCGCTTCCAGCACCGCCTCCGCGTACATCCCCGGCTTGATGCGGCCGTCCCGGTTGGGGATGTGCACGGTGACGCGCGCCGTGTTCAGTTCAGGGTCGACGATCGGGTTGATCGTCTCGATCCGGCCCGTGAAGGTGGTGCCCGGGAACGGCGTGAAGTTCAATGAGGCCGCGCGGCCCTCGCCGAGCTTGACCACCTCGGTCCCCAGCACCCCGACCGAGACCTTGACCGGGTCGATGTCCACCACCGTGAGCAGTTCGTCGCCCTCGCGCACGAACTGCCCCACCACCACCCTCAGGTCGGCCACCCGTCCCTCGAAGGGCGCGCGCGCCGCCGTCTTCTCCAGCTCGAGCCGGGCGCGCCGATGCTCCACCTCGGCCTGGTCCAGCCCCATCTGCGCGCGCGCCAGCAGGTCGCGCTGCCTGCGCACCTCCGGGTCCTCCAGCTCCTCGTCGAAGAGAACGCGCGTCTGATAGTCCGCCTGCGCCTTTCTCAGCGCCGCTTCCGTCGCCGCCAATTCGAGCGCGTATTCCGTGGTATCAATCTGCACGACAAGCTGCCCGGCGCTTACCGGCTGGTTCTCCCGTACGGCCACCTCCGCCACCATCCCCGAGACCCGCGCGGTGAGCTTCGCCTCCCGGAAGGGCTCGGCGCGCCCCTCGGCCGTCACCGCGATCCACAGCGTGTCCTGGACCGCGGCCACGCCGACCACCGGCTGCGGCAGCTCCGTGTTGAACTGCTCCGTCACCGACTGGACGACCTCGCCGACCTCCGCCGACACCTCCTCCGCGGCATCCTCCTCTTCGGGAGGAGGTCGAAGGCGCCACCAGATGCCGCCCGCCAATGCCCCCAGGATGATGAGGACGGTCAGGATTCCGAGTGTGGACCGCGATTGCGCCATCCCTGCTGCTCCTTGTGGTCGTGGCGGCGTCTTCCTCCCAACAACCCGTCCCTATCTGTGACACCCCTAACTAAACAGATAGTTGCAGTTGGACGCCTCTTTGCCCCATACGGTTTACATACAGACAGAGCACGGAACGATTACGTGCAAGCCCAGGAGGTCAAGCCCCGCCCGGCGCTGCATACCTCCGCTCCACGTACTCCCCCAGTATCTCCTTGAATTCCTCTACGATCCCGTCGCCCTTGAGGGTCCTCAGGTGCGCGCCGTCAACGTAGACCGGCGCCTTCGGCTCCTCAAAGGTCCCCGGCAGGGAAATCCCCAGGTCCGCGTGCTTGGATTCGCCGGGTCCGTTCACCACGCACCCCATCACCGCCACCTTCAGGTCCTCCACCCCCGGATACCGAACGCGCCACTCCGGCATCCGCTCGCGGATATGGCTCTGGATGTCCTCCGTCATCTCCTGAAAGAAGGTGCTCGTGGTCCGCCCGCACCCCGGACATGCCGTCACCTGCGGCTCGAAGCTGCGGATCTCCAGCGACTGCAGGATCTGCTGCGCCACCTGGACCTCTTCCGTGCGGTCACCCCGCGGCCGCGGCGTCAGCGACACCCGGATCGTGTCGCCGATTCCGTCGAGCAGCAGCGGCGAGAGCGCCGCAGCCGTCGCTACGATCCCCTTCGAGCCCATCCCGGCCTCGGTCAGCCCCAGGTGCAGCGGATAGCGCGTCAGCGGCGCCAGCTGACGGTACACCAGAATCAGCTCCCGCACCCCCGACACCTTCGCGCTCAGCACGATCCGGTCCTCCCCCAGCCCCGTCTCCTCCGCCAGCTCCGCCGACCGGGTCGCGCTCTCCACGACGCAGTCGCGCAAAACCTCGCCCGCATCCTTCGGCTTCTCGCGCCGCCCGTTCTCGTCCATCATCTGCGTCAGGAGGCGCTGGTCGAGCGACCCCCAGTTCACCCCGATGCGCACCGCCTTGCCGTTCTCCATCGCGATGCGCACGATCGCCTGGAAGTTCACGTCGCGGCGGCTCGTCCCCACGTTGCCCGGGTTGATCCGGTACTTGTCCAGCAGCGCCGCCGCGCGCGGAAAGTCGCGCAGCAGGATGTGGCCGTTGTAGTGGAAGTCGCCGACGATCGGCACCGTGCAGCCCAGGTCGCCCAACCGCTCGGAGAGCTCGGGCACCGCGGCCGCCGCATACTTGTTGTTGACCGTCACGCGTACGATCTCGCTGCCGGCGTCGGCCAGCGCCTTGACCTGCGCGGCGGTGGAAGCCGCATCCGCCGTGTCGGTGTTCGTCATCGACTGCACGACGACGGGATTGCCGCCCCCTACCTTCACGCCTCCGACATCGACCTCGATTGTCCTTCTGGGCACGGACCCCTCCGCTTTCGGCGCTACGTCCCGGCGACAACCTGCTCCCTGGAAAGATAAGGAATATGCGGTCACGATTCCGTCAGCGCCTTGCTCGCCGGCTCGGGCGCCAGCTTGCGCGCCCCGCCGGCCCGCAGGGATATTGCGCCGAGCCCCGGTGGCCGGCAGCGCCAGCCGGCCCCACCTGCATCTCCCCTCTGGCCACACGGTAGAACCATGAAGAAGGCCCTGCTCCTCGCCCTGATGCTCACCTCCGCGCCAATGCTGCAGGCGCAGCAGAAGCCCACCCTCTCCGTCGACGACTACGACCAGTGGGAGCGCCTCGGCCCCGCCGTCCTCTCTCCCGACGGCGGCTGGATGGCCGTCTCCATCTCCCGGGTGAACGACGAGAATGAACTCCGCATCCACTCGACCGATTCCGACTCGGTCGTCGTCGTGGCCCATGCGACCCGCCCCGCCTTCAGCGACGATGGCCGCTGGCTCGCCTACGCCATCGGCGTCTCCCCCGACGAGCGCGAGCGGGCCCAGGAATCCAGGCAACCGGTCCGCAATGCCCTGGGCCTCCTGAACCTCGCCACCGGCGAGCAGGAGAAGATCGACGAGGTCGAGTCGTTCTCGTTTTCCGAGGACGGCCGCTACCTGGCCTTCCGCCGCTACAAGCCCGAGGACAAGGAGAGCAGCGGCGTGGACATGGTCGTGCGCGAACTCGCCACCGGGTCCTCCCTCAGCTTCGGCAACGTCTCTGCGCTGCGGTGGCAGGACGAGGGCCACCTTCTGGCCATGACCATCGACGCCGACGACCAGATCGGCAACGGCGTCAAGCTCTACGATCCCGCAAGCAGCCGGCTGCAGTCGCTCGACACCGATGCCGCCACCTACCGCGGCCTGTCGTGGCGCGAGGAGTCCGCCGACCTGGCCGTGCTCAAGACCTACACCGAGGAAGGGCGCGAAGACACCGCGCACGTCGCGCTGGCGTGGCGCGCCCTCGACGCCGGCGAGCCGCGCGCGTTCGTTCTCGACCCCCGCGAAGGCCCCACGCTGCCCGACGAAACCCGAGTCGTGGAGTACCGGACCCCCTCGTGGTCGGACGACGGCGCGACCGTGTTCCTGGGCATCCAGGACCGCATTCCGGTGGAGGTGCCGGAGGATGAGGAGGAGGAGGGCGACGAGGCCGGCGACGGCGAGGCCGCAGACGAGGATGGCGAGGACTCCGGAGACGGTGCGGATGAAGAAGACGGGGATCCTCCCGGCGTAGAGATCTGGCACTCCCGCGACGTGGACCCGGTCCCCCAGCAGCGGGTGCGCGAACGCCAGCTGCGCCAGGTGAACCACATCGGCGCGTGGCAGCTCGACGGCGGCGACTTCCTCCAGCTTGGCGGCGACCACGCCGACCGCGCCACGATCATGGAGGGCGGCGCCCACGTCATCGCCCGCGACGAAACCCCCTACGACGTGGAGGCCATGTTCCGCCAGCAGTTCTACGACATCTACTCCGTCGACGCCGCCACCGCGCAGCGCAGTCTGGTGCGCGAGCGGGTCACGATCGACCAGGGCGGCAGCCCCGGGGGCCGCTACGTCATCTGGTTCGAAGGCGAGGACTACTGGACCCACGACCTCGAGAGCGGCGAGACCCGCAACATCACCGGCGCACTGGACGGAGTCTTCGTCAACCTGGACCAGACCCCGACGCGGGAGCAGATGTCCCCGTTCGGCGTCGCCGGATGGACGGAGGACGACCAAGCCGTGCTGATCAACGACCGCTGGGACGTCTGGGAGGTCAGCCCCGACGGCTCCGGCGGCCGCCGCCTCACCCCGGGCGCCGAGGACGACATCCGCTACCGGGTCGTGCAGGTCGACCGCGAAGCCGACGCCTTCGACCCCGACGAGCCGCTCTACTACTCCACCTACGGCGAGTGGACCAAAAAGGCCGGCTTCTCGCGGGCCCGCCTCGGCGACGCCCCCGAGGCCCTCGTCTGGGACGACGCCGCCTACGGCTCGTTCTTCGCCGGGCTCACCAAGGCAGAGGACGCCGATGTCTTCTCCTTCCGCCGCGAGCGCTTCGACGATTCGCCCGACTTCTTCGTCGCCGGCGCCGACCTGTCCGACGCACGCCAGGTCACCAACACCAACCCCTTCCACGACGACTACGCCTGGGGCCGCACCGAACTCATCGACTACGAGAACGAGTGGGGCCGTCCGCTGCAGGGCGCCCTGGTCTACCCCGCCGACTACGAGCCGGGTGAGACCTACCCCATGATCGTCTACCACTACGAGATGCTCTCGCAGGGGCTGCACCGCTACGTCGTCCCCGACGCGACCAACTACTACAACGTCCAGGCCTGGAGCCAGGACGGCTACTTCGTCCTGCAGCCCGACATCGTCTACCGCGACCGGCGCCCGGGGCAGTCCAACGTCGAGACCCTCAGGCCGGCGGTCGCGGCTGCGCTCGAGACCGGCATGATCGACCCCGACCGCGTGGGCCTGATCGGCCACTCCTGGGGCGGCTACCAGACCACCTTCTTCGTCACCCAGGACAACCTCTTCGCCAGCGCCGTGGCGGGCGCCCCGCTCACCAACCTGATGAGCATGTACCTCTCGTTCTACTGGAACAGCGGCGGCACCGACGCGCGCATCTTCGAGATCAGCCAGGGCCGCATGCAGGTCCCGTGGTGGGAGGACTACGACTCGTACCACGCCAACTCCCCCCTGCACCACATCCAGAACATGAACACCCCGCTGCTGATGATGTTCGGCGACAACGACGGCGCGGTCGAGTTCAACCAGGGCGTCGAGTTCTACAACGCCGCGCGCCGGATCGGGAAGGAAATGGTGCTCCTGGTCTACGGGGGCGAGAACCACGGCCTGCGCCAGGAGGCCAACCAGCGCGACTACCGCGACCGCATCATGCAATGGTTCGCGCACTACCTGAAGGGCGAGCCGGCGCCGGACTGGATCACGAAGGGGCTGCCGTACATCGAGCAGCAGGACGGGTTGAAGAAGAAGAGGCGGCCGATCAGCTGAGGGGGGCGAAGGGCCTCCGCCGACGTTTCACCTGAACGAGTCATGGCCGCCTGGTCTAGCCACCCTGCGGGGCTGAAACGATGTTGCCAGCGGCGGGGAGAGGTCGTCGCACGTTAATGGTGCTAGTAAGCCCGGACCTGAACATGACCCGAGGTGCTTCGAGGGACTCCGCAGTGTTGACGCGGTTCGCGAGGGCCGTGAGCACGGACAGAAAAATCGAGATCGCATAAGCGCCTTCCCCGTCCATGAACCAACAGCTGAAGGAGGCAGGAAGTGGACGTGGTGAACGAACGGTGCGCGGGCCTCGACGTGCACAAGAAGACCGTGGTGGCGTGTGTCCGCATCCCTCGTCGGGACGGCGGGAGGCACCGCGAGAAGGTGATCCGGACGTTCCGGACGACGATGGCGGGACTGGAAGCGTTGCGCGACTGGCTCGGCAGCTGCGGCGTGAGCCGGGTGGCGATGGAGTCGACGGGGGTGTACTGGCGGCCGGTCTACACGGTCCTGGAGCCCGGCTTCGAGTTGATGCTGGTCAACGCCCGCCACGTCAAGCACCTGCCCGGACGCAAGACGGACGTGAAGGACTGCGAGTGGCTGGCGCAGCTTCTCGAACACGGGCTGCTCCGGGGAAGCTTCATTCCGACCGCACCTCTTCGGGACCTGCGGGATCTGACGCGGCGCCGGAAGGCCCTGTCGCGGGACCGGGGCAAAGAGGTCACCCGGGTGGCGAAGACGCTCGAGCTGGCGAACGTGAAGCTGGGCTCGGTGGTCACCGACATCATGGGTCTCACCGGCCGGTCGATCCTCGAGGCCATGATCAGGGGAGAGAAGGATCCCCAGGTTCTGGCCGGGCTGGCCCGCGGATCGCTTCGCCGCAAGCAGAAGGAACTTGCCGAGGCCGTCCCCGGACTTTTGCGCGACCATCACCGTTTCCTGCTCTCCGAACAGCTGGCCACCATCGATCATCTGACGGAGCGAATCCGCAAGCTGGATACTCGGATCGAAGAGGTGACGCGCCCTTTCGCCGCGGCGCTGGTCCTGCTGGAGACCATTCCGGGCGTGGCGAGGAGGTCGGCAGAGGCCATTCTGGCAGAGACCGGTGACGACATGTCGAAGTTCCCGACGGCCGGACACTTCGCTTCCTGGGCCCGGCTCTGTCCTGGCAACCATGAGAGCGCCGGAAAGCGCAGTCCGGTGTCCACGGGCCGGGGAAACCAGTGGCTCAGAGCCGCACTGTCCCAGGTCGCTTGGGCCGCGGTTCGCACGAAGGGAAGCTACTACCGGGCCCTCTACCACCGGCACAAGTCGCGTGGAGGACCCAAGAAGGCGATCGTCGTCGTTCAGCACGCGCTGCTCGTCGCCATCTGGCACATGTTCTCCAGGGGAGCGACCCACGAAGACCTCGGGCCAGACCACCTGCAGCGTAGCGACAAGGAGCGCCAGGCCCGCTACCTCCTCAAACGCCTCCACAAGCTGGGCGTCAACGTCCAAGTGCAGCCCGCCGCCTGAACGAACCCCCACAGGCCCCACCCCGGTGTTTCACAGAAAACGTTTTCGCCCAGGTGCGGGCAACCTGTCCGCGGTCCCTACCGGCTGACGGGCCAGATCTGCACGTACTCGACGCCGAGGTCGTGGTGCGTCAGAAGTCGTCCGCCAGGGCTCCTCGACGCTTCGGTGGCCAGTGAAGTGCCCAAGGCATGTAAACGCGAGTTCACATGTTGACAAGTGGAGCTTACATACTCACCCCCGTACACGCCTCCACGCTTCCTCGTAGACATCCGCGCGCACGTCCAGGTAGCCGGGGTACTCCTCTCGCGCGGCCTCCAGCGCCGCCCGCTCCAGCGTCACCACCGCGACCGGATCGGTGGTTTCCAGGAGGACGTCGCCGGAGGGCCCGATCGCGACCGACGGGCCGCCGATCACGCCGCCGGACCGCGTGCCGGGCCGATTGACCGAGATCACGTACGCACAGCTGGTCACCGCGTTCGCGCGCAGGACCAGCTCCCAGCGTGGCCAGGTCTCGGGGGGCGTCGCGCGCGGGACCAGGATCACCTCCGCGCCCATGGCCCCCAGCGCATTGCAGCCCTGCGGCCGGTTCACGTCCGAGCAGATCTGGACGCCGATGCCCCAGCCGGAGAGCCGCGCGGGGGTGTGCAGGCGGTCGCCCGGCTCGTAGTGGTGTGCCTCCCAATAGCCCTCCTCGTCGGGGAGGTGGACCTTGCGGTAGAGGAGGAGGGACTGGCCGTCGGCGTCGAAGAGGAGCGCGGCGTTGTGGCGGCGTCCCGTGCCGGGGTCGCGGACGATCGCGCCGCCGAGGACCGCGAGCCGCGCGCGCCGGGCTGCCGCCGCGAGGAGGCGGTGGCGAGGGCCGTGAGGGTCCTCGGCGTCGGCGTGGGATGGTTGCCGGGTGAGGGGGGCCCAGGGGTTGAGGGGCAGCTCCGGCAGGACCGCGAGGGAGGCGCCGAGGTCGCGAGCCGCGCGGAGGCGGTCGTGGAGGCGGGGGGCGTCGTCGTCGTTCGGGAATGTGTCGGTGACGAGGGCGACGGTCAGGTGCGCTGGCGACATATGGAGCTTTCGCAAAATATGTAAAACAAACGTTACATTATGACAACACTAAATTACATTGTTTAGTATTTTCCGATGCAGTGCGGTCGACGCCTCGCCGAAGCAGCAGAACACAACCTTCGAGATTGATGGTTCGTCCGCCAGGAACGCTGCGACGGTCGTAACAGCGATTTCAGCTGCTCGTTCGGGCGGGAAACCGTATACCCCGGTCGATATCGCGGGGAACGCAACGCTCCTCAGACCCTGCTCGGCCGCGATCACCAGGCAGCGGCGGTAGCAGCGGGCCAGGAGGCGGTCCTCGCCAGCGGTGCCGCCGTGCCAGACGGGCCCGACCGTGTGGATCACGTGCGTGGCCGGCAGCCGATGGCCGCCCGTGATCTTCGCGTCCCCGATCTCGCATCCTCCCAGCGTCCGGCATTCCGCGAGAAGATCCGGACCCGCGGCGCGATGAATCGCTCCGTCGACGCCGCCACCGCCCAGCAGCGCGTTGTTGGCCGCGTTGACGATGGCGTCGACCTTCAGCGTTGTGATGTCGCCCTCGACTACGGTCATCCGGTCTCCAGCGGGCATCCGCGGCCTCCCCGGTCCAGTAGTTTGCACGATTGCCGATACATATACTGTATGCCCTTCCCTACCCCCTCCATACCGGGACGCTCCTGAATGCCGACACCGGAACATGGCCGCGCGCGCCGCCAGACGGCGGGTGAATTGCCGGGCGGACATGCATCGCGCGGAAGCTGGTGGCGCATGGTTGCCGTCTTCGTCGTGCTGCTCGCCCACCCCGCGTGCACCGAGTCGCCGGCCCCCGAGGTGGAAGCAGACCCGGTCGTGGCCGCCGCGGGTCCGGAGGCGGTAGCATCCGGCTCCGCCGCCGCAGAGGATTCCCCCGCTGCCGCGACTGATGGCGTCGCTTCTGGCGCCGAGGCATCGCCGCAAGACACCGCGGCGCCCTCTCCCCCACCCCAACCTCTGCAGGAGCTGCCCCAACCCACGATCGATTCGCTCGCTGCGGCGATGGGCGCGCTGGCCGAGGCGCAGCAGCTGATCCTCTCGCGGCTCGAGGCGATCGAAGCGGGCGCGCCTGCCGCCGCTCCGGCCGACACTGAGGAGACCGTGATCGAGGGACTCGTCATCGAGGAGGCGACGGACGAGGTGCGCGGGATCGGCATCGGGATCTTCTGGTCGCTCGTGGTGATTCTGGTCTTCCACTTCCTGATCCGAGTGGTGGTGTGGATTCTGGAGACGCTGGCGGAGCGGAGCGTGCGGCGGCGGCTGTCGTTCAAGTGGCTGATTCCGATCACGCGAATGACGCTGTGGGCGATCGCCACCTACCTGATCATCAACAACGTCTTCCGGGTCGACGCCCAGGGGATTCTCGCGGCCAGCGCGGCGCTCGGGGTCGCCGTCGGAATCGCGGCGCAGGACATGCTGAAGAACGTGCTCGGCGGGCTCATCGTCGTCTTCGACCAACCCTTCCAGGTCGGCGACAAGATCCGTGTCGGGAAGAGCTATGGAGAGGTGGTGTCGATCGGGCTGCGCTCGACTCGGATCGTGACGGCCGACGACGACCTGGTGACCATCCCGAACGCGCAGGTGGTCGGGGAGCAGGTCGCCAACTCGAACGCGGGGCAGCTGAACTGCCAGGTGCTGACAGATCTCTACCTGCCCGGCCGGGTCGACGAGCGCAAGGCGAAGGAGATCGCCTTCGAGGCCGCGGTGACGTCGCAGTATGTCTTCCTCGGCAGGCCCATCGTGGTGCTGGTGCAGGACGACTTCCGCACCACCTTCGTGACGCGGATCAGGGTCCGGGCCTATGTGCTGGACCCGCGGTTCGAGTTCGTCTTCCAGAGTGACGTGACGGAGCGGGCGCGGGAGGGCTTTCGCGCGGCGGGGCTCATGCCGGAGGGTGACTGGTTTCCGTTTGCGGTGGAGTCGGGTGAGGCAGCTGCTGCGGGTGGGGCCGGGGCGGGTGTGTCGTGAGCCGGGGATCCGCGGCCTCTGCTGAACGGAAGGCGAGCCCGGCGGGTGTCGGCGATGCCTTTGCCGAGGCCTGGGAGGGCTACGCGGAGGCGTGGGCTCCGCTGGGGCGAGCGTTGGAGGAAGCCGTCGCCGCGCACGAGCTGGCCGTGGACATGCTGGGGCCTGGCGGAGGCGGCGCGTCGGAGGCGGGCGGCGCGGTGGACGGCGGCGGTGTGCCGGTCGGGGGCGGCGCCCCGGTCGGAGAGACGGTCCGGGCTCGTTATCGCGAGCAGGTTGCGGCCGAGGTGCTCGATCCACTGTGGGCGGCGCTGAAGGGGCCGACGATTGCCACGGAGCTGGAAGCTGCCCTGCACGTTGCCGCGGAAGGGGTTCGCGCATCGCTGCCGGAGCTCGACGCGGCCGAGAGGCGTGATGTCGAACGGGTCGTGCTGCCGGGGCAGCGGCGAGCCTTCAGGCTGAGCCAGCGGCGCCGGGCACGTTGGCTGGGCCACCTCGAGAGGGCATGGCACGAGTGGGGGTCGGCGGTGCTTGCGCCGCCGCATGATGGCGAGGGGGACGGGGAGGTTTCGGCCCCTGAGGCTGCGGGCGAAGCACACCTGGCGGCCGCGCACGCACTGCAGAAAGCGCTCGTCGCGCTCGCGGAACAGACCGGGCCGGTGAGTCGGCTCGCTCAAGAGGAGATGGACATTTCGGCCGGGACCCTTCGAGGCGTGTTCGATGGGGCGGGAAGGCTCGGAAAGCGCGTGCGCGGTCGATTGGCGGGCGCGGCCACGGATCGGCGCGAAACGGAGCTGGCCCGGCAATGGGACGCCTGGGCGGAGGAAGCGGCAGCCCGCCTGGCGCTGTACCGCGAGTTTCTCGGTCTGCGTAGCGCGATCGATACGATAGTGGATCGGATGGTCCAGCAGTGGCGAGCGAGGGCGGCGGCCGTTGAGGCGGTCCTGGAAGCGGTGGCCGCCGAGTTGGCTGCCGGTCGCGAGCGTGTCCTGCGACTCGGGAACGGGACCGGCGGAGGGACCGGAGTCAGTGCACTGCAGGACGCGCTCCGGGCCGAAAAGGAACAGACCTGCACACTGCTGCAACTTGCGTCCGACCCCCTGCCGCTTCCGGCGGACTTCGTCGCCGGCCTGACTGACGATTCGGAGCAGGCGATCCGGTCGCTCAGCGCGCTGGCCAACAGGATTCCCGAAGCAATCACCGTCCACGACGTGCCCGAGCCGGGCGACAGGCACCGGAGGCCCGGAGGCGACTCCCGCACGATCCGGTTGCGCGAAGCCGCTCTGCAGGCTTTCGACACGCTCCGCGTCGAACGGATCCGCGCCGCGCCCTCGGCGACCGAGCCGGCCATGGTCGGCATCGTTGCGGGCGTCGCTCAGTTGCAGGAAGTATCGGCGTACGGCTACGAAGCAGCGATTGCCGAATTGGCCGAACGCGTGGAGTCCGGTCCGGCCGAGCCCGTGGGGCCGGTGACGACGGCGCTCTCCCGTGCGTCGGAACGCGCCGGCGACGAACGGCTCGCGGTGCGGGACGCGATCGACCGCACGGTAGCCCTGCTGGATCAGGAGGTCGCGGCGGGGTTTCGGCAACTCGTCCAGCGGGTGCTCGCCGACCGGCTCACGGCGGGCTATCTGGACGCGCGGTCCTATCTCGCGGCGGAGGTCGCCGACGACCTCGACCGATGGCGGGGTCGGGCGGCCGATGTGGGGCGCCGGGCAACCGGCGGTCTCCAGGCGGTTCGCCGGTGGTTTCAACCTCTGGCGGGGATCCTGGGGATCAGCCGCGAGACTCCGGCCGACACCGCCGGCCGCACCCTTGCCCGGGCCGACGAGATTGTCCGGAGCCTCCCTGTCGTATACCGTCGCCTCTTCGCCTTCGAGCCGCTTGCCGACCCGCGGCTGCTCGCCGGGCGGGACGACGCGCTGGCCGAGCTCTCCGGCATGTTCGAGCGGAGGAGCGTGGGCGACTGCCGATCGGTGCTCGTCGTCGCCGAGCCCGGATCGGGGATCACGAGTTTTCTCAACATCGCCGCCGATCGCCTCTTCGGCGCTGCGCGGGCCGCGGACGCGGTTTCACCGGGCGTCAGGGACGGCTTTCGGGAGCGCATCCGCGAAGAACCCGACCTGGTCGCCCTGCTCGGCGGCTGGCTGGGTGTCGACGGGGCGGGCGAACTGGACGGGCTCGCCGACCTGGTGATGGCGGCCCCGCCCGACCAGTTGCCGCGGGTTGTGGTCCTCGAGGGGCTCGAGCACCTGCACATTCGCGTCCAGGGCGGAGCGGAGCTGTTCGAGAACTTCCTGACCTTCATGTCGCGTACCGAGACCAGGATCTTCTGGATCGCGGGCCTGCCGTCGTCTGCGTGGCAACTGATCGACAAGCGCTCGCGACCGTCCATGGGCGATGTCGACCGCATGGCCCTCGGCGCGCTCGGAGTCGATGATCTCCGGGAGGCGATCCTGGCCCGTCACCGCTTGAGTGGGCTGCCGCTCCGGTTCGCGGAGCCGCGGCGCCGACAGGATGTCCTGCGCCAGCGGGCGCGCCAGCTGCGCGGTGCGGGCAGGCAGCAACACCTCGTCGAAGCGGACTATTTCCAGCGCCTGCACCGTGCGTCGCTGGGCTCGGTGCGCATGGCGATGTTCCACTGGCTTCGGTCGGCCGACTTCGACACCCTCGAGGGATCCCTGCTGGTGAAGCCGCTCGAGACGCTGACGCCGTTCATGAGTGCCCTCGACGTGTCCCAGAGCTTCGCGCTCAAGGCCCTGATGGATCACGGCACGCTCACGGTCGAAGAGTATTGCGCCGTCTCACGCACCGAGCCGAGAGACGGCTATCACCTGTTCCGGGCCCTGGTCGACTTGAACGTCATCGAGATGGCCGGTGGTGCATCACCGCCGGAGCAAGGCCCGGGAACCCCGGCGCGCTACCGGATTCGGCCATTTATGACGGGTGCGGTGGCTGCTCACCTGAGGTCTCTGAACATCCTTCATTAGGCAGCTCGCCGCCCTGGTCCAGCAGTCCGCCGGCAAAGAGTTCGTCCATCGCCAGCGAGTCCTGTGAGCCAGCGAGGCGCGGGTGATCGGCGGCGTTCAGGATGTCGGTCGCGCCGTCCGCGTTTCGAGCGAAGCACTGCACGGCCTCCGGCTCGACCAGCGTCAGCAGCGCCGGAGCGTGGGTTGAGACCAGTACCTGCGATCGCTCAAGCGACGAGAGCGATTCGCGCACGGCATCGAGATGACTCGGGTGGATCCCGTCTTCCGGCTCTTCCAGCATCAGCGTCTCCGCAATGTCGTCCCGGGCCGGCAGGTGCGCCAGCAGCGTCAGTGCCAGAAGGCGCAGAGTGCCGTCCGAGGCGATCCAGGAGGGAATCTCGACGCCGGACGCGTAGCGGAGCACCAGATAGGCATGGCGATCCTCGGGCCGTTCCACCACCTGAACGTCTTCCAGATCGGCGACAGCAGCGCTGGCGCGGGCGAGCCACTCATCGAACTCGCGGCGATGGCGCTGGCGGAGCCGCCGAATCACCCACGGCAGGTTGGAGCCGTCCCGGGCGAGGCTGCGATGGCCGTGCCGGGGCGGGCTCGGCCCGCGCATCGCCACCGGGTCGAGGTTGAGCCGGTGCACACCGGTCTCCAGCGTCCGCCGGACATGTGTAGCCACCGGGAAGTTGGACGACTCCGGAAGGTTGCCCAGCGCGGCCCGGCAGCGCCCGAAGGCGATCGTGGTCACCCACCCCTTCCCCGCCTTCGGATTCGTCTCCACATGGAAGCTGTCCGTCCCCTCACCCGATTTGGCGAGCACGGTGCGCGACCCCGGCTTGCCCCCTCCGACCAGGATGCTCGCCGGAGGATCCGGGAAGAGATCGCGCTGGTCGGAACGGACGCGGTCCCTTTTCGGCCGCAGGATTCCCCGTTCGGAGCGGATGCAGGGCCCGTCGCCGTCGTCTCCGACCGCCACCTGGTAGCGGAACGTCTCGAAATCGGTTTCGGGCGGCATGAGAGCCCGGAGATCGTCGGGAATGTCGAACTCGACGGCGAGTTCGAAGCCGCCGTCCTGCTGCGGCCGCCCCCACACCAGGTCGGCAAGGTTGGCGCTGCGGTTCGCGACAGCGGCTTCGAGCCCATCCCGCACGAGTTCCGACAGGAAGGCGATCGCGTCGCAGAGCGTGCTCTTCCCGGTCGCATTGGAACCGACGAGCAGTTGGTATCGGTCCAGCGGGACATCGACGTACCGCAGGCATCGGTAGTTCAAGGCCTGGATGCGGCGTATCATCGCTGCCTGCTCCCCGTTGATCGTTGCCGCCAACACGCTGCGCAAGCGGGAATCTTCCGGCGAATTCGGGCCTTCGTCAAACCGGCAGGGGTCAGCTGACGCTCAACGGAGGGAGTGGGATTCGAACCCACGGGTCCTTTCGGACGCCGGTTTTCAAGACCGGTGCATTGAGCCGCTCTGCCATCCCTCCAGGGGCGAAAGATGACGTGGAGTGGGGTTGGCTTCAAGCACAGGGGCCCCTGCCGGGAGCGGCGATCGGTGATCCGGGCCTCCGCGCCACCGGGCCGAACTAGTGCCGAAAAAGCCTCCGCCCCGTAAACACCATGGCGATTCCGTGCTCGTCGGCCGCCTGGATGACTTCGGCGTCCCGAATGGACCCGCCCGGCTGTACGATCGCCCGCGCGCCGGCCGCGGCCGCGGCGTCGACCCCGTCCCGGAACGGAAAGAAGGCGTCGGACGCCAGGGCGCAGCCGTCCAGCTCCGCGGCCAGGCCGACTTCGCGCGCCTTCTCGACCGCCAGGCGCGACGAGTCCACCCGGCTCATCTGGCCCGCACCGATGCCGACCGTCGCACAGCCCTTTGCCAGCAGGATTGCGTTGGACTTGACCCCGGCCACCGCGGCCCATGCGAAGGAGAGGTCGCGCACCTCGGAGTCCGTGGGCCGGCGCGAGGTGACCACTCTCCAGGCCTCCTCTTCCCGCCCGAAGAACGGCGGATCCGGTAGCGACTGGAACAACACGCCTCCGTACACGGAGCGGAACGACTGCGCATCCGCGTGACCGGCCGCGCGCGCAAGGAAGTCCGCCGTGTCCGGGAACCGCAGCAGCCGGATGTTCTTCTTCGCCGTGAGCATCTCCAGGGCTTGGGCGGTGAAGCCCGGCGCGACGACACACTCCACGAACATCCCGCCGATGCCGTCGGCCGTGTCGGAATCCACGGGACGGTTGGCCGCAATCACCGAACCGAACGCCGAAACGGGATCGGTGGCGCGCGCCCGCTCGAACGCGTCCGCCAGCGCCGGGCGCACCGCGAGGCCGCAGGGCGTGGTATGCTTGACGATACACACCGCCGGTTCATCCGCGAACGCGAACGGGGCCAGGCTCAGAAGTGCTCCGTCGAGGTCCAGGATGTTGTTGTAGGAAAGTGCTTTGCCATGGACTTGTTCAAGTGATGCTATACCATCGCCACTCCCTGCCTCGGCATAGAAGGCCGCCTTCTGGGCGGGATTCTCGCCGTACCGAAGAAGCTCATGTCTCTCCAGTTGCAGTGTGATCCGCTCTGCCATCGCATCGTCACTGTCCCCCGTGCGGGCCCCGTCGCTCTCCTCCAACCCCTCCAGGTACCCTGCGATCGCCCGGTCGTAGGCCGATATCTCGCGGAATACCGTGGCCGCAAGCCTCCTGCGCAGCGCCAGCGTCTCCGCCGCCCGACTGGCCGAATCCGACGCCGCAAGCGCCGCCAGCACCGCCTCGTAGTCGCCGGGATCGACCACCACCCACACATGGCGGTGACTCTTGGCGGCCGCCCGGATCAGCGTGGGACCGCCGATGTCCACGTTCTCCATGGCGAGCGCGGGCGTCACGCCGGGCGACGCGACGGTCTCGCGGAAGGGATAGAGGTTCACCGCCACGAGGTCGATCGGCTCGTACCCCTGCCCAGCCAGCTCCGCCATGTCGCCGGGGTGATCGCGGCGGCAGAGCAGCCCGGCGTGGATCGCGGGGTGGAGGGTCTTGACCCGGCCGTCCATCATCTCCGGATGGCCGGTGACGGTCGCAACCTCGGTCACGGGGACGCCGCCCTCCGCCAGTGCGCGCGCCGTGCCTCCCGTCGACAGCACCTCCCACCCCTGCTCCGCCAGTGCCCGCCCGAACGCGACGATGCCCGTCTTGTCGGAAACGCTCAGCAACGCTCTGCGCCTGCTCACCCGCACCTCCCGAATGCATCGGTGATCGACTGCCGGAGAGCCGCGCCGTCAGCCGCCGCACCGGCCCCCGGCCAGCGGAAGCAGGGCCGCGGGCCGCCCTCGGGCCATCCGCCGGCCAGTGCTCGCGCCAGAGCGTCCGCAGCCGCCGGAAAGAGCGCGTGCTCCACCTCCAGGACGCGCGCGGCCAGGGTGTCGGCGCTGTCGTCGGGGAGCACCGGCACGGGCCACTGGGCCAGGATTCTGCCTTCGTCGTAGCGCTCGTTCACGAAGTGGATCGTCGGTCCGGAGAGGGTTGCTCCGGATTGGAGGACGGCCTCGTGGACGCGGTGGCCGTACATGCCCTTGCCGCCGAATCCCGGAAGCAGCGCCGGGTGGATGTTCAGGATCCTGTTGCGGTAGGCCCGGCAAACCGTGGCCGGCAGCAGCCTCAGGAAGCCGGCCAGCAGGATCCCCCGGGCGCCGTGGCGTTCCAGATGCCGCAGGATCTCCGCCCCGCGGTTCGGCGCCGGCTGGCCGGGTGCACCGAAGTCGACCCGGCACACGGCGCGGCCCCTGGCCCGGGCCCGCTCCTCCGCGGTGCAGCGCCGGTCCGTGATCAGCAGCTCGATGCGATACGCAGCCCCTTCGTCCTCGTGATCGAGCAGCGCCTGCATGTTGGTCCCGGAACCCGACGCGAGGACGGCCAGGGGTACGGCCATCACACCAGGTCGCCGCCGTACACCGGGACGATGAAGGGATTGGTGCGCTGTTCGTGCCCCACCGTGGTCTCGGGTCCGTGGCCGGTGTAGAGGCGCGTATCCGGCGGCAGCGTGAGCACGGTCCGGTGGATCGAATCGATCAGGACGCGGTAGTCGCCGCCGGGAAGGTCCGTACGGCCGATCGACCCGAAGAAGATCACGTCGCCGACGATCGCGACGGGCTCGGTCGTGGAGACGAAGATGACGTGCCCCGGTGCGTGGCCCGGAGCAAAGACGACTTCGAACTCGGAGCCGCCGAAGGTGAGGTTCTCGCCCGGAACCAGGTCGATGTCCGGGGGAGGCTGCTCCTCGAAGGGGACGCCGAACGCGGCCGCCTGCGACCAGAGGTTGTCGTAGAGAATCCGGTCGGCGGGATGAAGATGGACCGGGGCCCCCGTGGCCTCCTTTGCGCGCGCGACGCCCTCGATGTGGTCGAGGTGCGCGTGCGTGAGCAGGATTGCCGTGACGTCGAGCCCGCGTGCCCGGGCGGCGGCCAGCGCTTCGGGAGTCGCGGCTCCGGGGTCTACCAGAACGGCCGTGCGGGCGTCGTCGCAGACCACCAGCACGGTGTTCTGCATGAAGGCGCCCCCGGTGAAGGTGAGGATCTCGATGGTTCGCCTATCCGCCTGTGGACAGTGCCGGAAGGATTCCGCCCACCGCTACACCGTGAAGGAGCTGCCGCAGCCGCAACCGCCGGTAGCCTGCGGATTCCTGAAGGAGAACCCGGATCCCATCATGGAGGTCACGTAGTCGATCTCGATTCCCTCGAGATATTGCGCGCTGAAGGGGTCGACGAAAATGCGGATTCCGGATCTCTCGAAAACTTCGTCGTCCCCCTCGGGGGCCTTGTCGATATCCACGCCGTACTGGAAACCGGAGCAACCGCCGGGAAGCACCGAGACCCGGAGTCCGGCCTCGGGGCTGTCGGCAAACTCCTCGAGGAAGCCCTCGACCTTCCGTGCGGCTTCGGGAGTCAATGTCAGTTCCATCGCATCTATCCTGCACTTCGATTTGTCTGTGCGCGGGTCCGGCGAGTGCCGGATCTAAAAGCTATTTGCGACGTGAAACGGGGTCAACGAGCCTCCAGGCGGCCAATGAGCTCCGCCGCCGCGGCCAGGTCGTCCACGACCGGAAACTCGTCTTCGAGGGCCGCTTCGTGCGCGCGGCCGTGGCCGGTCCGCACCAGGATACCCGTCGCTCCCAGCGCTCTGGCCGGAATCACGTCGCTGCGCTTGTCGCCGACGAGATAGGAGCCGGCGAACTCCAGCCCCAGGTCGCGGGCGGCCCGGCGGTACATCACCGGACTTGGCTTGCGGCAGGTCGTTCGGGGATCGCCGCCCGGGGCGTCCGGACAGAAGTAGGTCGCGTCGACCGCGGTGCCCGCCGCGGCGAGCTGGCGGTCGGTCTCGGCGGCCACGCGACGGTAGTCGGCAAGGGAGTAGAGTCCCCGCCCGATTCCCGACTGGTTGGTGACCACCACCACGGCGAATCCCATCCCCTGCAGCCGCTGCAGCGCCCCGGCGGACCCGGGGATGAGGGCGACGTGCGCCGGATCGGCGACGTAGTGGCGGTCTTCGATGATCGTTCCGTCGCGGTCGGCGAAGACGGCCCTGCGCGGCATCAGCTCCCGCCCGGGCCCCCGGCCCCCGCCGAGACGGATTCGCCCAGCGCGGCAAGCGCCGCCGCGACGACCGAGTCTTCTTCCGGCGCCACCGTCCGCAGGTCGAGGACGATGCGCCCCCTTCGCCGCCGGGCGATCACGGGGGGCGTGTGGGCGCGCAGCCGCGCCAGCCACCTCTCGGCTTCCTCTCCCGCGCCCAACGAGATCATGGCGCTCGGAATCCGCGCGTCGGGGAAGGTGCCGCCGCCCACCAGGGACTCCCCGGCCACCACCTCGGCCCGCAGCGCCCGCCTCAGCCCCGCCCCCCGCCCCGTCACCGCGGCCAGCACGGCCTCCGCCCGGCGCACCAGCTCCCCGCGCGGCGCCCCGATCATGCGCAGCGCCGGGATGCGCTCCCGGGCGCGGCCGGGATCCCGGTACAGCGCCAGCGTCGCCTCGAGCCCCGCCAGCGTGACCTTGTCGCACCGCAGCGCCCGGCACAGGGGGTGCGCCCTCGCGCGGGCCACCGCGGCGCTCGTCCCGGCGAGGAGCCCGGCCTGCGGTCCTCCGAGGAGCTTGTCCCCCGAGAAGGCGACCAGCTCGACTCCGGCCGCGACACTGGCATGCGGCGAGGGTTCCGGCGGCAGACCCAGCGCCTCGGCGTCCACCAGCAACCCCGACCCCAGGTCGTGGATCACCGGTATGCCGCCCGCGGCTCCGATCTCGACCAGCTCCTCCAGCCCCGTCTCTTCGGTAAACCCCGAGATCGAGAAGTTGGAGCGGTGGACCTTGAGGATCGCGCCCACGTCGCCGCCCGCGATCGCCCGCTCGTAGTCGGCCTGGCGCGTCCGGTTGGTCGTCCCCACGGTGACTAGGCGCGCGCCCGCCGCCTCGACCACCTCGGGGATGCGGAAGCCCCCGCCGATCTCGACCAGTTCGCCGTGCGACACCGCCACCCCCCGGCCCGACGCGAATGCGGTGAGCGCGAGCGCGACCGCCCCGGCGTTGTTGTTGACCGCCAGCGCGTCCTCGGCGCCGGTCAGCTCCCGGATCAGGTGCACGCAGTGCTCGTAACGGGAGCCGCGGCGTCCGCTGTCCAGATCGAACTCGACGTTGCCGTAGCCCGCCGCGGCGGTCATCGCGCGCCGCGCTTCGGTCGCGAGCGGGGCGCGCCCCAGGTTGGTGTGGAGCACGACGCCGGTCGCGTTCACGACCCGCCGCAGCGACGGGGTCTGCGCGCGGATCACCTCGGCCCGCGCGAGTGCCGCGTAGCCCTCGTCGTCGGTGGGGACCGGGACGCGGCCTCCACGAATGTCCTCCAGGACGGCGCGCAGCCGGTCCGCGATCCAGGGCCGGCCATAGGCGCCGATCAGTTCATGGCACCAGGGGCGGTCCAGCAGACGATCTACACCCGGGATCGAACGGCGGGGATCGGGCGAGGCCATGTCGCGTCAGTGCCGCCGGCGGTGTGGGCGATCATGGATCCGCAGACGGGGCTCGCGGTGCCGGCGGATGATCAGGGTCGGGCGCGACGAGGAGACCGCCAGGTGCGTCGTGTCCGGCCCGGCCGTGGTGGTGTCCGGGCCCGCCGTGGTGGTGTCCGGGCCCGCCGTGGTCGTGTCCGGGCCCGCCGTGGCGGTATCCGGTATCACGATTGTCGTGTCGCTTGTCACGATTGTCGTGTCGGCTCCCGTCCCGGCGGTATCCACGACCGGAACCGAATCTCCCGCCTGAACCGAGTCCCCAACCTGCAGGGAGTCCCCAGCCTGCAGCGAGTCCGCAACCGCCGCGCTGTCCGCGCTCGTCGTGTCCGGTGGCGGCAACTCCCACAGCACCACCGCCTGTCCGCCGCCGCCGGTCGTCTGATAGATGTTCACCACATTCCCCACCGACGCCTCGTACGGGGCGCCGCGGACCAGCGACTCCTCCAGCACACCGATCAGGGTCTGGGAGGGCAGCAGCAGCCCGGAGAGCCCGCTCGGCGGAGCTTCGATGCTGTCCGCAGCCTCACCTTCTTGCTCCGGCGGCGGAGGCTGCTCCCCTGCCGCGAGCAACGAGTCCGTCAGCGCCTGCGCCTCCGCCCGCGCAATCGAATCCGCCACCTCTCGCCTCCAGCGGTCGTACTCGTGCTGGTGAAAGAACCGGACGGAAATGGTGTCCTTTTCCGGTGGAACGGTGATCGTGTCGGCGGGCTCGATCACGGTGGTGTCTCCCGCTGCCTCGGCCGGGACCGTGTCGCCCGGCTCGCCGGGGACCTCGATCTCTCCCGTCTCGACGGTGTCGCCGGGGGCGTCGGGGTTCGCCTCGGCCTCCGCCGGGATCGCATCACCGGGCTCCGGAGCGTCGGCAGCGTCGGACGGCCGGTCGGCCCCGAGCGTGTCCGCGACCATGGCGGTATCCAGAAGCCGCGCCAGGATCAGCCGGCCCTGGAAGACGACGCCGGGCATCTGCGGCTCGAGGTAGTCGTCGAACTCGAAGGTGAGCGTGACCGAGTCATCCACGTTGACGCTCGCCAGGCGGGCCGGCGTGGTATCCGGCTCGATCAGGGAAAGAATCGTGAAGCTCGTGTCGGGCGATGCGGTCAGCTCGGCCGAGGTCGCGGCCGACTGGGGTTCGGATTCGCCGACTTCCCCGTCCCGGTCGCGGTCCTGCCAGGCGAGCAGCTCATAGGGGGCTTCCGGCACGTAGCGCAGGGAAAACACGCCGTCGGCGCCGGTGAAGTTCCAGTGAACGAGAGTATCGGATTCATCCCGAAAGCGCGCCTGCACGCGCACATCGGGCGCGGCCTGGCCGGTGATTCGGTCTTCCACCATGCCCGCCACGACGTTGGGCACGAACTCCTCCCCGGTGGAGACGACCAGATCGAAGGGGTCGCGGAGCCGGTTGCCGAACATGTCGTTGACGACCGGGAGGACGGTGACCCGGTACAGCCGGTCGGGCGCCAGACCCTCCTCGGCCTCGATCGAAATGGCGTCCCGGCTGTGGCGCACCCGAATCGCCCCGAGAGACGGTGAAATGACCACGGAGTTGTTCAGCTGTCCGGCGGAGGGCCGCTCGCTGATCCGCTCGTTGAAGCGGAAGTGGAACTCCCGCACGCCGGGCTCGACCGCCGCAAAGGTGTCGGGGACGGTTTCGATGACAACCGGTGGAGTGAGGTCTTCCGGTCCCCCCGGGGGGACTTCCGGCCTGGCGCAGGCCGTGGCCGCAAGCACCACTAGAATTGCCCCGCAACAGCGAATCACGGCCGTTGTCCTGCCAAGGATGTCAACTTCTCTTGCAATAATGTAAACTGTACTTTACATGTTGACAGCTTTTCCCGTTCCCGTTCCACCACGGGTGCCGGTGCGCGGGTCACGAAATTCTCGTTGGCGAGCTTGGCCCGCATCCCCCGCATGCGGCCCTCGAGGCGGTCGGCCTCGCGCTGCAGGCGCTCCCGTTCGCGTGCGATGTCGATCAGCCCCGCCAAGGGCATGAAGAGCTCGGTGCCGTCCCGCATGACCGCGCTTGCGCCCGCCGCCGGCGGGGGCGCGGCGTCCGTTTCGATCCTTCCGACGCGGGCGAGGCGGCGGAGCATCTCTCTCCGCGCATCCAGCAGGTCGCCCTTGCCGTCTCCCGTTGCGTGGAGCACGACCTCCCGGCCTTCTCCCACCCCGTACTCCTTCCTCATCCCCCTCACCTTCACCACCAGCTCACGGAACCAGTCGAAGTCGGCCTCCGCCTCGGCATCGACGAACCGCGCGTCCGCCACGGGCCATGGAGCCACGATGCACGGACCGGCCCGCTCGTCGGACGCGGGCAGAAGGCCGCGCAGCTCCTCGGTCACGAACGGCACCAGGGGATGAAGGAGGCGGCAGACCGTATCGAGCACGTGGACCAGCACCGAGCGGGCGGCGTCGCGCCCCGGGCCGCCGGTCCGCAGGCGGTGCTTGACGCACTCCAGGTACCAGTCCGCGAACTCGCCGCGGAAGAACTCGCGCATGACCTCGGCGGCGCCGTGGATTCGGAAGCCCTCCAGCTCCTCGCCGGCGCGCCGGACGGCATGCTGCTGCCTCGAGAGAATCCAGCGGTCCTCCAGAGCCAGGTCGTCCGCGACCTCCGCGAGCGGCGGCACCGGATCGTCCCCGAGGCTTATGAGGGCGAAGCGGCCCGCGTTCCAGAGCTTGTTGACGAAGTTGCGCCCGGGCGAGAACGCCGCTTCGAGATCGTTGTGGTCGAGACGGATGTCGGCGCCGACCCCCGCGCTGGCGATGAGGGTGAAGCGGAGCGCGTCGGCGCCGTACAGCTCCACCACCTCGAGCGGGTCGATTCCGTTGCCCAGCGACTTGGACATCTTGCGGCCCTGGATGTCCCGCACGGTGCCGTGGAGGTAGACGCGCGCGAACGGCGTGTCCCCCATGGCGTGGTAGCCCGACATGATCATGCGGGCCACCCAGAAGAAGAGGATCTCGGGCGCGGTGGACAGGGTGTGGCCCGGGTAGAATGCCTTGAGGTCGCGCGTCTCATCGGGCCAGCCGAAGACGGAGAAGGGCCACAGCCACGACGAGAACCAGGTGTCGAGGACGTCGGGGTCCTGCTCGAGCGCCGTGCTGCCGCAGGCCGCGCAGGCGTCGGGATCGTCGCGGCAGGCCATCACTTCGCCGCAGCCTGAGCAGTACCACACCGGGATGCGGTGGCCCCACCACAGCTGCCGCGAGATGCACCAGTCGCGGATGTTCTCCATCCAGTTCTCGTAGACGCGGGTCCAGCGGTCGGGGACGAAGGTCACGGTGTCGTCGCGAGACGCCTGCAGCGCCGGGCGCGCGAGCGGCTCCATGCGCACGAACCACTGCTCGCTCAGCCGCGGCTCGACCACGGTGTCGCAGCGGTAGCAGCGCGGGATGGCGTGGTCGTGGTCGTCGCGGCCGGCGAGGAGGCCGTCGCGTTCGAGCGCCGCAACCACCGCCGTGCGGGCCGCCTCGCGCGTCATTCCCCGGAAGGCCGCCGGCGCGTTCTCGTTCATCACCGCGCGCTCGGTCATGACGTTGAGGACGGCGAGGCCGGTGCGCGACGCGATGTCGAAGTCGTTGGGGTCGTGGGCGGGCGTGACCTTGACCATGCCGGTGCCGAACTCGGCGCTCACGTGCGGGTCGGCGACCACGGGGATGGTGCGGCCCGTGAGCGGGAGCTCGACCTCGGCGCCGATGAGGGAGCCGTAGCGGGGGTCGCCCGGATTGACCGCGACGCCGGTGTCGCCGAGCATCGTCTCGGGGCGGGTGGTGGAGACGGTGAGGTGCCAGCGCCCGTCGGGGAGCCGGTCGATGGCCGTCGCCCCGGCGACGCGCGCCGCTGCCGCGGCGTCCTCGTGACCGGGCTTGAAGGGATAGCGCAGGTGCCAGAGCGATCCACGGGCCTCCGACCCCTCGGCCTCTTCGTTGGAGAGCGCCGTCAGGCACCGGGGGCACCAGTTGATGATGTACTCGCCGCGGTAGATCAGGCCGTCTTCGTACAGGCGCACGAAGATCTCGCGGACCGCGCGCGAGAGGCCTTCGTCCAGGGTGAACCGCGCGCGCGTCCAGTCGCAGCTGCAGCCGATGGCCTTGAGCTGGCCGAGGATCCGGTCACCGGTGTCGTGCACATGCTCCCACACGCGCTCGACGAAGGCCTCGCGCCCGAGATCGTGGCGGGTCTTCCCCTCGGCGGCCAGGCGCTTCTCGACGACGTTCTGGGTCGCGATCCCCGCGTGGTCGGTACCCGGCACCCACAGCGTCACCCGGCCCTGCATCCGGCGCCAGCGAATCAGCACGTCCTGGATCGTGTTGTTGAGGCCGTGCCCCATGTGCAGCACCGCCGTCACGTTCGGCGGCGGGATCACGATCACGTACGGATCGCCGCCCCGCTCCACATCGCCCGCCGAGGCACCGAAATGGCCGCCCTCCTCCCACAACCGCAGGATGCGCGACTCCACGGCGCGCGGATCGAAGGTCTTGGGAAGCTCGGTTCCCGGGGGGCTTGCCGGCGTCAAGGGACGATCTATCGCCGTCTGCGTGCGCTGGACGTGGTATCGGGATCGGCCACGGTCGCCCGTTCCCGTTCGGCCTGCTCGCGCGCCCGCTGCGCCTCCCTGCGCATGCGCATGACCTCGATCCGCTCCCTCCAGCTCATGCGCGCGGCGAGCGTCCCGGCGGCGCGATCGATGTCCGCCATGCGGAAGGCCCAGTCGGCCCGGTCGCCGTTGTAGTCGGGCGGCGGCCCGAAGCCGAACGGCAACGGGATCTCGATGTCACCCAGGTGGATCTTTCCGGGCGACACGCCCCACTTGTTCCCGTCTTCATCGGTGTGCGTCCAGTCCAGGGACTGCGCCAGCCGCTCGGCCTCGGCAAAGGCGGAGTCGTTCGCGTCTTCGATGGCGGCGGCGAGCCGGAGGCGCAGGATCTCGTCGGGAGTGGGCGCGACGAGCGCGGGGTCGATGGGCTGCCACAACCTCGGGTCCCCGCTTCCGATGCGCAGGCGCTCGGCCGCGGAGCGATACCGTCCCGGGATGTAGACCTCGAATTCATCTCCGATATCAGGCCTCTCGGGGGTAACGTCGGGCGCTTCCGGGTTCTCGATTTCGACCGGGTCGGTGGGCTCCGCGACTTCGGCCGGCGTGACCTCGACGATCTCCAGCATGCGCATCCCGCCGACCTCGCGCACCGCCGGGACGATGAATCCCCCGGGGCGGTCCGGCCGCTCCCCGGCGAAAAACGGGTAGATCACCACGGCCAGGATATGGACCAGCGCCGACAGCGTCAGACCGGCGAACAGGGGCCGATTGCTCGGCCGGCGTCCGCCGCCGCCGTGAGGCGGGCGGCGCTGATCTGATGCCTGTCGCGTCATCTGACTTCCTATCCCGTCAGTCGGGCACGGTTCCGGCCGCGCCTCAGTGGGCCGGGGCCAGCGCGTCGCCTCCTTCAACCGGATTGCGCACCGACGAGCCGCACGAGAGCGACACCTCGACCACGTCGCCAGCCGACAGCGGGCCGACGCCCTCCGGAGTCCCCGTGGCGATGAGGTCGCCGGCCTCGAGGGTCATGACGTGGGAGATGAAGCTGACCAGGCGGCTGAGTGAAAACACCATCTCCTCCGCGCTTCCCTGCTGCCTCACATCTCCGTTGACCCGCGTGGTCACGGTCAGTGTTTCGGGTTCGACTTCCGACGCGTCGACAACGTTGCCCAACGGGCAGAAGGTATCGAGCCCCTTGGCCCGGGTCCACTGGCTATCCTTGCGCTGCAGATCGCGCGCGGTCACGTCGTTCACGGCGACCACCCCGCCCACGTAGCTCCACGCATCGGCTTCGGAGACGCGCCTGCAGCGCCGCCGGACCACCAGGCCGATCTCGCCCTCGTAGTCGACCCGCCCGACATCGGGAGGCACCCTGACGGCGCCGCCCGCGGGGATGACCGCCGAGGGAGGCTTCATGAAGATCAGTGGCTCGCTGGGAACGTCGCTGCCCAGCTCCGCCGCGTGGTCGGCGTAGTTGCGCCCCACGCACACGATCTTGCCTGGCCGGTCCGCCGTCACCGGCCGCTAGTCCGTGGGGCGGGAGTGGATGGCCGTGCCGATCAGCGCCCCGGTGCCGGCAATCCCCAGAAAGCAGGTGATGACCGTCCACCAGAACCCCACGTCGCCGTGCCCGCCGGCCCATCCGATCGACGCCGTTTGAAAGGCCTTCGCGGCCAGCGAAAGGAGGAAGAGACCAGCAAGGAATCCCAGAGCCTTCTTCATTGCGTTTCACCAGGTTGAGAGAGCGAGTGACGGTCCGCCAGGACGCTGCGATACGGGAACCGGCTCATGCGCCATGCCGTTAGGAATCTCACCGCGGCCGGGCACTCCGGCAAGGCGGCTCGGCGGCGGTGCCCGGCGTCGCCGACGCTACCGCGAACCTCCGGCGCCGTCTGCTCCAGAGTAGAACTCCTTCACCCTGTCCTTCACCGCTTCCCACGGTCCCCTGACGAGGGGCATCGGCGGCAGCGCCTCGCGGATTGTGCGGCCGTACCGCTTCGTGAGCAGCCGGTCGTCGAGGAGCAGGACGGCGCCGCGGTCCGTGCGGGTGCGGATCAGGCGCCCGATCCCCTGCTTGAGCCGCACCGCCGCGTCCGGCACCATGAGCCCCCAGAACGGGTTCTGGCCGCGCGCGGAGATGGCCTCCACCCGGGCCTCGGTGATGGGTTCGGTCGGTACCCGGAAGGGCAGCTTCTGGATCACCAGGGCGCGGAGCGGGCGGCCGGGCACGTCGACGCCCTCCCAGAAGGACGCCGTGCCGAGGAGCAGCGCGGATCCGGAGCGCGTGAAGCCCCGAAGCAGGGCGGAGCGGTCGGCTTCGCCTTGAACGCAGAGGGCCCAGCGCGCTTCGGCGCCCCGCTTGCGCAGGCTCGCCGCAACGGCCCGGAGCGCCGCGAACGAGGTGAAGAGGGCGAAGACGCCGCCGCCGGTGATCTCGGCAACCTCGTAGACGATCCTGGCCGTGGCGTCGTCGTAGGACTCTCCGCCGCCGGAAGCGCCGCGGCGAGGCAGGCCGGTGGGGACCACGAGACAGCTCTGCTCGGCGTGGTCGAAGGGCGAACCGAAGACGGTCTCGGCCACCTCGAGGTCTTCGTGGGGCCAGTCCGCGGCCCCGCCTTCGAGAGGGTCGGCGTCGGCAAACATCTCCGCCGAGGCCGCACCGGCGCCCGCCCCCAGCCCCAGCCGCCCCTTCAGGTAGCCGAAATCGCCGCCTACCGCCATGGTGGCCGAGGTGAGCACGCCGGTGTCGATGTTCGCAAACAGGTGCTCGGCGAGGACCGGGCCCAGGTCCACGGGAGCCGCCGACAGGGCGAGGTTCCGCACGCCCCGCCTTCCGGACCGCCGCAGCTCGACCCAGCGGACCATCGGCCGCTCACCGCCCCCGGGGAGGAGGCAGAGCCGGAGCGCACGCTGGATCCTGCCAAGCCGGTTTCCGCTCGCCCGCAGGTCGAGGAGCCGGCCCTCGAGTTCGGACCGGAGCTCCTCGTCCTCGCTCAGCTGCTCGACGAGCACTTCGAGTTCGCGCTCCAGGTCCGCCAGGAGGAGCAGCACACGCTCCAGCGCCTCGCCGATGGCGGGGTCGTCGGCCGGTTCGGGGATTGCGGGGGCCTCGGGCCGGGCCGGACGCCCCAGGCGCAGGCTGCCTCCGTCGGCGTTGGCGTCGGCCCAGGGCTCCACGAGGTCGAAGAAGGCCGTGAACGCGTCGCGCAGGGCGCCGGTCAGGGCGCGGGTCCGGCTGCCGATCCGCTCGCTCAGGCGCCGCGCCGAGATGGAGGTTCGCGCCGCCTTGAGCACGGCCTCGACCGAAGCCAGGATCCCCTTGCCGCCCCGGTCCAGGCGGGCCAGCACCCGGAACATCCCGACGCGCGTGGCCTCGGCGCCGAGCCGGGGGGTGGCCGCGTCTTCCATGTGGTGCGCCTCGTCGAAAACGACACGCCTATAGGGTGGCAGCACGGCCCCGTCGCTGAAGTTGTCGGTGACGATCCGGATCGCCAGGTCCGAGAAGAACAGTGCATGATTCACGATCACCAGATCGGCCGAGGCTCCCGCCCGGCGCGCGCGCTGGTAGTGGCACTGCTGGAAGAAGGGGCACTTGGCCCGCAGGCAGGCGTCGGTCTCGCTGCGCACCTCTTCCCACACCTCCCGCGCCGGCGCGAAGGACAGATCCCCCAGCGAGCCGTCCTCGGTCGTCTCCGCCCACTCGACGAGCGCCGCGAGCTCGGCCGAGCGGTCGTCCGGAAACAGGCTCGGCGCGGACTTGGCCGCAAGGTGCGCCCTCCGTATCGAGATGTAATTGCCCCTGCCCTTCACCAGCGCCCACTTGAGCCGTTCGCCGAGGATCCCGCTGACGATCTCCAGGTCCTTGCGGACCAGCTGCTCCTGCAGGTTGATGGTGTTGGTGGAGACGATCGTCCGCTCGCCGTTCGTCACCGCCCAGCGCGCCGCCGGCACCAGATAGGCGAGCGACTTGCCCGTGCCCGTCCCCGCCTCCACCAGCCCGATCCCCCCCTCGTTGAACCGCTCCCCGACGAAACGGAGCATCTCGCGCTGGCCGCGCCGGTCCTCGTAGCCGGGCATCCGGGCCAGCGGTCCGTCCGGGCGCAGCAGCCCGGACAGCTCGTCCAGCTCGAGCGGCTCGATCCGGCGCGGCTCCGGCGGCTCGACCACCACGTACATCCGATCCGCCGCGTTGGTGACGATCGCCGTCCCCACCCCCCGCTCATAGACGCCGGAGGCCACCGCCAGGTCGGCGTCGGAGGGCTCCAGCAGCCCCGACGGGTGGTTGTGGATCATCACCGACCCCTCGCGGGCGTCGCGCGCGGCGGCGAGCACGGCCGATCGGTTGCCGCGGGCGACGGCGCGCGGGTCCACAATCACCCGCGAACGCGTCACCTCGGCCAGAAAGGAGACTTCCCGGCCCCCGGCCCGAGTCACTTCGTCGCGAATCGCCCGCGCGGCGTCCGGCGCCAGCCGCAGGGGAAGCGACGTCACGTCTTCAGCTTCTTCTTCTTCGCAGCCGGGAACAGCACGTTGTTGAGGATGAGCCGGTAGCCCGGAGAGTTCGGGTGCAGCTCCAGGTCCGTCGGAGGATCGCCGATCTGGTGCTCGGGGTCCTCCGGGTCGTGTCCGCCGTAGTAGGTCCAGGTCCCCTGCCCGAGGTTGCCGTGGATGTACTTGGCCCAGCTCCCCTCGACGCCGAGCTTGACGACGCCGGGCTTCAGCCGGTCGACCGCGAAGGAGGTCGTCAGTCCGTAGAAGTCGGAGAGCACCGACTCGTGGTTCTGCGTCAGCATCGCCGGCACCGGATCGAACTTGGCGGAGAAGTCGAAGAGGGTGAACGCGCCCAGTTCCTTCTTCCACGGCGTGTTGACCTGATGCCCGTCGATGTCGGAAAACGCGTTCACCGACGGCGCCACCTGGATCTCGGCGTCCTGGAAGGCCATCGCGAGCCCCCAGTCCACCTTGGAGCCGGCGTCGGGATCGGGCGGAGTGCCGTCCGAATAGGCCGCGGCGATGTCCACCGACGCGGCCGCCAGCGCGAGTTCCAGCGTCTCGGGCGCCGAGCACATGGCGAAGAGGAAGCCGCCGCCCTCGACGTACTCGCGGATCCTGAAGCTCACGGCCTTCTTGAGCGCGGGCACGTTCGCGAACCCCAGGGCCTGCGCCGCCTCCTCGTTGCGGGCCACCTCCTCCTCCAGCCAGGGCGCGCCCGCGTAAGTGATGTAGAATTTCGAATACTGCCCCGTGAAGTCCTCGTGGTGGAGGTGCAGCCACTCGAAGTCCTCGAGGCCGCCGTCAACTACCTCGTCGTCCCAGATCTTCTCATAGGGGATCTCGGCGTAGTCCAGCGCCATCGTCACCGCATCGTCCCAGGGCGCGCTGTTGGGCGGCGTATAGATCGCGATGCGGGTCGCCTTTTCCAGCACCACCGACTCCATGTTCGACGTGGCGACGATACCGCGAATGCGCGCCTCGTCGGCCGCCCCGACGGGCTGAACGGTCACGCCCATCAGCGCCGCCGCCCTCCGCGTCCCGTCGGTATCGGGCAGCAGAAACGAGCCGCCCTGGAAGTTGAGGAGCCACTCCGCGCGCCCATTCTCCTCCAAAACCCGGTAGGTCAGCCCATAGGCCTTCAGGTGGTTCGACTGGCTGCGGTCCATGGGGATGAGAAGGAGCTGCGCGTTTGCCTTCTCCACACCGGCGGCGGCGGTCGCCATCACTGCTGCCGCCACCACGCATCGTGCCCAGCGGGTCATCGGGAACCTCCCTCCTGGATTCTCCTCAACTCCCGGCGCGCGCCCGGCACGACGGGACTGTCAGGCCGGCTGACGATCAGCGCCTCGAGAATGCGCACCGCCTCGTCGCGGCCGTCCGGCTCGGCCGCCACCGCCCGGGCGAGCCTCAGCGCCGCTTCGGCGAACTCGCGCGCGTCGGGGTACTCGGCGACGATGCGCCGCCTGAACTGCACCGCATCGTCCACGAGCCCCGCCTCGTCGGCCGCGCGCGCGCCCTGCGCCAGAATGGCCGCCCGGTCCTGCGCGGGCACCGCATCGATGCGCTCCCGCACGGCGCGCACGCCGTCCTCCGCGCGGCCCCGGTGCCGCGCGATCGCGACCTCGGCCGCCAGCGCCCCCCCGGGAGGGGTCAGCTCGCTCAGCGCGAGGGTCAATTCGAGGATCTCGGTCGCGTCGGACGGCTCCAGCTCGGGGAGGGACGCCTGCAGCGCCGCGATTCCTTCCGGGAATGCGCCGCCTTCGAAGAGCAGAAACGCCCTCTCCAGCGCCGCTCCCGGCCCCTCGATCCCGCTCAGCACCGCCATCGCCTCTTCCCGCATCCCGCGCCCCAGCAGGCGCGAGGCGAGCGCGGCGGAGAGGGCGTCGAGGTCGGGAGACTCCGGGAATTCCTCGCGGAACGCGGCGAGGGCCTCGGCGGCGCCCTCCACCTCCGGCGCGGCCACCTGGATGCGCAGTTCCTCCGTCCAGGCCGCGCGCCGCGCCTCCGAGCCCACGCCATGCGACTCCGTGATCCTGCGCCGGGCTTCGAGCGCGACGGCGGTGTCACCGGCCGCCAGCGCCGCGTCCGCCAGGCGCTCGTCCGTCGACCGCGCCTCCGCGGGGTCCACGGTCATCTCCCGGAGGCGGGCGTAGGCCCAGAGGGCGCTCCGGTCCCGCCCGTTGTCCTCGGCCTTGCGCGCGAAGCCGTTGAGGAAGCCGCGCGCCTCGCGGTCCCCGAGCCGGTCAAGCGCCGCGGCGGCGAGCGACACGGCGTCGTCTTCGAGATCCTCGCGCAGGGCGAGTTCGGCCCCGGCCTCGAGGCGGGTCACATTGGTCGGCTCGCTTCCCAGCGCGGCGACGATCCGCGCGGCCGCCGCCCCGGCGTCATCGCCCAGGTCCTCGACGCGGCGGAAGACCGCGCTACTCCGGGCCCGGTCCCGCCCCAGCGCCCCCGCCCACGACTCGGCCGCATCGTCGAGGCGCCCCGCGGCGACGTACATGTCACCCAGCTCGACGAGCAGCTGAGGAGACTCCCCCAGGGCGGCCGTGCCCTCCTCGAGCAACCGGGTCGCCTCGTCCGCCCCGAACGCGCCCAGGAACGCAGCCGCCCCCTCCAGGTACGGGTCGGGCGATCCCGGCTCGGCCTCGATCCAGTCCCGCACGGCGCCTTCCAGCGCCGCCAGCGAATCCACCTCGACCAGGACGCCGACCTTGAGCCCCCATGCGTTGTCCGGGGACCCTTCCTGCGTGAGCAGCTCGTCGAGTACGGGCAGCAGTTCCGGCAACCGGCCAGCCTTGCGATAGACGCGTTCGAGGGCGGAGACCGCCGCCGAGGATCCGGGCTGCAGGGCGAGCAACTCTCGCAGCGTTGCCTCCGCGCCAACCAGTTCCCCGCGCGCTTCCTGCGACGACGCCTGCCTGAGCATGCGGCTCTCGAGGCGCGCGTCGGGCCGGGCCTGGAGGGCGGAGAGGGGCGCGGCCACGACTGTCAGCGCCGAGACGAGGACGAGCAGGAATGTCCAGTGTAAACAAAACACGACATGTTGTAATGTTTTCTTGACAATATGACCTTGGGTCAACGCAATAGCCGGAGAGCATGCATCGCCGCCCCAAGGAAGCGGGGATCTCAGCCACGGCCCGCGGGTCACCGTTCCCCTCCCCCCGGCGACCCTGATCTCCCCGTCGTCATCCGGTTCAGCCGCTCGAAGTAGCGCAGGACCAGCGCACGCTGGGCCGGCGGGAGGGCGCGCAGCGCCGCAGCACCCGGCAACTCGAATCTCAGCGCATCGATGTCGCCGGCGGTGAGTGCACTCACGCCTTCGCGCTCGAAGTCGCCGGGCTCATCGGATTCCCGTTCCTCCGACTCCTCATCCCGTTCCAGCGTGCGCCCGGCGTCCAGGAGACGGTGGAAGAGCTGCTCCTGGCGGCGCAGCACCTCCGGGTCGAGCCGGCCCTGCTGCAGCGCCTCGGCAAGCCGGCGCGCCTCCTCCGCGAAGGCCGAGAGGTCGCCCAGGGGGTCGCCCTCCTCCATTCCCTCCTCCGACATCTCGCCGAGTTCCTCCGCGACCTCCTCCTGGCGGCCGGCGACGTCCTCGATCTCCTCCGACATCGTCTCCTGGCCCAGCTGCATCGGGGTCAGCGACGAAGCGTCCTGCATGATCTCGCCCTGCTGCTGGGCGAGCTGCTGGAGCTGCTGCATCATCTGTTCGGAGGCCGACGCCGAGCCCTGGGCCTGGCCCTGCTGACCGGAGGTCATCGCCATGCGCGCAACCTCGTTCAGCGAGCGGACGACTTTCTCGGCCTCCGCTGCCGGAGACGGACCCTGCGAGCGCGGGTTCTCCATCGCGCTGATCGTGCCGTCCAGCTCCTCCATGGCCTGGCCGAGGGCGGTGAGCAGGTCGCGGGCGCCCGGAGCCATCATCTCGGTCCCCTCGGCGTAGTTCTCGGCGAGGTTCCGGATCCCCTGCGCGATCGCGGCCTCGTCGCCCCGCATCGCCGCCAGTTCCGCGGCGTTCGCCCCCTGCATCTCGCCCCGCAGCTCAGTCTGACGGCGCGCCAGCGACAACGCGTCGGCGGCGGTCTGTCCCAGCGCGGTCCGGATCGCCTCCATCTGCTGCATCTGCATCTGCATCTGGGCCTGCCCCAGCTGCTGCGCGACCTCGGACAGGTCGCCCGCGGCCTGCTGGGCCTGCTGGCCGGCGTTCTCCTGCTGGCCCTGTTGCATCATCTGCGAGGCCTGCTGCATCTGCTGCCGGGCCTGCGAGAGCTGGTGCCTGGCCTCCTGCACCCCGGCCCCCGCGTCCATCTCGCCGGACTCGGCGAGCCGCTGCTGCAACTGCTCCAGCGCCTGCTGGAGCTCCTCGGCCTGGGCCTCGAGCGCGGCCTGCTGCTCGGCGCGCAGCTCCTCCTCGCCGCCCTCCATCATCGCCCGGGCCAGGATATCCTGCTCTTCCGCGAGTTCCTCGGCCTCCTGGCCCGTCGCCCGGAACTCCTGCTCGATGGCGGCGTCCCTGAACTGTTCCAGCGAGTCCTCAAGGCGCTGGCGCAGGCGCTCCTGATCGAGGGCCATCTGCTCCAGCGCCTCGCGCAGTTCGTCCGGGTCCATCCCCGCGAGCTGTTCCTCGAGTTCGGACACCGCATCCCGGGCTTCCTCGGGCGCCACCCGCTCGAGCAGCTCCTCCAGTTCCTCTATCCGGTTCTCCAGCTCCGGGTCGGCGAGCCCGGAGTCGCGGAGCGCGTCGCGCAGTTCGGCGAGCTCGCGCTGCAGCGAGTCGACCGACTCCATCATCCGCTCCTGGCGCTCCAGCGCCTGCGCGATCTCCTCCCGGTCCTCGAAGTCGGCCTGCCCGCGCCGGCTCCGTTCGCTCTCGGCCTCGCTCCGGGCCTGCAGATCCCGCGTCTCCTCCTCGGCCTGCCGCGCCTCCTCGGCGAGCTCCTCGACGCTCTGTGCCGCGCGTTCCAGCTCCTCCTGGGCGGCCCGCTCCAGCTCGGTCACCCCTCCGATCCAGAGGGCGAACTCGGCGCTCTCGCGCATCTGTTCCGACGGGTGATTGTCGAAGGCCCGCGCGCGGTAGCGGATCGTGTCGCCCGGCGAGACGGTCCACGCGGAAACGTCGAGCACCGGACGCACGATCGCGCCCGCCGACCCGCCCAGCTCGACCGCGTGCACCACGGGCTCCCCCGACTCGCCGATGGCGCTCACCCGCCGCACCACGATCTCGACGCGCGCGAGCCCGTAGTCGTCCTGTGTCTGGATGACGAGGGGCTGGCGGAGGTCGATCGGCATGAGGGTATCGACCCCGGGGTAGACGATGCCGATCACGGGCGGCTGGTCCGGGATCAGCTCGACCGTCAGCGGTTGGGGCGCCACCGCGGCCGGACCGCCGCCCTCGTCGGCGAACTCCCAGCTGAAGGTGCCGCTCCGGCCCGGAACCCAGCTCCCCTCGAAGCCGGCGCCGCGCACATCGAGCCGCATTGCAGGGCGGCCGGCATCGTCGACCAGCGCTCCGCTCCCGATGCCCCGGCTGCCCTGCCCGCGCACGCGCAGGTGCGTCCCGGCCGGAATCGCCAGCGGCGGAATCTCGTTCTGATACTCGGCGGGAGCGAGTCCGGTGTGGGGCGGATGCGTCACTTCGATCGTGAGCGTGCTCACGAAGAGGGGGTCGACGGGGGTGAGGGTGTGCACTTCGCTGCGCGCCCCGTCCGGCGCTTCGATCCAGTACCGCACCTCGGCGGCCACCGGCGGCAGCGGCGCCGCGCCCCGCCCACCGGCCAGCGCGATCACCGACGACCGCGTCACCTGCCCGGTCACGTCCCACCGCAGCGTCACGCTGTCCCGCATGGGCGCGTGCGCCACGACTTCGACGGTGGAACCCCGCGCGACCTCCACGCTGCCCGGCTCGACGCCGATCGGCGGCAGCGCGGGCTCGACGAGCACCGCCAGGGGGCTCAGCAGCCCGCCCCAGGCACCGAATGTCCGCGCGGGAGCGAGCGCCAGCACGAGCGCGACCACGGGGAGCGCAACGAGGAACGCCGCGACGCCCCGGCGCAGGTCGGACGCCACACGCTCCCCCAGCGCCCCGGAGAGCGTCTTCGCACTGCCCGTCAGGTGGCTGCCGACCCTGTGCAGCGCAAGCTCGCGCAGCCCCGCCGACGTACCCGGCGGAGCGAACCGCGAGAGTTCCAGCCCGCCGAGGACCGCGCCCTCGTCCAATCCGGCGATCGCGTCCATGGCGCGCGTCATCCGGTGCTCGGCACACCAGCGCCGCCCGAGCCGACGCCACTGCCAGAGCCCGGCCGGCAGCAGCCCGAGGATCAGCAGCACCATGACGAGCGGCACCGGGCTGCCCGCGCTCCAGCCCTCGCCCCCCGCAACGGCCGGAGCCAGCACAAGCAGCCCGAGCATGAGGGTGCCGCACCACGCCGCCACCGTCAGCGCCAGCGACCGCGACAGGTGCTCCCGCACGCCCTCGACCGCGTGACCGATCCGCCGCGCGGGCGTCACGATACCCCCTGCGTCATGGCGAAGACGAAGATGTTGACGCCCATCCGCAGCGCGTCCTCTCTGATTTCCGGCGGATCCTCGTGCACACCCGGATCCTCCCAGCCGTCACCCAGATCCGTCTCGTATGTGTAGATGACGACCAGCCTTCCCTGATGGAATATACCGAATGCCTGCGGCGGCGCGCCGTCGTGCTCGTGAATCTTGGGCAGCCCGTCCGGGAATTCGTAGGGCGCGTGGAAGACGGGGTGTTCCGGCGGCAGCTCGACAAGCTCCCGGTCGGGAAACACCCGTGCCATCTCCTGCCGGAACGACTCGTCGAGCCCGTAGTTGTCGTCGGCGTGCAGGAAGCCGCCCTCGAGGAGGTAGCGGCGGAGTGCCAGCCGCTCTTCGGGGGAGAAGCGGACGTTGCCGTGGCCGGTCATGTACAGGAACGGAAAGTCCCGCAGCGCCGGATCGGTGGGCCGGATCGCCACCTCCCGCTCGGCGGTGGGGATCCCGGTCCGCGCCCGCACCTCGGCGAGAAGGTTGGGAAGCGAGGACGGATTGGCGTACCAGTCGCCGCCGCCCTCGTACTGCAGGCGGGCGATGGTGACGGGACCGGCGCCCTGGGCGAAGGCGTGAGCCATCGGCACGGCGAGCGCCCCGATCAGGAGCGCAAACGCAGCGGTCCGACAGGTCGCGCTCACTCGGCCCCCTCCTCTTCGCCCCCGCGCCGCCGGTCCTTCATCCGCTGCACGGCCTCGTACGCCACGCCGCGGGCCACCCCGGTGCGCGCGGCCACCTCCCGCGCGGCGGCGGTGGGGGCCAGCCCCGCGTCGAGCGCCCCCGCCGCCAGCGCCTCCACCTCGGCCGCGGCCGCTCCTCCTCCCCCCTTCCCCCGCCCCTGCACCACGACCGTCACCTCGCCACGGGGCGGGTGCTCCCGGAAGTGCCGGGCGCATTCGGCGGGGGTGCCGCGGACGACCTCTTCGTGCACCTTGGTCATCTCGCGGCAGACGGCGATCCGGCGAGCGGCGGAGCCCGCCTCGGTCAGGGCGGCCAGTTCGTCCAGCAGGCCGGTCAGGCGCGACGGAGACTCGAAGAGGACGGTGGTCTCTGTGGCGTCGATGATCCGCTCCAGCGCTCGGGCCCGCTTCCCCGCCTTGCGCGGCGGGAAACCCACGAAGGTGAACGGGACACAAGGTAGTCCCGAAGCCACCAGTCCCGCGAGGATCGCCGACGGGCCGGGGATCGGGACCACCGCGCACCCGTCCTCCAGGGCCGCGGCCACCAGGCGCTCGCCGGGGTCGGAGAGGAGGGGCGTGCCGGCATCGGAGACGAGCGCGACATCGTCTCCGGCCCGCAGCCAGCGCCGCGCCAGTGCGATCCGGCCGGCCTCGTTGTGGGCGTGGAGCGACACCGGACGCGTGGTGACCCCGATGTGCGACAGCAGGACGCGTGCCCGCCGCGTGTCTTCGGCGAGGATATGGTCCGCGGCCGCCAGGGTGCCGCGCGCGCGGCCCGTCAGATCGGCCAGGTTCCCTATGGGCGTGGCGACGATGAAAAGCCTGCCCATCGGTCGCCCCCGGGCCTACAGGTGCTGCTCGATCTTCTGCTCCAGGTGCGCCTTCGGCACCGCTCCGATCACCGTGTCCACGTGCTCCCCGCCCTTGAAGAAGAGGACGGTCGGGATCGAGCGCACCCCGAAGCGCATCGAGGTGGACACGTTGGCGTCCACATCCAGCTTGCCCACGCGCACCCGGCCCGCGAAGTCGTCCGCCAGCTCGCTCACGAAGGGCGCGATGATCCTGCAGGGGCCGCACCAGGCAGCCCAGAAATCGACCATGGAAAGACCGTCGTGGTCTTCGATCTGTTCCTTGAAGTTGTCGTCGGTGAGGGTGACGAGGTTCGTGCTGTCCGCCATTATGGGTGTTCCTCGATTGAAGTGATTCAGTCGTGATCCCGCTGCGACATCTCGATCATGTATTCTACATCGTATGCTACACCGGCGGAGCCGGGAAGTTGAACCGGGCGGAGCGTGGGGGCCCGGCTGGTGATTCCGCTGGCGGCCTGGGTTCGGACGCCGCGGCGGTGCCTGCGGTCGCCGGATTGGCGGCCCTGGAGCTCGACCACGTGGCCATCGCCGTTCGGTCGTTCGACGAGATTCGCAGTGTGCTGGAGGGTCTGACCGGCCTCGCGGCGACCTCCCCGGAGCGCGTGGAATCGCAGGGTGTGGAGATCTGCTTCGTGGGGAATGTGGAGCTCATCCGCCCGCTCGACCCCGACAACGGCGTGGCCCGCTTCATCGAGCGGCGCGGGCCCGGGCTGCATCACATCGCCTACCGGACCTCCAATGTGGCGAAGCTGATGGACGAGCTGACCGCGGAGGGATACCGATTCACCTCCGCGGGCCCGATGACGGGGCGCGGCGGGCACCGGATCGCCTTCATGCACCCGACGTCGGCCGGGGGGGTGCTGGTGGAGCTGGTGGAGCACGGCTGAAGCAGCGACGTGTCATCCTCGCAAGCGCCGCCCGAGGTCGGTCAGGGTCTGGAGCGCGGCCAGGATGGTCTCCAGCATGAATTCGACGAACCGCGTGCTCTTTCCCCTGGCCGAACTCTCTCGGATCGCCCGATAGTAATCACTCTGCCTGGCATGGATCAGGCTCTCTACGGGGACCGCTGCAAACAGTGGATTCCACCGGGTCAGGACCAGGGTCTGCCACAGCCGGCCCATGCGCCCGTTGCCGTCCTCGAACGGGTGGATGAACTCGAATTCGTAGTGGAAGACCGAACTTGAGATCAGCGGATGTTCGTCGGTGCCGGCCAGCCACTCGAGGAGGCTGGCCATCAGGCGGGGAACCCGGTCCGCGGAGGGACCAAGGTGCTGGACCTCGTCGCCGTCCATCACAACCACGCGCGCCGACCTGTAGCGTCCGGGTGCGTCCAGGAGCGCCCTCATGAGGATTTCGTGGGCGCGCAGCAGATGGGACTCATCCGAGGGATCCCATTCGTGATAGCGATCATACGCCTCGATTGCGTTGCGCGCCTCCTGGATGTCGCGAAGCGGCCCCACGAGTCGTGGGCGAAGCATGCCAGCGATCAGCCCGTCAAGCGGGCCCCTTCGTGAAACCAGTCCCATCCAGCCATTCCGGCGCCCCCTGACTGGCCCTACCTTGCCAACTCACATAACTTGGGACATAAGTGCGATGGCGGCGGCCACTGTCCCGCTCTCGACAGGTGATGGGGGATGGCACGAATGCAGAAGGCGAACGAGTCGTGAGCGTTGAGTGGTGGCAGTTGGCGTTGTCCGTTGTGACCGCTGCCGTCGGCGCCACGTGGTGGATCGGCAGGAGCTTCAGAAGGTCGGTCGACGCCGTCTACGACCGCTTGAAGGCAAACGACTTCAGGCATGTTGAGGACCGTTTCAGTCAGGTCGACGCTCGCTTCGAACAAGTGAACGCTCGCTTCGAACAGGTCGACGCCCGCTTCGCGCAGGTGGACGCTCGCTTCGAACAGGTGGAGGCCCGCTTCGCGCAGGTGGACGCTCGCTTCGAACAGGTGGACGCTCGCTTCGAACAGGTGGAGGCCCGGTTGGATCGGGTAGAGAGACGCTTGACGGAGCGGATAACCAGGGTGGAAACCCGGCTGGCCAACCGGATGCAGGAAGGGTTCGCCGAACTGAAGGACCTGATTCGGGCGGCGTAGACTCAGGAACCGGTCAACCGCTCCAAGTCCACCTCCTCCACCAGCCAGGCCCCTTCTTCCGTCTGGATCAGGACGAAGGGTACGAGGACGCTCCGAGCCGTCGCCGTGTCCACCTCGACCTCGATCCGTGTGGCCGGGGTGCCTCTTCCCGCCACGGTCCCCCGGGTGCCGACCCGGTAGGACGCGTGCGTGAGGAGGGCCGCCATCAGGTCCATGCGCAGTTCGACCTCCTGCGCGGTCAGGCATCGGTTGCCGAGACCGATCCAGGAGAAGAGCTTGCGGAAAGCGCAGCCGAGTGTGCCTCCGCGGTCGCCGATGGGGCCGTCGGCGGTGCCGAAGTGTGAGGCCATGGCGGCGTGGTCGCGCTGGTTGGCGGCATCGAGGAAGGCTGCCACGACACCCGCAGGTTCCGCCGACGGGTCCGGGCCGGGTGGCGAGTTGGCCGTGGGAGGTGAGGTGGTACCGGCACAGGCGGCCAGTGCGAGCAGGGGAAGCCACAAGACGATTCGCGTCCGCCGGGCAGCGGTTCGCCCACTTCTCCTCGGCACCGCGCCGACACGGTGGCCCCTCGCTCGCGGCCCCGCTGCCCGCGTGAGTGACGCCGCTCTCAGTCTACTCCTCCTTTCTCGTCGTAAACGTCAATGCCCCGTCAGTGCCTCTGTCCACCCGCACCGCGCTCCCCGGCGCCACCCCGCCGTCCAGGAGCGCCATCGCGAGCGGGTCCTGCACCAGGCGCTGCACCGCCCGCTTGAGCGGCCGCGCCCCGAACGCCGGGTCGTACCCTTCTCGCGCGATCACCTTCTTCGCCGCGCCGGACACGTTCAGCGTGACGTCCTGGGTCGCCGCCAGCTTCGCCACGCGCTGCAGCTGAATATCCACGATCTCCTCCAACTCGCTTGGGGACAGCGGTTTGAACACGACCACATCATCCACTCGATTAAGGAACTCAGGGCGGAAGTGCTCCTTCAGGCGGCTGTGCACCATCTCCTCGACCTCGCGCCAGGCACCGGAATCGGGCTGCGCCGGGCCGTCATCCTCCGGCCGTGACGCTGCGATCCCCTCCGCCCGGGCCAGGATCTCCGGCCCCGCGATGTTGGAGGTCATGATGATGACCGTGTTGCGGAAGTCGACGGTGCGGCCCTGGCCGTCGGTGAGGCGGCCGTCGTCGAGGACCTGCAGGAAGATGTTGAAGACCCTGGGGTGCGCCTTTTCGACCTCGTCGAAGAGGATGACCGCGTGGGGGCGGCGGCGCACGGCCTCGGTGAGCTGGCCGCCCTCGTCGTAGCCGACGTAGCCGGGGGGCGCGCCCACCAGCCGCGATACGGCGTGGGCCTCCATGTACTCGGACATGTCGATACGGACCATCGCGCGCTCGTCGTTGAAGAGGAACTCGGCCAGGGCGCGGGCAGTCTCGGTCTTCCCCACCCCGGTCGGCCCCAGGAAGAGGAAGGAGCCGATGGGCCGGTTGGGGTCCTGGATGCCGGCGCGGGCGCGGCGCACGGCCCGGGCAACGGCACTCAGCGCCTTGTCCTGCCCGATGACGCGCTTGCCGAGGAGCGCTTCGAGGCCGGCGAGGCGCTTGCGCTCGGAGTCCATCAGCCGGGTGACGGGGATGCCGGTCCACTCGGCCACGACCTCGGCGATGTCGTCGTCCGTGACCTCTTCCTTGAGGAACTTGCCCTCGGACTGGAGCGCGGCCAGCCGCTCCTCGGCCTTCTCTATGTCCGCCTGCGCGGCCGGGATCTCGGAGTACTGCACCTCGGCCGCCCGGCCCAGTTCGCCGCGCCGGGTCGCCTGCTCCGCCTCGGTGCGCAGCGCGTCCACCCGCTCCTTCAGCTCCTGGATGCGCGCGATCTGGATCTTCTCGGCCTGCCAGCGGGCCTTCATGGCCTGGCTGGATTCGCGCAGTTCGGAGAGTTCGGCGTCGACGCCGGCCAGGCGCTCGCGCGCACCCCGGTCGTCCTCGCGCCCCAGCGCCTGCTTCTCGATCTCGAGCTGGATGATCCTGCGCTCCACTTCGTCGATCTCCTGGGGGAGGGAGTCGATCTCGATGCGCAGCCGGCTCCCGGCCTCGTCCATCAGGTCGATGGCCTTGTCGGGCAGGAACCGTCCCCCCACGTAGCGATCCGACAATCTCGCGGCGGCGATCAGCGCGTCATCAGTAATGCGCACGCCGTGGTGCACCTCGTAGCGCTCCTTGATGCCGCGCAGGATGGTGATGGTGTCCTCGACCGAGGTGGGGGCCACGTAGACGGGCTGAAAGCGCCGCTCCAGCGCGGGGTCCTTCTCGATGTGCTTGCGGTATTCGCCCAGGGTGGTCGCGCCGATCATGCGGAGGTCGCCGCGGGCGAGGGCGGGCTTGAGCATGTTGCCGGCGTCCACGGCGCCCTCGGCCGCCCCGGCCCCGACGATCGTGTGCAGCTCGTCGATGAAGAGGATGTACTGCCCCTCGGCTTCCGTGACCTCCTTGAGCACGGCCTTCATGCGCTCCTCGAACTGGCCGCGGAACTTCGCGCCGGCGAGCATGGCGGAGATGTCGAGCGAGACGAGCGTCTTGTCGCTGAGCGAGGTGGGCACGTCGCCCGCCACGATCCGCTGGGCCAGCCCTTCGGCGATCGCGGTCTTTCCGACCCCCGGCTCGCCGATCAGGACCGGGTTGTTCTTGGTGCGGCGCGCCAGGACCTTCATCACGCGCCGGATCTCGTCGTCGCGGCCGATGACCGGGTCCAGCTTGCCGCGGCGGGCGCGGGCGGTGAGGTCGTGGGAGAAGCGGTCGAGCGCCTGGTACTTGTCCTCCGGGGTCTGGTCGGTGACGCGGTGGGAGCCGCGGATGGCCTCGAGCGCCGTGGCCAGGCGGTCGCGCGTGACGCCGTTCTCCTTCAGGATCCGGCCCGCGTCGCGGCGGTCGGCCGCCAGCGCAATCAGGAGGTGTTCGGTGGAGATGAATTCGTCGCCGAGCTCACGGGCGGCCTCGTCGGCGGCGTCGAAGGCGCGGCGCAGGTGGCGCGAGGGGCCCGGGACGGCGCCGCCGCTCACCCGGGCGCGCTTGTCCAGCTCCTCCTGGACGGCCAGTGCAACCCTGTCGGGCGATGCCTCCATCTTGTGGAGGACCGGCGCGACGATGCCTTCGTCCTGGTCGAGCAGCGCCTTGAGGAGGTGGACGCCCTCGATCTCGGGGTGCCCGGTCCGGCGCGCCTCGCGGGCGGCGGCGGAGAGAGCTTCGGCGGCCTTCACGGTCAACCGGTCGGCGTTCAGCATATGTCGGACTCCTGTTGCGATTCGCTTGAGAAAGCTGCCACTTTGGCAGGGTTCGCGCAGATCGCGGGGCCGCCGGAACCGGCCGGAACGGCAGTCGTCCGGTCGCTGGCGGGGCGGGCATCGGCCGGAATGGCAGAATACCTGCCGAAATGGCCGAGTCGGCCAAAACGGCAGACTGCCGGCCTGCCAAAACGGCAGGTTTTCGACGGGGCCGCGCGGCGCGGACCGCAACACCATGGAAGATTCGGGCCACGGCTGGGCGCCGGCCCCGTGAGCGCGCACGACAACCCTGAGAGAGGACACCCCATGGCATCGGTGGATCCACCGGCCCGGAAGGGCCTTCCCCCGGAAGCGTACGAAGTGGTCCCGGGCAGCGAGTACCGGCCGTATGTGCCCGCCTCGCAGTCGATGGCGGAGTTCACCGTCAAGGCGGTGGTCATCGGGATTCTCATGGCCGTCGTCTTCGGGGCGGCCAACGCGTACCTGGGCCTCCGCGTCGGGCTGACGGTCAGCGCCTCGATCCCGGCGGCGGTCATGGCGGTGGCGATCTTCCGGGCATTCCGGCGCGGCACGATCCTCGAGACCAACATGGTGCAGACGATCGGGTCGGCGGGCGAGTCGGTGGCGGCGGGCGTGATCTTCACCCTGCCCGCGCTCTTCATCTGGCAGCGCACCGACCCGACGATCATGGTCGACCTCGTCCAGGTGTCGGTGATCGCAGCCTTCGGTGGGCTGCTCGGCGTGCTCTTCATGATCCCGCTCAGGCGCTACCTGATCTCGCGCGAGCACGGCAAGCTCCCCTACCCCGAGGGCACCGCGTGCGCCGAGGTGCAGGTGGCGGGGGACACGGGCGGCGGCAAGGCCAAACTCCTATTCTCGGGGCTGGGAATCGGCGCGCTCTATCAGTCGCTGGCGAATGGCAACGGGCTCGGCCTGTGGAACGAGGGTCCGCACGTGCCGCTTCCGCAGAAGGCCCAGATCGGCGGTGACTTCACACCCGAACTGCTGGGCGTGGGTTTCATCATCGGGCCGCGCATCGCGGCGATCATGTTCGGCGGGAGCGCGCTCTCGTGGCTGATCATGATTCCCGCGATCAACCTCTGGGGTGGCGACAGCGTGGTCTATCCGGCGTCGGAGCCGATGTCGTCGCTGGCCTCGGCGGAGATCTGGAGCTTCTACCTGCGGTATGTGGGGGCGGGTGCGGTGGGGTGCGCGGGCATCGTGACGCTGATCAAGTCCTTCCCGACGATCGTCGAGTCGATCAGGCTCGGCATGGGGCAGGTGGGCGGGGGTGCCGGCGGCGCGCTGCCGCGCACGCAGCAGGATCTGCCGATGAAGCTGGTGCTGATGCTGGCGGCGCTGATGGCTGTGGCGCTGTGGCTGTGGCCGGGCGTGCCGGTGAACATCCTGGGCGCCCTGCTGATCGTGGTCTTCAGCTTCTTCTTCGTGACGGTGTCGAGCCGGATCGTGGGGCTGATCGGGTCGTCGTCGAACCCGGTGTCGGGGATGACGATCGCCGCGCTGCTCCTCACCTCGCTCATCTGGGTGGCGCTGGGCCTGAACGACGGCAGCGCCGCGACCAAGGTGGCGGTGCTCGCGGTGGGCGCGGTGGTGTGCATCTCGGCGGCCGCGGCCGGAGACACCTCCCAGGACCTCAAGACGGGCTTCCTGGTGGGGGCCACCCCGAAACGCATGCAGGTCGGCGAGATGCTGGGCGTGCTCTCCTGCGCGGTGACGATCGGCTTCGTGCTGATCGTGCTGAACGAGTCCTACGGGATCGGCACGATCGACGGGCTGCCCGCTCCCCAGGCCACGCTGATGAGCCTGGTGATCGACGGCGTGCTCAACGCGTCGCTGCCCTGGACCTTCGTGTTCATCGGGATCGGGCTCGCGCTGATCGTCGAGTTCGTCTTCAAGCTGCCCTCGCTGGCCTTCGCGGTGGGCGTCTACCTGCCGGTGTCGCTGATGACGCCGATCCTGATCGGGGGACTGATCCGGAGGGCGCTGACGAGGAAGTACGAGGACGCGGGCGAGGACGAGGACGGGGTGAGCGTGCTGGCCGACAAGCGCGAGCGCGGCGTGCTGTTCGCCTCCGGGCTGATCGCGGGGGCGGCGCTGGTGGGCGTCCTGATCGGCGGCGCGATCTACGCCGTCACGCAGGTTACGGGTGATCCGGGCGCCGCGTCGATGTGGCAGGTGGGGCACGAGTGGATGGACTCGGCGCTGCCGTGGGTGTCGAGCGTTGTCGGGACGGCCGCGTTCGCCGGGCTCTGCTGGCTGCTATGGCGGGCGGCGACGCGGGAGGGACGGGCGTGAGGGCGCCGGGAGCCCGCGGACAGGCTCCTCCCGGCATGCGGCCGGCGATCCATCCGGGACTTGTCCGCGGACTCCTGACGGGGTTTGCAGCCGCGGCGGTGGTGCTCGCCACCGCCGGCTGCGGGCCCGAAGTGCCCGGGACGATCGACCGTGAGGTCTTCGTGCAGACCTACGTGGCGCTGCGGGTGGCGGAGCTGCGGTCGCCGGGAGCGGTGATCCCCGATGCGGACCGGGACAGCGTGCTCGCCGAGAGGGGGGTCACGGAGGAAGACCTGGTGGCCTTCGCGGAGGTGCACGGCGGTGACCCGGTGTTCATGGAAGGGGTGTGGACCGAGATCCAGAACCGGATCATCGAGCTGAGCAGCGGGGAGGGCGCCGAGCGGTAGGTGGCCGCGGGGCGCGGGGTCGCCGGGCGGTTGGGGGCCGGGCGGCAGGGTCGCCGCGGGCGGCGGGGCTACCGGACCGTAGGGTGGCCGCGCGGCGCGGACCGCCAATGCACCCGGGGCCGTGCGCCTGGGGGGCGCCGGATTGCGAGGGATGGATCCAGTAGCGAGGGCGTCGCCCTTCACTCCCACTCGATCGTCGCCGGCGGCTTCGAGCTGATGTCGTAGGTGACGCGGTTGACGCCTGCGACCTCGTTGATGATGCGGGTCGACACCCGCGCCAGGAACCCGGGATCGTAGGGATACCAGTCCGCCGTCATCCCGTCGCGGGAGGTGACGGCGCGCAGCGCGACGACGTGCTCGTAGGTGCGGCTGTCGCCCATCACCCCGACCGAGCGCACCGGCAGCAGCACGGCGAAGGCCTGCCAGATTTCGTCGTAGAGGCCGGCGGCTTCGATCTCCTCGAGGTAGATGGCGTCGGTGAGGCGCAGGATGCGCAGCCGCTCTTCCGAGACCGGACCGAGCACGCGGATGGCGAGGCCCGGGCCCGGGAAGGGGTGGCGGCGGATGAACGCGTTGTCGAGGCCCAGGGTGCGACCGACGCTGCGCACCTCGTCCTTGAAGAGCTCGCGCAGCGGCTCGATCAGCTCGAAGGGGTTGTCGTCGGGGAGGCCGCCGACGTTGTGGTGGGTCTTGATCGTCGCCGACGGTCCGCGCACGGCGAGCGACTCGATCACGTCCGGGTAGAGCGTCCCCTGCACAAGGTAGCGGGCGTTCGTCCCCAGTTTGCGCGTGGTGCGCTCGAAGACGCGGATGAAGGTCTCGCCGATGATCCGGCGCTTGCGCTCGGGGTCTTCGACGCCCTCCAGGGGGGCGAGGAATTCGGGCGCAGCCTCGACCACCTCCAGGCGGATGCCCATGTGTTCGCGGAAGGTGCGCTCGACCGCCTCGCGCTCCTTCATCCGCATCATCCCCGTGTCGACGAAGATGCAGGTGAGCTGATCGCCGATGGCGCGGTGCACCAGGGCGGCCGCGACCGACGAGTCCACCCCGCCGGAGAGCCCGCAGATGACCTGCTCGCCGCCGACCGACTGCCGGATTCGTTCGACCGATTCCGTTACGAAGGCTCCCGCGGTCCAGTCGGGGCTGCAGCCGCAGATGCGGAAGAGGAAGTTGTCGACGATCTCCTGGCCGCGGGGGGTGTGGGCGACCTCCGGGTGGAACTGGACGCCGTAGAGCGGGCGTGAACGGGCGCGGAAGGCCGCGACGGGCAGGTCGCCGGTGGCCGCGATCGTGACGAAGCCGGGTGGGGGCTCGTCGACGTGGTCGCCGTGGGAGCACCAGACGGTGACGTCTTCGCCGGGGTGGAAGCCGTGGAAGAGGTCGGTGCGCGGGGCGGTGCCGATGTCCGAAGCCCGGTCGATGCCTGCATGGGCGGCGCGGTCCGTGCCTGGGGCTCCGCTTGCACCGTCCGCGCCCGGGCCAGCCCCGTCCTCCCGCGCCGGCTCCATGACCCGCAGGCTCGCTCGCCCGTACTCGCGCTTGCCGGGCACGACCCTGCCGCCTTCGTGCTGAGCGATGAGCTGCATGCCGTAGCAAATGCCGAGGACCGGCACGCCCAGGGCGAGGAGGCCGGGATCGAGGACGGGCACGTCGTCGTCGTAAACGGAGGACGGGCCGCCCGAGAGGACGATTCCGTCGGGTGACCAGCGCCGGGCCCACTGTACCGAGCGCGTGGGAGGGTGGATCTCGCAGTAGACGTTGGCTTCCCGGATGCGGCGCGCGATGAGCTGCGTGAACTGGGAGCCGTAGTCGATGACGAGGATGCGGCTGTGGGCCGCGCTGACGGAGGTGGGAACCGGGTCTGTCATGTGCGCTGGCCGCGGATGAGGTCGCTGTACCGCTCGCGGCGCCGGACGAGGGCGGCGCGGCCGCCGTGCACGAGGACCTCGGCGGGGCGCGGCCGCGAGTTGTAGTTGGAGGCCATTGCGAAGGCGTAGGCGCCTGCCTGCTGTACGCAGAGCAGCGCGCCGGGGCGCGGGAGGGACAGGCGCCGGTCCCGGGCGAGGAAGTCTCCCTGTTCGCACACCGGGCCGACGATGTCGACCTCCTCGGGGCCGCCGTGTCCGTCTTCCCGGACCGGGACGATCTCGTGCTCGCCGCCGTAGTGGCTCGGGCGGATGAGCTCGGTCATCCCCGCATCGGTCACCACGAAGGTCTTGCCGCCGCTGCGCTTGACGTAGAGGACCCGGGTGAGGAGCACGCCCGCGTCCCCGACCAGGAAGCGGCCGGGTTCGACGACGAGCGTGAGGGAGCGGCCGAAGGAGCGGTCCGAGGCGGCCGCGATCCGCGCGGCAACCTCGCGACCGAGCCTGCGGAGATCGATCTCGCCGCCCACCGCGTCCTCGATCCCGAAACCGCCTCCAAGGTCGACGTATTCGAGTGCGGCTCCGGTCTCGCGGTGGGCGCGCTCCGCCACTTCGAGCACCACGTCGAGCGCGCACAGGAAGGGACCGGGGTCACGGACCTGCGATCCGATGTGCACGTCGACCCCGACGGCGCGCAGGCCGGAGTGCCCCGCGATCCGCCTGTAGAGCTCCAGCGCCGTGCGCGGTGAAACGCCGAACTTGGCGGCCGCATGTCCGGTGCGGGTGAATTCGTGGGTCGGGCTGTCCACATCCGGATTGACCCGGATCGCTACGGGGGCCCGGGCTCCCACTTCGCCGGCAACCGAAGCCAGCACCTCGAGCTCCTGCGGGCTCTCGACGTGGAAGCCGCGAATGTCCGACTCCAGTGCGTACCTCATCTCGCTTCCGGTCTTGCCGACGCCGGCGAATACGATTCGGCCCGGGGCGATTCCGGCCTCCAGCGCGCAGTACAGTTCCCCGCCGCTTACGATGTCGGCCCCGGCGCCCGCCCCGGCAAGCAGCTTGAGCAGGGCCAGGTTGGGATTGGCCTTGACGGAATAGGCGACGAGCAGGTCGACGCCGGCAAAGGCTGCCTGGACAGCGCCGAGGCGTTTCAGAACCCGGTCGCCATCGTAGACATAGAGGGGCGTGTCGTGTTCGTCTGCCAGCGTTTCCAGCGAGTGGGAGCCGCAGTGGAGCACACCCCCCAGGCGCGGGAAGGGCCGCCGCTCCGCGGTCAGTACGCGCGGGCCCACACCACTTCCATCTGCGCCGCGCCGCCGCCCACGCAACGCGCGGGGGCCGTGGACGAACGGAATTCCTCACCCGGGATGACGCGTATCGTAGCCTTCGTGGCTTCCTTGACGTGCGCCTCGACGCCGGGGTCGCCGCTCCAGCCGGAATGGACAAATCCCACGCCGCTGTCGAGAAGCTCCGCCAGTTCGTCCACCGAGGACACCTCCCCCCTATGGGTCGCGGCCTCCCGCCTCGCCAGCGCGGCTTCCCGGAGTCGGATCTGCAATGCGTCGAGCCGGTCCGTCATCCCGGCGACCACCAGCCTGTCGGGCATCGCCTCCTTGCGGGGCGCGCCCTCCGCGGTCACCCGGGCTACGACCACCGCCTCGCCGCGCTCCACATCCCGCGGCCCGATCTCCACCCGAACCGGGACGCCCTTGCGCTCCCATTCGAAGAACTTCGCGCCCGGCGACATGTGCAGACGGCGGTCGATGGCGGCGCGCACACCCTGGCCGCGCAGTCCCTCGACGATCTCATCCCCCTTCTTCATCACCGCAGCGGCCTGGTCGTCGCCGCGGGCGATCGGGACGACCATCACCTGGGTGGGCGCCAGCTTCGGCGGGACCACCAGCCCTACATCGTCCCCGTGGGTCATCACCATGCCGCCCACCAGCCGCGTCGACGCCCCCCAGGAGGTGTTCCACGCGTACTCCTCCCGGCCCTCCTCGCTCTGGAAGGTGAGGCCGAACTGGCGGGCGAAGTTCTGGCCCAGCATGTGGGAGGTCGCGGCCTGCAGCGCCTTGCGGTCCTGCATGAGCGCCTCGCAGGCGTAGCTGCGGACCGCGCCGGCGAACTTCTCCGCGTCGCTCTTGAGGCCCGTCACCGGCGGCATGGCGATCCACTCCTCCATGAAGCGGCGGTAGATGCCCAGGATCATGCGGGCTTCGTCCTCGGCCTCGTCGGCCGTCGCATGCGCGGTGTGCCCTTCCTGCCAGAGGAACTCGGCGGTGCGCAGGAAGAGCCGCGTGCGGAGTTCCCAGCGCATGACGTTTCCCCACTGGTTCAGCAGCAGCGGCAGGTCGCGGTAGCTCTGCACCCACTTGGCGTACATGGCGTAGATGATCGTCTCGGAGGTCGGGCGAACCACGTACGGCTCGTCCAGCTCCTTGCCGCCGGCGTGGGTGACGACCGCGAGCTCGGGCTTGAAGCCCTCGACGTGCTCCTTTTCGCGCTCGATGAAGCTCATCGGGATGAGCAGCGGGAAGTACGCGTTCTGGTGACCCGTCGCCTTGAACATGTCGTCGAGGGCGCGCTGCATGTTCTCCCAGATTCCGTAGCCCCAGGGGCGGATGACCATGCTGCCCCGCACGGGAGAGTAGTCCGCGAGCTCGGCCTGCTGGACGACTTCGTTGTACCAGGCGCTGAAGTCCTCCGCGCGGGGGGTAAGCCCCTTCTTCCCGCCCTTCCTGTTGCTCATCGGCTGTGTGTCACTCGGGTTGGTCTTCGCGGTCTTCCGGGCTGCCGCCAGGGGGCGGGGCCTTGCGGCTGCGCCGCTCCGCCGCCCACGCGATCCCGCCCGGGATCAGAAAGAGGAGCAGGGACGCGGTCATCCAGGTACCCCTGAATGGTAAGCCCAGGGCGCTGCGGCCAAGTAGTGCGGCGAGCCAGCCGCCCGCAAGCGACGCGACCGCGGCGGCTCCAAGGAGCAGCCATTCGAGGACGTTGAGCCGGCGTATGGCCCGGTTCATCACCTTGCGGGCCGCCCTGGCATCCTGGGCGCCGGCCTCGGGCGTGCGGCGGCGATCGGTCATGGCCCCCCGCCTTCTGCCACTCCCCCGGAGTTGGCGGCTGCCTCGCCAGCCTCGGAGAAAACCGACTCCAGCGTGCGGGTCTCCTGACGGCCGCTGACGAGGTCGCGCAGGGTTGCCGAACCGCTCGCGGCCTCGTCGGGGCCGATGATGACGGCGCGGGCCGCCCCATTGCGGGCAGCCTGCTTCAGCTGTTTGGTGACGCCCTGAGCCCGGAAGGTGTACATGACGGAACGGCCGGCTTCCCGCAGCCGCTGCGCCGCGGCAAGCGCCGGGGCCCGCTCCTGCGGCGTCACCCAGATCACGTAGTCGTCGCAGGCGGGCGAGGGATGCGGCGCCAGTCCGCGGTCGCGCAGCAGTTCACCGAGGACGACATCGCCCATGCCGAAGCCGACGGCGGGAAGAGGCTCGCCGCCGACCAGCTCGAGGAGGCGGTCGTAGCGGCCGCCGCCGCAGATCGCGCGAAGCTCGCCCGCGCGGTCGAAGAGCTCGAAGACGATGCCGGTGTAGTACGCTAGACCGCGGACGACCGTGAAGTCGAATTGGAGGTACGCTCCCAGGCCCATCGCGTCGAGCATCGCGCGGTGCTCGCGAAGGGGTTCGAGCGCCGCGAGAACGGACTCGTGGTCCGCGAAGCGTCGCTGCAGGTTCTCCAGGGAGCCGTCGGCGGCGAGTTCGGTCAGGGCCGCGACGGCGGGTGCGTCCAGCCCCAGTGCGGCCAGGGCGGCACTTGTTCTTGCCGCGCCGGCCCGGCCGGCCTTGTCGATCACGGCCAGGCAGGCCGGGTGGAGCGGCGGATCGATCGCAAGCGCCGAGAAGACCCCGGTCACCAGGCGACGGTCGTTCACGCGCGCCACGAAGTCCTCCTCCGTCAATCCCAACCCCCTGACCGAGTCGATCGCCACCGCCAGGACCTCGGCGTCGGCGGCTACCCCGGCCTCGCCCACGATGTCGACGTTGAGCTGGAAGTGTTCGCGCAGGCGGCCGCGCTGGCTTCGCTCGTAGCGGAAGAGCTGCGGGATCGAGAACCACCGGATGGGCTTGGGCATCCGCCGGCTGTGGACGGCCAGGATGCGTGCCAGCGACGGGGTCATCTCGGGCCTCATCGCGACCTCGCGCTCCCCCTTGTCGCGGAAGTTGTACAGCTGCTCGACAATCTCGGCGCCGCTCTTCTCGACGTAGAGCGCGAGCGGTTCCAGCGGCGGGCCGTCGTACTCCTGAAAGCCGTACCGTCGGGATACCCGGCGCCAGGTGGAGAAGATGTGCTCGCGGATGGCGAAATCGCCGGGCACGAAGTCCCGGAAACCGGGGAGCCTCGCGAAAGATCGATCGGAGGGCATGGCGGCGAATCTAACCCGGGGGCACGGAATATCAATGCCGGCGGGCGGGGTCGGCGGGTGTGAACGGACTGAGCCCCAGGAGGAGGAGAACGTCCCCCACGGTAAAGCATGACCCGGTGACGACCACCGTCCCGGCAGGAGCACATGCGACGGCGCGGTCAAGTGCGGCCGCCACCTCGTCCTCCACCTCGATCGGGGTGCCGCGCGAGACCTCGGCCGCGACCGCCCGAGGATCCCAGCTCCGCCCCTCCGGCGCCGAGGACGGCACGGTGAAGACGACCCGGTCGGCCAGGTCGACCAGGGGAGGAAGCATGCGGGACCAGTCCTTGTCGCCCAGGATGCCCGCGAGGAGTACGAGGGGCCGGGGGGGTGTGAGGCTGCCGAGAACGCGGACGAGGGCTTCCACCCCGGCGACGTTGTGCGCCACGTCGAAGACGAAGAGCTGGTCGCCGAGGCGGCGGACCTGGCCGCGGCCGGGCCACTGCACGCTGGCCACGCCCGTCTCGATGGCCTCGCGCGAAGGGGGGCAGGCAAGGAACTCGAGGGAGCGGACCGCGAGTGCGGCATTGGTGGCCTGGTGGGCCCCCGGCAGCGGCGTCTCGAGCTCCAGCCGCTCGCCCGCGACGGTGCGCATTGCGAAGCGGGTGCGGTGCGGGCCGAGCTGCAGTCCCGTGATATCCTCCCAGGGCTCCAGTTGGTGGAAGGGGGCGCCCGTCTTCGCCGCGCGGACCTCCAGAACGCCGAGCACGGTCGGCCGGCCCTCCGCGGTGACGACCGGCACGCCCGGCTTGATGATGCCCGCCTTCTCGCGTGCGATCTCCTCGAGCGTGTCGCCCAGGTAGTCCTGGTGGTCCAGCGCCACGTTCGTGATCGCGCTGACCTCGGACCGGATGACGTTGGTGGCGTCGAGCCGGCCCCCCAGCCCGACCTCGATGCACGCCGTATCCACCTCCTCCTCGGCGAAGACGGTCAGCGCGAGCAGGGTGGTCGCCTCGAAGAAGGACATCCCGAGCGAGGTCGCCAGCGGCCGCAGCCGGGCCGCGGCGTCGCGCAGCCGCGCGGCGGAGACGGGCGTGCCATCCACCATGATGCGCTCGCGGAAGGAGCACAGGTGGGGTGAGGTGTACAGTCCCGTTCGGCGACCGTCGTGTTGGAGCACGGAGGCCCAGGTGGAGGCGACGGATCCCTTGCCGTTGGTTCCGCCGACGTGCAGGGATCGATAGCGGTGGTGCGGGTCGCCCATTTCGGCCAGGGCGGCTTCCATGCGGTCGAGGCCCCAGTCGACCGTGCTGGGAGCCTCCGGGAAGAGGGTGTCCATCAAGGGGTCGGGGCCGGGGGCCCGTGGACGCCTCACCACTCTCGTTGCCCGGCCGGATTCATCCGCCGACTCCCTGGCGAGCGCCCTCTCAGCCCCAGGGTCTCCAGCCCTCGCCCTTGTGACGCAGCAACTGGGCGATTGCGCTCTTCAGTTCCCGGCGGTCCACGACACGGTCCACCATTCCGTGCTCTTCCAGGAACTCGGCACTCTGGAAGCCGGGCGGGAGCTCCTGCTTGATGGTCTCACCGATCACACGCGGTCCAGCGAAGCCGATCAGTGCCCCGGGCTCGGCCAGATTGACGTCGCCCAGCATGGCATAGGAGGCGGTGACGCCTCCGGTGGTGGGGTCGGTCAGTACGGAGATGTAGGGGAGGCCGCGCTCGTGCATGCGGGCCAGGACCGCCGATGTCTTGGCCATCTGCATGAGCGAGTAGATCCCCTCCATCATCCGTGCGCCGCCCGACGCGCTGACCACGATCAGGGGAAGATCGCCGTCGAGGGCGTCGCGTCCCGCGCGGGCGACCTTCTCCCCCACGACCGAACCCATCGACCCGCCGATGAAGCTGAAATCCATGACGGCAAGAACGACGGGGATGCCCTCCATGCGCGCCCTTCCCGTGATCACGGCTTCCGCACGACCCGTCCGCTCTTTCGCGGCCGCAAGACGGTCACCGTAGTCCTTCAGATCGGTGAACCCGAGCGGATCGCCGCTCGTCATCTCCACGTCCGCCTCCTCGAATGAGTCGGCATCGGCGAGCAGCTCCACATACTGCCCCGCCGAAATGCGGAAGTGGCTTCCGCACTCCGGGCAGACGCCCAGGTTCTGTTCCAGGCGCTCCCGATAGAGGATTTCGCCGCACCCGTCGCACTTCCTGAAGACGTCGCGGGGAAGATCCCTTCGCCCTTCCGAGGTCAGGCGCTTCTTTTGCTTGCTGAACCAGGCCACTTCAGTCAGCCCTTCGCTTGCCGCCTGCCCCGTCGGGTCAGCGAGCTTCTCTGGCCATCGTTACGATGATTGCCGCGGCCACCCATGCCATCAGGAGGAACGATCCTCCATAGCTGATGAACGGCAGCGGAATACCGGTAATGGGAACGACCCCTATCGTCATTCCCACATTGACGATGACATGTGTGAGCCAGGTCCCCAGTATAGCAAAGATGAACAGGCCGGCAAACGGATCGAGGCCCTCCGCCATGCGGATCATCCGGAAGAACAGATAGCCGAAGAGCAGAAGCGTCAGTGAGGTGCCGAGAAAACCCAGTTCCTCTCCCACGACGCTGAAGATGAAGTCGGTATGCTGCTCCGGGAGAAAGTTGAGCCGCTTCTGGGTGCCGAGCGTGAAGCCCTTGCCCAGTACGCCCCCGCTCCCGACCGCCACCTTCGACTGCAGGAGCTGCCAGCCCGCCCCTTGCGGATCGATCTCCTGATCGAGGAAGACCAGGATGCGGTTCCGCTGATACTGGGCCAGCGAGTTCCACAGGGGCTGGGCGATCGCGCCCGCCGCCAGATTGGCGACAATGACGCTCAGCGACTCCACCAGGTAGAGCCGAAACCGAAACAGGTACAACGCAATCACCAGACAGATGAAGTACGCGGACCACAGCCGCGTATCGAAGGAGAGAATGAGAGCGAATCCGGGGGATGCCGCGAAGAGCATGAGCTGCCAGGGGGCGCCTGCCCAGTAGATCGCTGCGAAGAGCATTCCGATGAAGGCCAGGGCGGTTCCAAGGTCCGGCTGGAGAATGACCAGTCCGAGCGGCAGGGCCACCAGCGCCATCGGCTTGACCAGGTCCCGCAGATACGCCGGACCGTCCGACTGCGTGGCAAGGAGTTTGGCAAGTGCCAGCGCCGTGACGACCTTGGCCGCCTCCGCCGGCTGGAACTGAAAGCCCGCGATCCGGATGAAGGACCTGACGCCCTCCGCCGCCCCCGAACCGGTTCCCACGACCAGCGTCACGGCCAACAGCGCCGTAGACATGATGTAGAGCGGCATCGCCATCCATTCGAACCAGCGCGCCGATATCCGGGAAAGTGCGATCAACACGAGCATCGACCCGAGCAGCACCACCGTCTGGCGCATCCAGATGCGCTCCACGGATGGGCTGGGAATGTTCTTGACCCCGGCGGAATAGATCATCGCCACGCCGAAGAGGCACAGCAACAGGATGCAGCCCGTGAATCGCCAGTGCCGGATCCAGGGGAGATCCAGGGTCATCTCTATCCGCTCGTCGGGAGCGCCCAGGCGGTGTTTCGCCTGGCCTCGAAATACTCGCGAAGCGTCTGGATCGTGTCCCGCGGTATTCCGTGCTCACCACGGAGGTAGAAGTCGGCGGTCTTGGCGACCAGGGGCGCCGCGACCTGCGAACCGCTCCCGCCGAATTCCACCAGGGCCACCACCACGATCTCGGGCGCGCCCCCGCGCGGTCCGACAATGGCCCCGAACCAGCTGTGGTTCGGTCGGCCCACGACGCTCTGTGCCGTTCCGGTCTTTCCGAGAACCTCGAAGTGCTCCAGCGAGGACAGGTAGGCGGTGCCACCCTCCTCGGTCACTCGCTGCAGTCCCTCGCGAATCACTTCCAGATGCTCCTGGGAAACATCGAAGCGAAACCCTTCCGTCGTCGGCGCATCGCGATAGAGCGCAGGAGACGGCGCGGAGCCGTCGCGAGCGATGGCGAGAAAGTACTGCGCGACCATCAGCGGCGTCTGTGCGATCGGCCCCTGGCCAATCGCCAGGTTCAGGACCTCACCTTCCCGGGGACGGTACCCGTACCGTCGGACCCAGTACCCGGTGCCGTCGGGGTAGGTGCCGGTGGCCTCTCCGGGCAGGTCGACTCCGCAGGTCCCCCCAAACCCCATCTGGTTGACGCGTTCCAGCATTCTCTGCAGGCCGATGCGCAGGGCCACCTGGTAGAAGTAGACGTTGCAGGAATGCCCGATGGCGCCGGTGAGATCCAGTGAACCGTGCCCATCCTCATCCCAGCACCGCCAGAGCCGGTCACCGTAGAAGTAGCTCCCGCTGCACGCTACGGGCATCCGGTCAGTGGGACTGATGACGCCCGTCTCCAGACCAATGAGTGCGGTGACCAGCTTCATCGGTGATCCAGGAGGATACTTGGCCGTAATGGCCCTGTTGAAGAGCGGGCTCGCGGGGTCCTGGCTCAGGCGGCGCCATTCCTCCTGATCCACCACGCCGGCGAACACGTTGGGGTCGTAGCCGGGTGTCGCGTAGAGCGCCAGCACTCCGCCGGTCTCGACATCGAGTGCCACTACCGCACCGCCCAGGCCATCGGGGAAGATGTGGTGAATCCACTCCATCAGGTCCAGGTCCAGGTGCAGGTCCAGATCGCCGCCAGGCTGCTCCTCGACCCTCCGGAACCCCCGATGAGAGCCTACGATCCTCCCCGATGCGTCAACCTCGACGTATCGAACGCCGGGCTGCCCCCGCAGTATCGACTCATACTGCCACTCGATTCCCGAGCGGCCGACGATCAGTCCTGGCTGGGCTCCTTCAAACTGCTCCGAATCCAGCTCCTGCTGATTGATCTCGCCCACGCTGCCGACGATGTGCGCGCCCACCTCTCCCGCCGGATAGCGTCGTTTGGGGCGCGTCTCGATCAACAGGCGCGGAAAGGCGGAACTCCTCTCTTCGAGAGCGGCAACCGCGTCGAACGAAGCGTCGACGGACAGGAGGATGGGCCTGGGGCTCCGGCCCTCGATCTGTCGCAGAGCGCTCTCGAGCCGACGTTCGCCGATTTCAAGGTGTTCCCGCACCCGATTCAGCGAGGACATCATGGAGTCCGGCGACGCGGAGAGGATGGAGACCGAGTATCCCGGGGTATTGTCGGCAAGCGGGCGGCCCGCCCGGTCGCGGATGGTTCCGCGCGGGGGGGGCAGCGTGAGCGGGCGCAGGCGATTCGAATCGGCCTGGAGGCCCCAGTCGGATGACCGATACACCTGTGCCCGGAAGAACACCGCAACCAGCAGCCCGAGCAGGCAGACCACCACGGTTCTGGCTCTTCGTCCCCTGATGTTCCTCTGGTGGTGTTGAGATGTCCTCATCCGCGCAGCGTTCCTCTCAGCGCCAGCAGGGAGACGAGTGCGCCGACCACTCCGGCGTAGAGGGCCAGGAGTGGCGACTCGAATACGAACTGGTATGTGAAGGTGCTCCGGTTGGCAGGATCCGATGCCATCCAGGAGAGCAGGTCGCGAAGCAACTTGCCGAGACCGAAGTAGGTGACCAGAAACGTCCAGGAGTTCCCCACGAAGAGGTGCCGGGTTTGTGCTCCGGCTGTGCCCGCCACGGTCATGGCAAAGACCGTTGCACCGAAAGAACTCATGGCGAAGGAATCTTCGATGAGCCCCACCGCGAATCCCAGGACCGCGCCCGCTCCAAGGCTCAGGTGACGGCTGGCGACAAGGACCGCAATGAGAAACAGATCCGGCGCTTCTCTTCCCAGGCCGAGGGCGACGTGCAGCGTGAGATGGGCAACGATCAGGCTCGCCGTCACCGTTGCGACCCTGACCGTCATGGGGAACCGGCGGTTGCCGAGTCGCGGGGCACACCCACGAGCGCGGTGTCGGTTGGCGGGTCGGGTGTTGTGACGGCCACGGCCGCATAGGTCACGGCACCCGGGTAGACGGCCGGTGTCACATAGTAGCTCTTGCTCCACCCCGCCAGAGTCTCTGCAACACCGGCCACCCAACCGATGCGCACGCCTCTGGGGAATGTCCCCCCTCTACCCGAGGTGAGGATCTCCATGCCGGGATCCAGCTCGGAGAGAAAGTGGACGCCCCGGAGCACCAGGCGGTCCTGCTCGCGGAACTGACCCTGCTCGGTTTCGACAATACCGTGATTGAAGCCGTCCGTCGTCATCGCGGACGCCCGGAAACCGGGATGTGACCAGTCGAAGGCTACGGAGTAGCCTGCATGGACCTGCTGAACCTGCCCGAGCAGACCGCCATCGGTGACTACGGCGCTGAAGGGAGGGACGCCCCGATCCGAACCGGCACCGACCCTGAAGACGCTTGCGGACCCCGATGTCGTCGATCTCGTGATCGCGGCCGGAATGTACCGGACTTCCGGCCGCTCCCCGAGCAACAGAATCGATCTGAGCTGCCGGTTCTCCTCGGCCAGAGTTCTGTGGGTCGCCACGAATCCCATCGCCGAGTCCATCTGAGCCCTCAGAATGTCGTAGTCGCGGGCCCTTGATCCGGCCTGGGTGATCGCAACCTGGATCTCGATGAACGGCTTCAGGATCGACTCTCTGAGGACGTGTCCGATCTGCTGTTGCGGGCCGGAGGGCAGGAATACGGTGACCAGCGAAAGGAGTATCATTCCGAGCGCGGGCAACACACCTCTCGAGCGCGCGCGGCCGAACATGAATTCCAATCGTGCCATTTCAGGTTATTCCGCGCGTTGCATGACTCGGCTGCGTCCCGGCCGCCCGGGTCCTTCCTACCGCTTCAAGCGGTTACGATCGAACGGAACTTGGTGAACTCCTCAAGAATCGTGTTGGTTCCCCTGACAACGCATGTCATGGGTTCCTCGTCTACATGGATGGGAAGGTTCGTCTCCAGGGCGATGAGCTTGTCCAGTCCCCGGATCAAGGCACCGCCCCCCGTCATCACAATGCCGAAATCGACGATGTCGGAAGCGAGTTCGGGGGGTGTGATCTCGAGCGCCGACCGCACCGCCTGAACGATCTGCCGAATCGGCTCCTGGATGCATTCCCTGATCTCCTGGGAATGGATCATGATCATCTTCGGTATTCCGGAAACCAGGTCCCGGCCCTTGACCTCCATCTCCCGCTCTTCGCCGGTGTCCATTGCCGACCCGATCTGCATCTTGATGGCTTCTGCGGTGGGCTCCCCGACCAGCAGATTGTAGTTCTTGCGCAGGAAAGTCACGATGCATTGGTCGAGTTCGTCTCCCCCAATCCGTATCGATGTGTCGGAGACGATGCCGGCGAGCGCGATGACCGCGATCTCGGTGGTCCCTCCGCCGATGTCGATCACCATGTTGCCCCGCGGTGTGTCGATGGGGAGCCCCACACCGATTGCCGCCGCCATCGGCTCCGCAACCATGTAGACTTCGTTTGCGCCGGCCGCCTGCGCCGACGACCTGACGGCGCGCCGCTCGAGCTCGGTGATCCCGGAGGGGACGCCTACCACGACCCGGGGCTTGATCCGGAAGATCCTCTTGGACATGACCTGCTTGAGGAAATGGCGGAGCATCAGCTCCGTCACGTCCACATCCGCGATCACTCCGTCCCGCAGCGGGCGAACCGCCTCGATTCCCTCCGGGGTGCGACCGAGCATGCGCTTGGCCTCGAGGCCGACGCTCATGATGTGCTTCGTCCCCCGTTCTACAGCGACCACGGAGGGCTCATTGAGAACGACGCCCTCTCCACGGACACAAACCAGAGTGTTGGCGGTTCCCAGGTCTACGCCAATGTCACTCGTCGGGACCAGTCTCTTGGAATTGAACCAGCTGGGGATTGGAGACAACTCTTTCCGTCTTTCCGGGCCCCGAAAGTCCGGGCGTTGATGTGTGTTCGGCGATGACGATGGTTGAACCTAACCAAGCCCGTATCGTGGCTCAATTCACTCCGGTACTCCCAAATCCCCCATCGCCTCGCTCCGTGTCGGAAACGACAGCGGTCTCGTCGATGGCGGGGGCCACGAACCGGCTGAAGACCAACTGGGCGATCCGCGATCCCCGCCGCATGTCGATTCTGGCCGGGCCCAGATTCTGAACGAGAATCCGCAGTTCTCCGCGGTAGTCGGGATCGATCGTACCGGGGCTGTTGGGCAACGTAAGTCCCAGGCGCGCAGCGAGTCCCGAGCGCGGACGCACCTGGCACTCAATCCCCGCCGGCAGCTCCATGACCAGACCGGTGGCGACTGCATGAATACCGCCCGGATCCAGCGTGAAGGCTTCGCAGCATCGTATGTCGTGCCCGGCGGCTTCGAGCGAACCGCGTGCCGGAAGCGGCAGGTCGGGGTTCGAGGGGAGTCGCTTGAATCGCACTGCGCCGAGTCCGTCCCCGCCTCGCGCGCCGAAGGCTTCGTTCTGTTCGGGGATGTCGCTTCCACACTCCAGGCAGGCGAGCGTGACCGCTTCGGCAGTCACCCCGAATGCCTCCGCAACTCCCCGATGGGCAACTGCGCCCCGGGCCACGTTGATGCCCCTGTACAGATCGGGGTCGGCGGCACACGCCTCCTCCCAACCCAGGGTGGCGAGCTGCATTGCGTAGGGGAGCGTTGCATTGGTGAGCGCGAGCGTTGATGTCCGGGGAACGGCGCCCGGGATGTTGGTGACCCCATAGTGGACGATCCCGTCGACGTCGTACACGGGATCGTCGTGGGTGGTGGGCCGAATCGTCTCGACGCAACCTCCCTGGTCCACCGCGACATCGACGATCACGGATCCCGGGCGCATCGCGGCGAGATCCTTCCTCTTGACCAGCGTGGGGGCTTTCATGCCCGGAACCAGGACGGCGCCGATCACCAGGTCGGCATCGGGAAGTTGTTTTCGTACCGCGTACCGCGTCGAGAACAGCACGTTCACATTTGCGGGCATGATCTCCGAGAGGTGGCGCAGCCGCGGCAGCGATACGTCCATGACCGACACGCGCGCCCCCAAACCGGCAGCCATCCGCGCGGCGTGCGTTCCCACGACCCCGCCGCCGATGATCAGCACCTTCGCCGGCAGCACGCCGGGCACGCCTCCGAGGAGCACTCCCGAGCCCCCCGCCGGCCGCTCCAGGTACTTCGCGCCCTGTTGAATGGCCATCCGGCCCGCGACTTCGCTCATGGGCGTGAGGAGCGGCAGGTCCCCGTCCTCGGGACCGACCGTCTCGTACGCGATCGCGATCGCGCCGCTTGTCATGACCGCCCGCGTGAGCGCCTCGGACGCGGCGAAGTGAAAGTAGCAGAAGAGGACCTGATCCTCGCGCATCAGGGGCCATTCAGGCGCGATCGGATCCTTGACCTTCATGATCATTTCCGCGCGGGCCCAGACCTCTTCGGCAGTGCCGACCACCTCTGCACCGGACGCGACGTAGAAGTCGTCGGTGAATCCGCTGTGCCGGCCGGCGCCCGCCTGGATCAGGACTTCCTGCCCCGCCTGCACGAGCGCCTCCACGCCGGCAGGGGTCAGGGCAACCCGGTATTCGTGGTGTTTGATCTCCGACGGAATACCTACAACCATGGTGTGGAGCCCGATGTCAGGAGTGCGCCCCTACCGGCTGTCGCGAGCCGTCCCGCTCCTCCTCGGCGGCGGCCTTCAGCGAAAGTCGCATGCGGCCCCTCTCGTCGATCGAGAGGAGCTTCACGCGAACCACGTCGCCCCGGTTCACGACATCCTCGGTCTTGCCGACGCGGTGGTCCGCCAACTGCGAGATGTGGCACAGCCCCTCGACCCCGGGCATGATCTCCACAAAGGCTCCGAAGGTGGTGGTGTTCTTGACCGGACCCTCGTAGATCCGCCCCACCTCGGGCTCCTGCACGATCGCCTCGATCATCTCGCGGGCCCGCTGCCCGGCCTCGGCCGATACAGCCGCGATCTTCACGATGCCTTCGTCGTCGACTTCGATCGTGGCGCCCGACTCGTCCTGGATCGCGCGGATCGTCTTGCCCTTGGGACCGATGATCTCGCCGATCTTCTCCGGATTGATCCTGACCGCCACAATGCGCGGCGCGTGAGGCGACAGATCCGGGCGCGCCTCGGCGAGAACGGCGTCCATCCGGTCGAGGATGTGCATTCTGCCCGCATGGGCCCGCTCGAGCGCCTCCTTCAGCAGTTCGACCGTCAGCCCGTCGATCTTGATGTCCATCTGGATCGACGTGACGCCCTTGCGGGTGCCTGCGACCTTGAAGTCCATGTCCCCGAGGGCGTCCTCCAGGCCGAGGATGTCGGTGAGGATCTCGACCCTGTCGCCCTCGGTCACCAGGCCCATCGCCACTCCGGCGCACGCGGACTCCACGGGGACGCCGGCGTCCATAAGCGACAGCGAAGCGGAGCAAACCGACGCCATCGACGACGAGCCGTTCGACTCCAGGATGTCCGACACGATCCGGATCGTGTACGGGAAGTCGTCGTAGACGGGCAGGAGCGGCTGAATGGCCCGCTCGGCGAGCGCGCCGTGGCCCTTTTCGCGGCGGGAGGTCGACCGGATGGGGCGGGCCTCGCCGACCGAAAACGGCGGGAAGTTGTAGTGCAGCATGAAGGACTTGGTGACCTGCTCGGCACTGTCGATCGAGTCTATGCGCTGCTCGTCCTTGCTGGTGCCGAGCGTCACGACGCCAAGCGACTGGGTTTCGCCGCGCGTGAACAGGGCGGAACCGTGCGTTCTGGGAAGGACGCCGGTCTCGCAGACGATGGGCCGGACCTCGTCGGCGCTCCGTCCGTCCGCCCGGATGCCCTCGTCGAGGATGCGAGCGCGGACGTGTTTCTTCTCGAGCGACCTGACCACGTCGTCGACATCGCCGTCGTTCACGGCCTCGTCGCCGGCCAGCTGTTCCGCGACATCCGCCGCGATGGCCGCGAGCGCCGCCTGCCGCTCCCGCTTGTCGGCGATCTGCACGGCGCCGGACACCCGGTCGCTGGCAAGATCCTCGACCTGTTGCTGCACCTCCGCGGGCACCGCCTTGGGCTCCCACGCCATCTCGGGCTGGCGGCGGGGCGCGATCAGCACCTCCTGGATGTCGATCAGCTCCCGGATCGCCTCGTGGCCGACGACCAACCCCTGCAGGATCTCGCTCTCGGGGACCTGAATCGCTCCGCCTTCCACCATGACGATGGCGTTCGCCGTACCCGCCACCACGATGTCCACGTCGGCGTACTCAAGCTGGCGGAAGGTCGGGTTCACCACCCAGTTCCCCTGGATGCGGCCAACCCGAACCGAAGCCACGGGCGTATGGAAGGGGATCACCGAAGTGTTCAGCGCCACCGAGGCGCCGATCAGGGTGAGCACATCCGCGTCGTTTTCCTGATCGGCGCTGAGGACCTGTGCGTGGATCTGGGTCTCGTAGTAGAACCCGTTGGGGAAGAGGGGGCGCAGGGTGCGGTCCGTCAGCCTTGACGACAGGACTTCCTTTTCCTGGGGGGCGCCTTCCCTCTTGAAGAAACCGCCGGGGATCTTCCCGGCGGCATAGGACTTCTCCCGGTATTCGACCGTGAGGGGGAAAAACGGGAGGTGGGTGGGTTTGTTCTGTACCGTCGCAGTCACAAGCACAACGGTTTCGCCAAACTGTACAAGGCAGGACCCGTGCGCGAGACGGGCCATGCGGCCAACCTCGAGGATGAGTCGCCTGCCGGCGAATTCGCGTTCGATTCTCTCTGTCATTTCTTCTTCCGGAACTGCCGCAGGAATCCCGCGGCGGGGGTGGACGGCAGCACTACGGAAGAGTCACGGCGCGGGGGCCGTCTCGACTCTCGCCGGTCAATGGCGCAGTCCGAGGTCTTTGATCAATTCCCTGTACCCTTCCACGTCGGTGCGCTTCAGGTACTCGAGGAGGCGCCGTCTGCGACCTACCATCTTGAGCAGGCCGCGGCGGCTGTGGTGGTCGTGCCTGTGGGCATCGAAGTGACCACGAAGATGGTTGATCCTGGCCGTGAGGAGAGCGATCTGCACCGGTGTGCTTCCGGCTCCGTTGTCGTGCGGCTGGTACTTCTCTACGATCTGCTGCTTGTCGATGCCCATTCTGTTTCCGTGTCTCCGTGTCTCCCGATGAGGCCCGGGCCGCGGCACGAGTGTGCCCAGGGCCATCGGCCCGGCCTGGATGCCCGCGCCGGGGATTCGCTGCCGGGACGGTGCAGCCGTCATGGGACAGCCTTAAATCATAGCCGCGCGAGGTTATGGGGACAAGGTGCCATTCTCCGCATCATCGGACGGGGTCGATTCCAGCAGGCTCCGCGCCCTGTCCACATCCCTGCCCATCTGTCTCCGCAGTGCGTCGACCGTATCGAACGCCACGACCGGGCGGAGGATCTCGATCAGGTCAAGCTGCATCCGGCGTCCATAGAGGTTCCCTTCAAAGTCGAGCAGGTGGACCTCGACGGTCGGCGCGGCGCCGGGAAAGGTGGGCCGGGGTCCGATGTGCAGCGCCCCCATGAAGCCGGCCTGATCGAGTGTAGCGCGGCAGGCGTAGATGCCGGCGGCCGGAATCAGCTTGTCGGCCCCCGAAACAAGCAGGTTGGCGGTCGGAAAGCCCAATCCCCGCCCACGACCATCGCCGCGTGTCACTACCCCGGCGATCCGGTACGGCCGGCCCAGCCCCCGATTCGCGTCCGCGAGCCTTCCCTCCAGCAGCGCCCGCCGGATCGAGGTGGATGAAACCGCGCCGGAGGTGGTGTTTACCGCCTCGACGACATCGAGCCGGAACCCGCATTCGGCGGCAATCGTGCGCAGCGTGTTGACGTCACCCGAGCGACGTCGCCCGAACCCATGATCGTACCCGATTACGAGCTCGTCCATTCCGAGCCGGTCGAGCAGCAATTCCGTCACGAATCTGCGGGGAGAGTATTCCCTCAGTTCGGGAGTGAAGGCGACGAAAACGACGTAGTCGAGCGGACTCTCGGCAAGGACGGCCTTCTTCTCGTCGGGGGTCGTGAGGAGCGGCGGCGCCGCCTCGGGGCGCACGATGCGCAAGGGGTGGGGATCGAAGGTGACGAGAACGCTGCGGCCATTGCAGTCCGCTGCCCGGGCGCCGATCTCGCAAAGCACCTTCCAGTGCCCGATGTGTACTCCGTCAAAGGTGCCTACCGTAATGATCACCGGGCGGTCGCCGGTTGGAAGTCCCGCGACACCGGTACTGAACACGGTCGCGCCCCCCGTGCCGTCAGGCATTCAACAGAACCTTCCGCGGCTGCAGCAAGCCACTCCGCACCTCGCCGACGGCAACCAGTTCGTCGCCAGAAAGGACGAACGCCGCAGTGCCGGCGTCGCGCGCACCGGCCCGTACCGGCCGCCCTGCCGCAAGCATCTTCGCCTCGTCGGCATCGACCTCGACGCGTTCCAGGTGAGACAGCGCGGATGCGGGCGGGATCCACGCGCGGTCGGGCAGCCTGCCCCCTCTCAACTCGGCAATCGTCGCCGCGCGATCAACATCGAACCTTCCGACCCCGTCGCGCCTCAGCGCGGTCAGATGGCAGGCCGTCCCGAGGCGTTCGCCGAACTCGCCCGCGAGGCTGCGTACATACGTGCCGCTCGAGCAGCGCAGCCGGAAACGGACGTTTGGCAGATCCACCTCCACGACCCGGAGCGACCGCACCGTCACGGTCCGGACGGGAAGCCGGATGTCCTCTCCCCGGCGGGCGCGGCGGTGTGCCGGGATCCCGCCGACCTTGACGGCAGAGTACAGCGGGGGAGTCTGACGGATGGGCCCGACGAGTCCGGCGGCTACCGAGTGCACCTCTTCAGGATCCAGCTTCCGCCAACGATCGTCTTCGGAGATCCGGGCCCCGTCCGGGTCAAGGGAATCCGTGGCCACGCCCAGTCGGGCGGTCGCCTCGTACTCCTTGTCCAGCCCCACGAGGTACTCGAGGACGCGAGTCGCCCTCCCCGTCCCCAGAACGAGAAGCCCGGTGGCAAAGGGGTCGAGGGTGCCCGCGTGGCCGATCCGGCGGGTGCCCAGGGCGCCCCGGGCCACCGCCACGACATCGTGGGAGGTCCACCCCGCCGGCTTGTCCACCAGGAGTATCCCCATATCGCGACGCGATCCGCTCAAGACTCGTCCGCACCCCGTCGGTTCTCTTCGCCCGAGAGGCGCGGCCGGGTCTCCCTGGCCGCGGATTCGTCCGGAGGAAGCACATCGCGCAGGATCGCTTCGATTCGCCGGCCCGCCTCCCGGGACTGGTCGCGGTGGAATCTCAGCTCCGGCATGCGCCGGATGTGCAGTTCCCGGCCGAGGACCGAGCGGAGAAAAGGGGCCGCGCGACCAAGCGCAGCCATGGTCTCCGCCTGCTCGGCCTCCGTCCCGTATGCCTCCACATGGACCCGGGCCAGCCAGAGATCGGCGGTGACGTCGACTCCGGTCACCGAGACCGGGCCGAGCCCGGGGTCCCTGACCAGACTCTGGAGCTTGACGGAAAGCTCGCGGCGGAGCTGTTCACCCAGGCGCGACTGTCGCAGCCCGGACATCAGTACCGCTCGGTGGAATTGCCGACTACCACCGCGCCCCGGGCCCCGTCCACCAATCGGTCCACCGATGCCAGAATCGAGTCCGCCTGCGCCGCGTGGGCCGCCAGAAATGCTACCGTGATGCGGCCGCGGTTGCGAACCTCCTGGAGTCCCGACTCGGCGACGGAGACGTTCATTTTCCGCAGCCGGTCCTTCAGCGACCTGAGCACTGCCCGCTTTTCCTTCAGGGACGCCGAGCCCGGTATCATCAAATCCCATGTGGACACGGTTACGACCATGGCGGGTCAGCGCGCGGCGGTCCGTCGTCCTCTCAACTCTGGGCGGCGCCGGCCAGGGTGCGGGCGACTTCCTCGACGCTGTAGGTCTCCACGAGGTCGCCGGACTTCAGATCGTTGAAGTTGGAGATCCCGATTCCGCATTCGAACCCGTCGCGGACCTCCCTGACGTCGTCCTTGAAGCGCTTCAGCGAAGCCACTTCTCCGTCGTAGACCACAACCCCGTCGCGAATGACCCGAGCCTGGGCACCCCGCTGGATCTGGCCGTCCACGACGTAGCTGCCGGCGATTGCGCCGACGCCGCGAATCTTGAAGACCACGCGGACTTCGGCCGCGCCCATGATCTTCTCCCGTCGTTCCGGCGCCAGCAGCCCCTCAAGCGCCGCCCGCACGTGTTCGACGGCCTCGTAGATGATGTCGAAGGTCTGGATCTCGATCGATTCCCGAGTCGCCGTCTGGCGCGCCCCGGCATCCGGACGTACCCGGAAGCCCACCACAACCGCCCCGGCGGTCAGTGCGAGCATCACGTCCGATTCGTTTACGGCACCGACGCCGCGGTGGATGATCTCCACCCGCACCTCGGAGGTCGACAACTGTTCCATCGCGTCGCAGATGGCCTGGACGGATCCATCCACGTCGCCCTTCACCACCATTCGAAGCGTGCTGACTTCGCCGGCGGCCAGCAGCTTGCTGAAGTCGCCGAGCTTGATGCCGCGCTCCTTGATCCTCAGCTGCTTCTCACGGTCCAGGCGCTGGCGATTCCCGGCGATGGACGCCGCCTGCACATGGTCCATCACCTGCAGCACGTCGCCGGCCTGCGGCACGCCCGCCGTACCCACGATCTGCACGGGCATCCCGGGGCTGATTTCATCCACATGCTGGCCGCGCTCGTCCAGAAGGGCGCGCACCCGGCCGGCGTGGAGGCCTACGACATAGCTGTCGCCGATCCGCAAGGTCCCGTTCTGGACGAGGATGGTGGCCACGGGGCCCTTTCCGATGTCCAGCTCGGCCTCGACGACGGCGCCGAGAGCAGAGCGGTCCGGATTGGCTTTCAGGTCGAGCAGTTCCGCCTGCAGGAGGACCTTTTCGAGGAGGTCGTCCATCCCCTGACCGGTCTTCGCGGACACTTCGGCGACCAGCGTATCCCCCCCGTAGTCTTCCACCGTGACCTCATGGCGCAGCAAATCCTGCTTGACCCGGTCCGCATTGGCGCTGGCCAGGTCGATCTTGTTGATCGCCACGACCATCGGCACGCCGGCGTTCCTGGCGTGGCTGATCGCCTCGACCGTCTGCGGCATCACGGCGTCGTCCGCGGCAACCACGAGAACCACCAGATCCGTTACGTCCGCACCCCTGGCTCGCATTGCGGTAAAGGCGGCGTGCCCTGGCGTGTCCAGGAACGAAATCGTGCGGTCCCCGTCTAGCTCGACGTGATAGGCGCCGATGTGCTGTGTGATCCCGCCGGCCTCGCCGGCCACCACGTTGGTGTCGCGTATCCGGTCGAGCAGCCTGGTCTTCCCGTGATCGACGTGTCCCATCACCGTGACGACGGGGGGACGGGGCCGCAGATCCGCGGGGTCGTCTTCCTCCGCCGCCTCCTCGGCGGGCAGATAGTCGGACTCCCGAACCGCCTTGAATCCAAACCCGTCGAGGAGGAGCTCGATCTGGTCGAAGTCCAGCCTCTGGTTGATGGTGACCGGCAGGCCCATGTCCTTGAAGGCCGACCCGATGATCTCGGCCGCGCTCACGTCGATGAGCTCCCCGAGTTCCGCAACAGTGAGGAACTCGTTCACGCGAACCGTCTGCGCCTCCGTGGCCCTCTCCTGCGCCGCCTTCTCCTCGGCCGCCTCGCGCTCCACGCGCGCAGCGGTCACCATTCCCTTGCCCTTGCGGCGCTTCTTGCGACCGCCGCGAAGCTCGGCCATGACGCGCTGGATGTTCTGCCGGGCCTTGTCGCGGTCGGCGCCCCGGCGGCGTTTGCCCTTCTTGCGGTCCTTCTTCCTGCGACCGTCGGAGGTGTAGCCCTCCGCCTGAATCCGGACCGTCCCGCCCGGACCGGCGCTGGCCGCGGGGGCGAGGCCCTCGCCGGGCGGCGGTACGATCCCTTCTCTCGCGGGCGCGGGCTTCATGCCCAGCCGAGCCGGCGCGAGGCCATCGCCGGCCGCACGCGGCGTGGCCGGCTCGGCTTCAGCCGCCCCGGTCGCCGCGGCGGACGTCGCCTCTTCGGCCGCGGCCGGCTTCGAAGCCGCTTCCTCGGGTGCCGCGACCGGCTCCGCCGGCGCATCCCCTTCCAGCCGGGAAGGCTCCGGCCCCGCGGCGAGGGCATCGTCGGAGTGCGGCGGAACGGCAGCGCCATCTGTTGCGGGCGATTCCTCCGGGGCAGCCACCACAACACCCGAATCCGCAGCGGCGGCTGCCGCACCGGCATCTTCAGGCACGGGTACGGCACCGTCGGACGCCGGATCCGGACCGGCTGCTTCCGCTTCGCCTGGCGGGACCTGCGACGCCGCGGTCTCCACGTCGAGCACTTCTCTCCCGCCGGCAATCATGTCGCCCACCGCAGCGTCGGCCGCCGTGGCGGCCGCCGGATGATCGACCTGCTCACCAGCTGCTGCCGGTGCGGCGGGCTCTTCCCCCTCGGCAGTCGCTGCCGCCTCGTCGGCGGGCTGCGACGGCCTGGAAGGAGCCACACGACGGCGCACACGACGACGACGGCTCGTCGGCCGCACCCCCTTCACGGCAGCCTTCATCACGTCCGCGGCGCTGCCGCGCCCGGCTCGCCGTTCCCGCTCCAGCCGGATTCGAATCCGGGCCACGTCGGAATCCCGTATGGGAGCGTTGGCGTCACCCACCGGTACCCCGGAGCTGCGCAGGAACCTGAGCAGGACGTCGGTGTTGACTTTCAGGTCAACGGCCAGTTCCCTCACCCGCATCACACGAGATCCCCTTGCAGAGCCGTCGAGTCGTCGGCGCCGCGAGCCGACTCCGAGTCCACCACCGTCAGGTCGTCGATCAGCGCCAGGAGCTGATCCGCCGCTTCCTCGCTAACGCCCGTGACCGCCAGGAAATCCCCCCGGTCGAGATCGATGATGTCGAGGAAGCTGTCGTAGCCGGCCGAAGCCAGGGCCGACAGCGTGCCATGGTCCAGGGACAGCTCCCGGAGCGGGAAGTCGGCGGTCTCGTAGGAGTCTTCGTCGTCCTCTACGAATACCGACATGTCCGATCCCCGCTCCAGCCACTCCCGTGAACCGTAGAGGTCGATCTGCCACCCGATCAGCTGGGATGCAAGGCGCACGTTCTGGCCATTCCGCCCGATGGCGAGCGAAAGCTGATCCTCGTCCACGATCGCCGTGATCACCTGGCGGCGCGGATCGGAGATCACCTTGGCCACCCGGGCAGGAGCCAGCGCCCGCCGCGCGAAGATCTCCGGATCGGGATGCCAGGGGACGATGTCGATCCTCTCCCCTCCCAGTTCTGAAACGACGGCCTGCACCCGCGACCCCTTCAACCCCACGCAAGCCCCGACCGGATCGATGGAATCGTCGCGGCTGTGCACCGCGATCTTGGTGCGCCCCCCGACTTCCCGGGTGAGCTCCTTGATGTCCACGATCCCCTGGTAGATCTCGGGCACCTCGAGCCGGAACAGAGCCGCGACAAAGAGGGGATCGGCGCGAGAGAAGACGAGCCGTGGCCCCTTGGGGGTCTCCTCCACCCTCTTGAGCACCGCGCGAATCGACTCGCCCTGGCGAAACCGCTCCCGCGGGTTCTGCTCCTTCCACGGAATGATCGCCTCTGCGTCGCGCGTTCGATTGAGCATGAGGACGAGCTTGCCGCGTTCGATCTGTTGCACCTCTCCCGAAAGCAGTTCGCCGACCCGGTCGGTGTATTCCTCCCGAATCCGCTGCCGTTCACCCTCGCGAACCAGCTGCACGATCCTCTGCTTGGCCGCCATGACGGCGTTGCGGCCGAACTGGGAGAACTCGACGGGAATCTCCATCACGTCGCCGACTTCGTAGGTCGGATCGTCCCACCGGGCCTCCTGCACCGAGACTTCGGCCGATGGATCCTCGACGGTGTCGACCACCCTCTTCAGTACGAACATCTCGATATCGCCGCCGACATCGTCGATGTTGATCTCCGTGCTTACGTTCGCACCGTAGATGCGTGCCAGGCCCGCATGAATCGCGTCCCGGATCAGTTCATTGACCTCATCCGGCTCGAGGCTCTTGGTCGCCGCGATTTCGCGGAAAGCCGCCAGGACCAGTCCGGTGTTCGTCATCGAATCTTCCAATCGTGGATCAGGCGAGCACCCTCGATGTTCGCTCGAGGGACCTCGACGTCGTCGCCTCCGTTCAAGCGCAGCCGGATCTTCTCCGCCCCATCCGCGCCCCGCACAATGCCGAGCAGTTCGCCTTCGAGGTGAACCGACCGACCATCCAGCTCCTGTCTGCCCTTGACGGCGACCCGCCGACCCCGAAACCGCCGGAAATCCCTGCCCCGCGTCAGCGGGCGCTCCAAACCGGGCGAAGAGACCTCGAGCACATAGCTGTCGGACAGCCCTTCCTCCCGATCGAGCCATGCTTCCATATGGCGGCTGACACTCGCACAATCGTCGAGCGAGACGGGCCGGTCCGGTGGTTCGTGTTCCACCCGGAGCCGGATCACCGGCCGGCGAACATGGCCCGCCCACTCCACCTGTACGAGTCCATAGCCCAGATGGGAGAGTCGATCTTCAAACCCCTTTTGGAGTTCCAAGCGGTCTGGTCTCACTCCACCCCCTGTCGCAAGCGGACAAAAAAGAGCGGGGGACACCATACCCCCACTCGTTTGGGCCGCCCGGAGCGGCCCGCCACCGTACCTGAAGTATAGCTGTAGCGGTATCCTCCGGTCAATCGCGCCGCTCGATCCGCGCCCCGAGCTTCGCAAGCCGCCGGTCGATACGCTCGTAGCCGCGTTCGATCTGTCCCGCATTGCGGATCACACTGGTTCCGCCGGCGCCCAGCGCCGCGATCAGCATGGCCATCCCGGCCCGGATGTCCGGGCTCTCCACCCGGGCGCCGCGCAGGGGTGAAGGACCGACCACGACAACGCGATGCGGATCGCACAGGATGATGCGCGCGCCCATGGCCACAAGCTTGTCGGTAAAGAACATGCGGGACTCGAACATCTTTTCGTGAACCAGCACCGTCCCCCGGGCCTGCGTGGCCGCGACAACGGCGATCGAGGTCAGGTCGGCGGGAAATGCCGGCCATGGGCCGTCGTCCACCTTGGGGAGATGGCCGAAGGCGTCCATCCGTATGACCGGCTCGGTGCGTCCGTCCACGATCAGATCGGGTCCGTCCACGGTGCAGTCGATGCCCAGGCGCCGGAAGCCGATGAGGATGGAATCGAGGTGCTGGACCGGTGCATCCTCGATGACCAGCCTGCTGCGGGTGGCGGCGGCGAGGCCGATGAAGGATCCCGTCTCGATATGGTCGGCGCCGATCTCGTACTCGGCCCCGCCAAGCGACGGCACCCCCTCGATCGTCAGGTTCGAAGTCCCGATCCCGCCGATGCGCGCCCCCATCCGGTTGAGACACCTGCACAGATCCTGCACGTGGGGCTCGGCCGCCGCGTTCCTGATCCGCGTTTCGCCGGACGCAAGCGCCGCGGCCATGATCGCGTTCTCGGTCGCGGTGACCGACGGCTCGTCCAGGAACATGTCTCCGCCGACGAGCGAGCGCGCGTCGATGTCGAGGCCGGAGGCGGTCTCCACGGTTGCGCCCAGCGCGCGAAACGCGAGGACGTGGGTGTCGAGCCGGCGGCGGCCGATCACATCCCCCCCCGGGGGGGGTAGCGACAGCCTTCCGAACCGGGCCAACAGCGGTCCGGCCAGCAGGATCGATGCCCGAATGCGCAGCGACAGTTCGGGATCGAGGTTGCCGGCCTGGACGTTCGCGGCATCGACCTGCACGGTGCCGGGGCCGGTCCAGGTGACGCTGGCGCCGAGCGATTCCATGATCTCGAGCAGCGTCGCGACATCCCGGATTCTCGGAACGTTGCCGACTGTGACCGGCTCCGACGACATGAGCGTCGCCGCCAGGACGGGAAGCGCCGCGTTCTTGTTGCCGGCCGGCCGGATGCTGCCGGAGAGTTCGTGGCCACCCGACACGATGAAGGTTGGCATGGGTTCAAGATAGCGCTGGTTCGCCCCGCTTTGAATCCCCATATTCGGAGAGATCTCAACCAACCTCGGGGACGGCCGATGAAGCCGCATTCACTGTTAGTGCCGCAGGACACGACCGTTGTGGAATTGGCGCGCGACGGCCTCGCCAGCTTCTCGGCGTGGGCAGTCGGCGGCGGCGCAGTCGCCCTCGTCGCCCTGCTGGTGGTCCTGCTGCTCGTGCTCGCCGAGCTGCGCCGGCTCGCCGCTTCCTGGACCGATTTCCTCGCCGCGACCAGCACCCGCTCGCAGTCGCTGGTGGACCACGCAAGCAGCGCCGCCCGGAACATCGACCACATCACCAAAACCGTGCGGGGGGAGGTGGACCGGCTCGGCGCATCGGTCGGCGGGCTGGCGAAGGGCATCGAGCACGGTTCCACCGAACTGCAGAGCCGGCTGAAGGACCTCCTGGCCCTGGTCGACGTCGCGCAGTCCGAGGCCGAGGACGCCGTGCTGGAGATCGCCTCGCAAGTCCGCACGATGCGCACGAGCGCCACGGGGATTCTTCGGCTTGTCCAGCTCGGCCAGAGTGGCAGGACCCCGCCTGCCGGGGAACCGCCCGGCCAGGATGCAACCTCGGGCCCGGACGCCACCGCCGGAAATGCCGCCGCCGGGGAACCCACCCCTGGGGATGCCGCCGGGGATGCCGCCGGGGAGGGGGTCGAACAGGTCGGCGGAGCCCCGGAAGGCGGCCCGGCTCAGAAGTAGTCCTTCTCCAGCTGCGCGTAGCGCACCACGAGCCTTTTCCGTCCCGTACCGGCAAAGTCCACGGTGACCTTCATGTCCGGTCCGAATCCGGACAGTTCGACGATCACTCCCGAGCCGAAGGTCTGGTGCACCACCCGCTCTCCGCGTGTATAGCTCGGCCGGTCCTGGTTGAAGCCGCCGTCGTCTTCGGCCGCTCCGCTCCATGGCACCTGCGAGCGGCCCGCGGTCCGTCCTGGGCGCGAGGTCCAGCCCACCCCTCCGACCCGGTCCGTCTTCCGGCGGTCCAGATCTTCCAGAACATCCATGAAGGTCGATGGGCGCGACCACAGCATCTCCCCCGCCCGGCGCCTCGACCGGGCATGAGTGAGGTAGAGCTTCTCCCGCGCACGGGTGATCCCGACGTAGAGCAGCCTGCGCTCCTCTTCGAGGGCGCCCTCGTCGTCGTAGGCGCGCGTCAGCGGAAACAGGCCCTCTTCGAGGCCGCTGATGAAGACGACCGGAAACTCCAGCCCCTTGGCGCTGTGGACCGTCATGAGGGTGACCGCGTCAGCGCCCGGATCGTGTCCGTCGATGTCCGCGACCAGCGCGACGTGCTGCAGAAAGAGGCTCAGGTCGGTGAAGGTGTCCCGGTCGCCCTCGTCCAGCTCGAGCAGTTCCTCGGCCTCGAACTGCTTCGCCGCGGCCACCAGCTCGCCCACGTTCTCCGCGCGATCGTCCCCTTCGGGGCCCTCGGCGCGCAGGAGCCGCAGCAGGTCGAGTTCGGCGATCAGGGATTCCAGCACTTCGCCCGCGGAGCGCTTCCCCGCCATCAGGGAGTACCTGCGGGCGAGCGTGGCCAGCGAACCGAGTCCCCTGCGCGCGGGCCCGCTCAGGCCGGGCACATCGCGTGACCGCTCCGTGGCGTCGAGCAGGCCGATCCCTTCATCCCTGGCGAACGCCGTCAACCGGGCAAGCGAAACCGTCCCCACCCCGCGGCGCGGGTAGTTGACGACGCGCTCGAAGGCGTCGATGTCGCGCGGGTTGGTGATCAGGCGCAGATAGGCGAGCACATCCTGGATCTCGCGCCGTTCGTAGAAGCGTACGCCGCCCACGATCTGGTAGGGGACTCCACGGCGCCAGAAGCGGTCCTCCAGCGCGCGCGCCTGGGCATTGGTGCGGTACAGCACGGCGAAGTCCCGGTGGTCGAGCGACGGATCGGCAAGCATGCGCCGCTCGATCTCCTCCACGATCCAGCGCGCTTCGTCCATCTCGTCGGCGGCCTCGAGCCGGGTGATCTGAGGACCGCCGATGCGGTCCGTGCGCAGCGTCTTGTCCTTGCGGTAGAGGTTCTCCCGGATCACCAGGTTGGCGGCGTCGAGGATGACGGGCGTCGAGCGGTAGTTCTGTTCGAGCCTCACGACCTGCGCCCCCGGAAAGCTGCGCTCGAAGTCGAGGATGTTGCGTATGTCGGCGCCCCGCCAGCCGTAGATGCTCTGGTCGTCGTCACCCACGACCATGAGGTTGCCGCGTGTGCCGGCCAGCAGTTCCAGGAACCTGAACTGCGCGCGGTTCGTGTCCTGATACTCGTCCACCAGAATGAACGCGAACGCCTCCTGGTAGCGCCGGAGGAGCGCCTGGCTGTTCTCCAGAAGCCGCACCGGGAGCACCAGGAGGTCGTCGAAGTCCATCGCGTCCTGGTCCCTGAGCGACTCCTGATACACGGGGTAGACGCGCGCGGCCTTCCGGAGGAGGAGGTCGGGGCCATCGGCGTGCGCCGCCGCGAACTCCTCCGCGCCGATCAGGTGGTTCTTGGCGTCCGAGATCGCGCCTCTCACGGCTTTGGGCGACCAGCGCCTGGGGTCCACGTCCGCGGCTTTCTGGGCCTTCTTCACCTCCCGCAGCGCCTGCTCGGCATCGCGGATGGCGAATCCCCGGGTCCACCCGACCTCGGGAGCGTGCCTGCGAAGCAGGCGCACGCCGATGGCGTGGAAGGTGCCCATCCAGATCCCCTTCGGCTCCCCGCCCAGCATGGCGGTGACGCGCTCCCGCATCTCTCCGGCCGCCTTGTTGGTGAAGGTGACGGCCATGATCCGGTCGGGGGGCACGCCGTGTTCCATGATCAGGTGCCACACGCGGGTGGTCAGCACCCGGGTCTTTCCTGATCCCGCCCCGGCCAGAACCAGGCTGGGGCCTTCGAAGTGCTCGACGGCCTCCCTCTGCTCGGGGTTCAGGGCAACCGCGGCATGGGTCATGACTCGACCGCCCGGGGAAGACGCGCCTGGAAGGTCACGCCGCGCTCGCCGCGGTCCAGCAGCTCCACGCGTCCACCGTGCACCCCCTCCACGATGCGTCTCGTCAGCGTGAGCCCGACGCCCCATCCGCCGGACTTGGTCGTCACGCCGGGGTCGAAGAGGCTGTCCCGGATCTCGAAGGGGACTCCCGGCCCGGTATCCCTGATACGCACCAGCACCCAGCGTCCTTCGGCGGGCCGCGCCGATATGGTGATGGATCCGCCCGTGCCGGCCATCGCGTCCAGCGCGTTCTTGATCACGTTTTCGAGCGCCCACGCCAGCAGCACCTCGTGCCCCTTCACGTCGGGCAGGTCGTCGGGAACGTCCACGTGCAGCGCGACACCGGGCCCGAGGCGCGGCAGCCGCACTTCCATGTAGGCCCGAAGTTCCGCCACGACGCTCACCAGCGACACGCGCTTCAACTCGGGGTCCCTGCCGATCAGTTCGAAGCGGCGGCTGACCCTCTCCAGGCGCACCAGATCCTCTCCGATCGCTTTGGCGATCTCCACCTGGGGCAGGTCCCCGGGCCGCTCCCCCGGATCCAGTCCCAGGACCTCCACCCACCCCTGCAGGGAGCTGATGGGGGTCCCCAGCTGATGGGCCAGCTCGCGGGCCATCGCGGTCCACGCCTGCTCTGCCGCGGTCCGCCGCTGGTAGCGGAAGACGGTCACGGCCAGTAGAACCGTGACGAGCAGTCCGGAGGCCCAGAGGAAGGGCATCCACTGCAGCCGGGCGGCCTCCGGAGTGATGCCGTAGTGGACCAGTTGGCTCTCCGGGTTTCCAACCGGTTCATTGCGGGTGTCGAGCTCGGCGGCGTAGCGAAGGATGCGCTCGACCTCCTCCGGTGTCGGCGGATCGGAGACCTCGAAGGGGAGGTTGACGGAGGTGTTGTAGACGCTGCCGGGCTCCGAGGTGACGACGAAGGGGACCCCAAGCTCCACCAGCAACCGCTGCAGGGTTGTGAGCGCGGCCAGTTCCGCTCCTGGCTCCTGGCTCGTCAGGCCGCTCTGCACCTCCGCGTAGATGCGGGAAAAGGTCTCGGCATCCGCGTCCCGGGAGCGGACGATCTCGCCGGTGAGAATCAGGTACCAGACGAGCAGCGTCAGGAAGAGGGCACCCAGCGCGACCGGCCACCTGCGAGAACCGCCCACCGGACGCGCCGCGCCCCGCGTGATTCTCCTGAGCGCTTCCTGTCGCTTCTTCATCGCAACCCCGGCGGGCCGTGCCGAATCGTCCTTCCCCGCCCCGTCACCCCTCCGGAGTGATTTCGGTGAAACCAACGGCCCTCGCAAGCACCTCGGGAAGCCGGATCGAGCCGTCGGGCCGCTGGCAGGTCTCCAGAAGGGCCACCATCAGACGCGGCAGCGCCAGTCCGGATCCATTGAGCGTGTGCACATATTCGGTGCCGGCCGCCTGCCGGCGCCGGAAACGAATCTGCGCCCTCCTCGCCTGGTAGTCCGAAAAGGTGGAGCAGCTGGACACTTCCAGCCACTGGCGCACGCCCGGCGCCCACACCTCCAGGTCGTACGTGAGAGAGGCCGAGAAGCCCAGGTCCCCTGCCGCGAGCAGGACGACGCGATACGGCAGTCCGAGCAGCTCCAGGACCCTCGCCGCCTCGCCGGTGAGTTGCTCCAGCGCGTCCGCCCCGTCTTCCGGGCGTTCGAAGCGAACGAGTTCCACCTTGTCGAACTGGTGGACGCGAAGCATGCCGCGCGTGTCCTTCCCGGCCGCGCCCGCCTCGCGCCGGAAGCACGGCGAATACGCCACGTACTTGATGGGCAGTCTGTCCCCCTGCAGGATCCGGCCCCGGTGCAGGTTCGTGACCGGCACTTCAGCGGTGGGAATCAGCCACAGGCCGTCGCGGCGGGTCAGATACGACTCCTCGGCGAATTTCGGCAGTTGGCCCGTACCGGTCATCGAATCCTCCTTGACCAGGTACGGCACCCTGAGCTCCGTGTAGCCATGCTCGCCCGTATGCAGGCCGATCATCCAGTTGACCAGGCCGCGCTGAAGCGCCGCGCCCGCGCCCCGCAGAACGAAGAAGCCCGAGCCGGATACCCTGCCGCCGCCCGCCAGATCGAGGATCCCGAGCGATTCGCCCAGCTCCCAGTGAGGACGCGCCCCGAACGGCAGTTCCGTCGGTGCCCCCCAGCTTCGGACGACGACGTTCTCGTCCACTCCGCCCGGGGGAACGCGCGGGTCCGGAGCATTGGGAACACCGAGGAGCGTGCTCGCGATCCACTCATCCGCTTCGGCCACGGCCGCGTCCAGCCCGGCGATGCGCTCTCCCACCTCCCGCATCCTGGCGATTTCCGCCTCCGCACTGTCGCCTCTGCGCCTGGCGGCGCCGATCTCCCTGGACACCCGGTTTCTCAGCGCCTTGAGGTCGTTGACCTGGCTCAGCGCCTCGCGCCGGGAGCGGTCCCGCTCGACGATGGCGGCGACCAGATCACCGGCGTCATCCATGCCCCGCTGCGCGAGCGCGGCGCCCACGCCCTCGGGGTCGTGACGCAGATCCTTGATATCGAGCATCGGTCTTCAGGGATCGAAGGAGGGCGGATCAGGGGCGGGCGGGAACGGACTCAGTCCGGTGGGATGAGGTCGCGGTTGTTGCACGCCCCGCTGACGTCGAATTGAAAGTAGACCGACCCCGAGACCAAATCGGTGGCAAGCGGTTCGATCTTGCCGTAGTAGTTGCAGAGCGTGCCGAAGAAGCCGGGGTGCCGCCGGGTGCGGATCACGTAGATCCGGCCGGCGACGATGGGGACCGGCGCATCGCCGACGTAGAGCGTGGTGTCCTCGGGAGCCTCCGTGGCCGATTCGAAGGACTCGCCCTCGAGGATCGCCAGACCCGCGTCGGACGAGATGCCCAGTGCGCCGGGGGGCAGCCATACGAATTGCCCATCGCGGACATCGACCGCCAGGTCCCAGTCGGACCCAGTCGTCGGCGCTTCGATGCGGACCGCGCGGCGAGGGTGGAAGTCGAAGCCGGAAACCAGGTTGGGCTCCGGGCGCGACAGGGCGTAAAGCCTTACCGTGTCGGGGTCTACCTGCCAGCGAATCGCAAACGGATCGTCGTCGCAGGCTACCATGACGACGAACGCCGCCGCCATGGCGAGGAAGGTACCTCCGTACAACTTCCGGCCGGACCCGACTGTTTTGGGACGACAGCCCTCCGCGGCTGTGCAGTGCAATCTCATGAGCGAAAATTACCCGCTGTGATGCCTGCGAGTCAACCTTCAAATCCCCTGGTTTCCTTGACTTGACCCCGCTGTCCGGCTAGGCTTGCCTGTTGCCATCGACTCGCTGCCAGGGTCTGCCGCTTCACAACGAACTTCATGACCGGATCCTCGGTACCTACCGTATGGGCGACCGTCCTGGCTGGTGGCGTCGGCCACCGTTTCTGGCCGCTGAGCACGCCGGCGCGTCCCAAGCAACTGCTTGCCCTCGGTCAAGGTGCCCCGCTCGTTGCCGAGACGGTCGGCCGGGCGCAGACGATGGTGCCTCCGCAGCGACTCCGGATTCTGGCCGGGGAGAGTCTGGTGGGCCCGATTCGCGAGGCGACCGGTCTATCGCGGGATGCATTTCTGGTCGAGCCCCGGGCCAGGGGAACCGGGCCGGTGCTGGTCCGTGCCGCCTGGGAAGCCGTCCGCGCCGATCCGGAGGCCGTGATGATCTCCCTGCACTCCGATCATGTGATCCGCCCCGCCGCGAAGTTCAGGGAAGTGCTGGAGTGCGCCGTCGAGATCGCGTCGCGGGACAGGCTGCTCATGACTGTGGCCGTCCCGCCAAGCCGTCCCGACACGGGCTTCGGCTATGTGAAGCCCGGAGACCCGCTTCCAGCCGGCGGCGGCCATCGGGCCTATCGGGTCGACGCCTTCGTCGAGAAGCCCGACCGGGTTACTGCGACCGAATACATCGCCGCGGGCTACCGGTGGAATTCCGGCATTTTCGTGTGGCCGGCAGGCGTCTTCCTCGAAGAAGTGCGCGCGAACGCTCCCGAGATCGCGAAGGCGCTCCCGCGTCTGGAAGAGGGAGATGTCCCCGGATTCTTCGCGGAGACGGAGACGATCAGCGTCGACGAGGCCGTGCTGGAGCGAAGTGCGCGCGTCGGGTCGGTCGACGCAACCTTCGAGTGGGACGACATGGGCAGCTGGGAAGCGTTTGCGCGTCACCGTGCGGTGGATGATGGTGGAAACACGACCGAGGGTGACGTCCACTGCGTGGATGCCCGCAACAGCGTCGCGGTGGCCGAGTTGGGGCGTGTGGTGCTGCTGGGCACCGAAGGCATTCTTGTCGTGCAGACCGACCATGCAACGCTGGTGATGCCACGGCACGAATCCGCCAACCTCAAGCGATACTTGCGGTCGCTATCTGATGATGTTAGATTAGGAATTGTTTCTCGCTTGCCCGGCGCGTGACCCGGCAGTGATGCAAACGCCCCGTCTGTATCTCTACGACGACCCCGTCGCCCGCGAGTGGCACCCCTTCAGCCTCACCCGTCCGGCCGGGGAACTCCTCTTCGGGACCGAGACCCTCAGGGCAAGGACGGAGCGGGTCTTCGGCATGCGATGCCACCGGTATCTCGCTGGAGACCGCCTTGTCGGATTCGGCGAGCCGGACGCGCCGCCCTGCACGACACTCGAGAAACTTGCGCCCGGCGGCCCCCGCCTCTTCATCAACAGCCGGTTTGTTCCGGGCGGAGAGAACTTCCAGGTCGCGGCCGATGGCTCCGTGCTGCCGGCAGCCGATGGCTCTGTTCCCCGCGCGGCGGGTGGGCCCGTGCTGCTCGTGAGCGGGTCCGAGACCGTCGGCGCGTGGATGCCGGAGGGCACGGCGCCTCCCCCTGCCCTGTTGACAGGCGACCCCCCAGCCGACTGGCCTGAGCATTCCGTCTCCGGACGCTTGCTCGGGAGCGTGTGGGAGCTCATGGCCGAGAACTCCGAGCGCATCCGGCTGGACGGCTCCCGGCTGGAGGAAACCCCCGTTGCGGCCCACGTGCACAGCATCGGATCCGGCAGGATCGCGGCGGCCGCAGACGCTCTGGTCGAGCCCGGTGTGGTCATCGACGCCTCGCGGGGGCCGGTCATCCTGGCGTCCGGCTCGCGGGTGCGGGGTCCTGCGCGCATCGAAGGTCCGCTCTACCTCGGCCCTAACTCGGTGATTCTCGGAGGAGTGGTGGGCGGTTCGAGCATCGGCCCACGCTGCAGGATTCGGGGAGAAGTTCAGGCCTGCGTGGTTCTGGGATTCTCGAACAAGGCGCACGACGGATACCTCGGGCACTCCGTGGTGGGCCGGTGGGTCAACCTCGGTGCGATGACCAGCAACTCGGACCTGAAGAACAACTATTCGCCGGTCCGACTGCCCGTCGGCGGGCGACGGATCGCCACCGGGCTTCTGAAGGCCGGGTGCCTCCTCGGTGATCATGTCCGCACCGGGATCGCCACGGCGCTCAACACGGGCACCGTAGTGGGCGCCGGTTCGAACCTCTTCGGGGGCGGCATGCCGCCGCGCGACGTTCCACCGTTCTCCTGGTGCTCCGGCGGCGAGCTGGCCGAGTACGACCTCGAGCGCTTTCTGAACACCGCCGAGACGGTGATGGCGCGGCGCGATGTCCGCCTGGGCGACGGCATGAGGAGCGTCTACCGGCGAGCGTTCGAGCTGTCGGCGCATGCGCGGGCCGCGGGCGGCCGCGGCTGAGCGTGCGCTTCTCGGTCCTGGGCAGCGGCAGCCGGGGCAATGCCACTCTCGTGTGCGGAGGATCGACTCATCTGCTGATCGACGCGGGTTTCAGCGGCCGCGAGCTCGTGAAGCGGCTGGGCGCGGTCGGCGTCGCCCCGGACCGGATCAACGCGATCGTCATCACTCACGAGCATGGCGACCACACTCGCGGCGCCGGCGTCTTCGCCCGGGCTCACGGTACTCCGCTGTACATGACCGCCGGAACGAAGGACGCCTGCCAGCGCCTCCTGCGCGGGAAGGAAACGGTGGAGATCTACCGTGCCGGCTACCGGCTCCCGATCGGGGACCTCGAAATCGAGCCGTTCATCACCGTGCACGATGCGGCCGACCCCGTGGCCGTCGCCGTAGTCGATCCCTCGACCGGCCTACGCCTCGGGATCGCCACGGACCTGGGCCGGCCCACTGTGCAGATCCGGCACGCCATGCGTGGCTGCGACGCCCTGGTCATCGAATCGAACCACGACGAGACGCTGCTCTGGAACACCCGCTATCCCGCCTCGGTCAAGGCCAGGATCGCATCCAGTCACGGTCACCTCTCCAACCGGTCGGCAGCCGATTTCGCCCTGGATCTGCTCAGTCCGCGGCTCGCGGTCGTAATCCTGGCCCACCTGTCGGAAGAGTCGAACACCCCCCGGCTCGCCCGGTCCGTGATGGCGCGCGCACTTGGAAGAAAGGGTTTCGCCGGCGAGGTGCTGGTTGCGCGCCCGGACGGTCCCACGAGGCTGCTGGACCTCGCTGCTCTTCGTGAACGCGCGGGGCCCGCGCAGCTGTCCCTCTTCTGACCCGCCCGGCTCTCCGCGTTCCGCACCGGGTCGGCGGATGGCGCGTCCGGTCCCCCCGGGCTACAGGCCGAGGAAGCGCAACAGATCGTTGCCGAGCGCCCAGACCATGATCCCCAGGACGACCCACATGCCGACCTGGCTCCACCTGACTCTCTGTTCTACGGACAGCTTCTCGCCGCGAACCAGCTCGATGCCCAGAAACACCATGTGGCCGCCGTCCAGCACCGGAATCGGGAGCATGTTCAGGATGGCGAGATTGACGCTGAAGAGCGCCATGAAGCGCAGGAAGGTCGCAAGCCCGGCGGCCGCGGCTTCCCCGGATGCGACCGCAATGGTCCCGATGGACCCGACGTCGCGCGGGGAGACGTTGCCGGTGAAGAGATCGGCCAGGAAGCGGAGGATGAGGCGGGTGATCGCGACGGTCTCCCCCATGCCCGCAACGACCGCCTCGCCCGCGCCGACCCTCACGGTGATGGTCTCGGGAGGAACCTGAAACACTCCGAGCCGGCCGCGTGCGTCGGCCCCGGTACCGACCGTCGCGAGTTCGACGATGCGGACCAGGGGGGTCTCCCCCCTCAGCAGCCCGATTTCGACGCGCTCGCCCGGTCTCGCTCCGACCTCCCGCACCATCTCCGTCCAGTTCACGACCCCGACGCCGGCCACATCGGTGATCCTGTCCCCGGGCTCGATCGATGCGGCGGCCGCCGGGGCCCCGGGCTCCACCCGCCCCACCACGGGATCCACCCATATCTGAAGCGCTCCCGCAAGGGCGCGTCGCTCCCCGGGTCCCTCCGGAACGACGAGCTCGTACCGTCCTTCCGGCATCGCGGTGGCCAGCGTCACCGGCCCCGCGGGCCCCCGCTCCAACACCTGCCGGACATCGTGCCACGACTCGGTGACCACCCCGCCCACCTCGGCGATCTCCGCGCCGGGCGGGATGTCGGCCAGAGCCTCGGCGCCGGGCGGGAGGGCGCTTTCGTCCACCTCCATCACCCGGGTCGTGGCCCAGTCCTGGTATCCCCACACGGCCGCCACGGCGGTGTAGACCACGAAGGCGAAGAGCATGTTCATGATGACGCCCGCCGAGATCACGAAGGCGCGGGCCCAGATCGGGCGGCTGTCGAAATCGCCGTCCCGCCTCCGGCGTGGAGACTCGCTGGCGCCCCCTTCCAGGTGCTCCATCACCTCGTCTTCCATCCCCTGCATCTTTACGTATCCGCCCAGGGGAATGGCAGCCAGCACGTACTCGGTTCCACCGCGCTCGAATCCCCAAACCCGGGGTCCGAGACCGATGGAGAAGCGCTCGACACCCACGCCTACCGACTTGGCGGCCCAGAAGTGGCCAAGCTCGTGCACGAAGATGAGGACGCCGAGGAGAACGATCGTGGCCAATATGGTCATATGCTGCTTCCCTTGTGGTTCACTGGCGCCGCGAGACCGCGCCGGCGGCAAGGCGCCGGGCATCATGGTCGGCCCGGACGACCTCGTCCAGCGTCCCGGCCGTGCAGCGCTCCATGCGCTTCATGGTCGACGCGACGACCTCCGACATGCCGGGGAAGTTAATCGAACCCTCCAGGAATGCCGTCACCGCGACCTCGTTCGCCGCGTTGAACACGGCCGGGGCGGCGCCGCCCGCGCGGCCTGCCGCGACACCCTGGCCGAAGAGGGGGAACCGCTCCTCGTCCACGGGCTCGAAGGCGAGCGGCGACCACTGCACCGGGTCGAAGGTGCAAAGCGACCGGTCGGCGGCGCGGCGCGGCCACGTAAGCGCGTGCAGAATGGGCAGCTCCATGTTCGGCTCACCCAACTGGGCGAGGATCGAGCCGTCGACGAACTCGACGAACGAATGGACGATCGACGTCGGATGGACGACCACCTCGATCCGGTCGTAGGAGAGACCGTAAAGATAGTGGGCTTCGATCACCTCCAGTGCCTTGTTCGCCAATGTGGCGGAATCGATCGAGATCTTGGCCCCCATGTCCCAGGTCGGATGCCGCAAGGCCATGCTGGCGGACACCCTTCCAAGCTCCTCCAACCCGGTTTCGCGAAAGGGTCCGCCGCTCGCCGTCAGGATGATGCGGCGGACCTCGCTCGGCCGCGCCCCTCCCATACACTGCAGAATGGCCGAATGTTCGCTGTCCACGGGGACGAGCTCTCCGCCACCCCTGCGAGCGGCTTCCATCACGAGGTCTCCGGCCGCCACCAGCGACTCCTTGTTCGCCAGCGCACAACGCTTGCCGCACTCCAGGGCGGCGATGGTCGGGCGCAGGCCGGCGGCGCCGACCACCGCATTCACGACGATGTCGGCTTCGTCGAGCGCGGCGAGTTGCAGGAGGCTGTCCGGGCCGCACAGCCACCCGGCATCGACGAGATCGGGGCGCCGGTGGAGCGCGGTCGGGTCGGCCACCGCGACCAGGCAGGGCTCGAACTCGGCGGCGAGTTCTTCCAGCGCGTCGACGGAACGGGCGGCCGAAAGGGCCACGACCCGAAAGAGGCCGGAGTGGCGGCGCACAACTTCCACGGTCGCGCGTCCCACCGACCCGGTCGCTCCGAGGATAGCGATGCGTTTCACGCGAGGATCCCGTTCAGGACAACCAGCCCATAGGCCAGCGGGATGGCGAAGAAGAGGGCGTCGAAGCGGTCGAGGACCCCGCCGTGTCCGAGCAGCAGGCGGCTGGAATCCTTGACCCCCGCCTCCCTCTTGAAGCGGGACTCGGCAAGGTCGCCGAGCTGCCCCGCGGCGCCGAGGAACAGGCCGATCAGCGCTCCCGCCGCGGGCGTGACGGGGAAGTTGGCCTGGCCGTCAAGGAAGAAGCCGAGACAGAGCCCGGCTGCCAGCGAACCCGCCAGCCCGGCGATTCCGCCCTCGACGGTCTTGCCCGGGCTGGTCCGGGGGGCCAGGCGTCTCCGGCCGAACCTCTTGCCGACAAAGTAGGCGGCAGTGTCCCCGGCCCAGGTGACCAGGAGGGGGAGCAGCACCAGGAGAAACCCTTCGATGCGATCGGCCGGCAGCTGGCCGGGAGTCTCGGGAAGCTTGCGGATCAGAATCACGAACGCGAGCGTCCCCCCGGTGTACAAGGCACCGAAAACCGTGGCCGAAACCGAGAACAGCGCCTGGTCGACCCTCGCGACCATCACCGCGGCGACCAGACCGGCGATGCCCAGGAGCAGGAGGGTCACGAAGGCGTGGCCGGCCCAGATGGCAAAGACAGGCTGGCGGTCCGCCAGCACCACGAGGGCGACCGCCGCCGGCACGGCGAGCCACCGGAAGGCGTGCGCACCGCTGCGGGCGGCCAGGTCGCAGCACTCCCAGGCCGCCACGGCCACGATCGCGGCGATCAGCAGCGTCAGGACCCAGCCGCCGTGAAGGATGGCGGCCAGCGCGACCGGGATCCCGACCACGGCAACGAGTGACCTGGAGCGCAGTTCGTCTGACACTGCGGACGGGGCCCCGGAGGCCGTCAATGCGCCGCTACCCGCCCGAAGCGGCGCTCGCGACGCTGGTAGTCGAGGATCGCGGCGAAGAGATCCTCGCGCGTGAAATCCGGCCAGTACACGGGGGTGATGTACAACTCGGCGTATGCAAGCTGCCAGAGCATGAAGTTGCTGATCCGGTTCTCCCCGGAGGTACGGATCAGCAGGTCGGGATCGGGCAGGCCGCCGGTATAGAGGGCGGTCCGGAACACCGCGGTGTCGATTGCCTCGGGGTCGATGAGGCCGTCGCGCGCCTGACGGGCCAGATTGCGGGCCGCGCGTGCGATTTCCTCTCGCGCCCCATACGAGATCAACAGGTTGAGCAGCAGTCTGTCGCCGCCGCGCGTCGAGCCGACGATGCGGTTGACCGCCTCACGTGAACGCGCGTCCAGGCGGTCGAGTTCGCCCAGCACCCTGACTTCGACGCCCTCGCGGACGAGGGCTTGCCGCTCGCTGTCGGCAAAGGTTTCGAGTACGCCCATGAGCGCCTCGATTTCGCTCCTGGGCCGCCTCCAATTCTCGGTCGAGAAAGCGAAAAGCGTAAGGATTTCGACGCCTGCCGCGCAGGCTCCCTCGACGGTCTCGCGAACCGCCTTCATCCCCTCCAGGTGCCCGGCGTGGCGGGGAAGACCCCGCTCCCGGGCCCACCGGCCGTTCCCGTCCATGATGACGGCGACGTGACGGGGGACGACGCCGCTCATCCTGATCCGGTCGATTCGATCCGTCAGATCGCCATCACCTCCTTCTCCTTCTCGGAGAGAGCAGCATCGATCTTCCGACCGTATTCCACCGTGAGCTTCTGGATTTCCGCCATCAGGCGGTGTCCCTCGTCTTCGCCGGTCTCGTGCTCGCGCAGGCGTCGCTTGACCTCGTCGTTGGCCGCGTGGCGCGCGTGGCGCACCGATACCCTGCCCTCTTCGGCCATGCGGTGGAGCACTCGCACGTATTCCCTTCGCCTCTCCTCGCTCAGCGGCGGGATCGGCACGCGCACCAGCGTTCCGTCGTTCGAAGGATTGAGGCCGAGCCCGGAGGTCAGGATCGCCTTCTCGACGTCTCCGATCACGGAGGGGTCGAAGGGCTGGACGACCAGCAGCGTCGGGTCCGGGGCCGAAACGGTCGCGACCTGGTTCAGGGGCATCAGGCTCCCGTAGGCGCTGACCCGCACTGCATCGAGTATCGCGGGAACCGCCTTGCCCGTCCGGACCGTGGCGAACTCGCGGCCCACCGCCTCCAGGGCGTCGTCCATTCTGCTTCTGGCTTCGTCGATGACCGACAAGGCATCCTCCTTGCGAAACCCGATCTGCTCGGCAAAAGAGCTTCAGGAAACCAGCGTTCCCACCCGCTCCCCGTGTATGGCCCTGCGCACTGCACCCTGATCCTCAAGATCGAGGACGATAATAGGAAGATTGTTCTCCCGGCAAAGGGACACCGCCGCGGCGTCCATGACGCGAAGGTCGCGCGCGACCACCTCGTGGAAGGAAATGTCCGGGATGAACTCCGCGTCCGGGTCGCTGGCGGGGTCCGCCGTGTAGACCCCCCTCACCTTGGTTGCCTTGATCACGACATCCGCATTCATCTCGATGGCTCTCAGGACGGCCGCGGTGTCGGTGGAGAAATAGGGATTGCCGGTGCCGCCGGCGAAGATCACCGCCCGACCCTTTTCGAGGTGCCGGACCGCTCTGCGACGGATGTACGGCTCGGCCAGCTGGGGCATGCGAATGGCGGTCATCACGCGCGTTTCGATGCCCTTCTTCTCGAGCAGATCCTGGACCGCCAGCGCATTCATGATGGTGGCGAGCATCCCCATGTAGTCGGCGGAGACGCGGTCCATGCCCTGCTCGCTGGCGATGGCACCCCGCACGATGTTGCCGCCCCCGATCACCAGCCCCAGCGCTACGCCCAGCTCATGGATGCTGCGGATTTCGTCGGTGATCCCGTCCACGGCCTTGGGGTCGATCCCGAAACCCCTGTCACCGGCGAGAGCTTCCCCTGACAGCTTCAGGAGGACGCGACCGTAGCCGGCACTCCTCTTGCCGCTCATCGCCGTTCGTCAGCCTCCGAGCTGGAATCGCGAAAAGCGCGCCACCTGGATCTTCTCGCCCGTGCGGGCCGAGACTTCGGTGATCAACTCGCCGACGCTCCGGTCGGGATCCTTGATGTAGGCCTGCTCCAAAAGGACCCGTTCCCGGTAGAACTTCCCCAGTTTGCCCTCGACGATCCGGTCCCGGATGTGTTCCGGCTTCCCTTCGCGGGCCACCTGCTCGGCGAAGATGGCCTTTTCGCGGTCGACCACATCGGCATCCACGTCGGCGGTGGCCACCGCGATGGGATCGGACGCCGCCACGTGCATCGCCAGATCGCGCGCCAGATTCCGGAAATCGTCCGTGTTTGCGACAAAGTCGGTCTCGCAGTTCAACTGCACCAGGACCCCTATGCGCCCGCCGTGGTGGATATAGCTGGCAATCGTGCCTTCGTTCGCGGAGCGGCCCGCCCTTTTGGCGGCCCTGGCCTCTCCCCTGGTGCGAAGGAGGTCGATCGCCGCTTCAAGGTCACCCGCAGTTTCCTGGAGCGCCTTCTTGCAGTCCATCATGCCCGCGCCGGTTCGGTCGCGTAGTTCCTTTACGTGTTTCGCGCTGATCTTCATCGTGCGTTCTTTTGTTGGGCGCTTGTCAGCCAGCTCAGGTGCTCCGGCCTTGCAGCCGTCGGGCCCGGCATTCCGGGCTGATGGAATCCTTCAGCTGGCCGAAGTGTCGGAGCCTGGCGACGGGGATTTCGGCTCCCGCGCCGGAGCCCGGCCCCCGCGCGCCGCGGCCGACTTGCGCGGCTTCCGCTTGGGCCCCTTGTCAGCGGCGCCATCGCCGTCTCCCGTCTTGCGGGCCTGGGCAATCGCCTCCGGCCGAGGGCGCCGCTTGCGGGGCCGCGGCCTCCTCTCGGTCGTATCAGCCGATTTCTCACCGGTTTCGGTCGAGTACGTCGTTGCCTCCAGCTCGGCCTGGCGGCGCAACTGCTCGTCGGGCACTTCGCGCCTGGCGATGGCGACGGCGTTGGCAATTTCTCCGGCGATCAGGCTGACCGAACGAATCGCGTCGTCGTTGCCGGGGATCGGATAGTCGATGAGCTCGGGGTCGACGTTGGTGTCGGCGATGGCGATAACCGGGATGCCGAGCCTGTGGGCCTCGCGCACTCCGATAATCTCGCGCTTGGCGTCGACGACGAACACGGCACCCGGCAGGCGGGTCATGTCCCTGACGCCCCGGAAGTACTTCTCGAGCTTGGCCCGCTCGCGGTCGAGAAGGAGTCGCTCCTTCTTGGTATAGAACTCGAAGGCGTTCTCTTCCTGGCCGCGTTCCAGCTCCTTCAGCCGGCGAATCTGCCGACGGATCGTCTGGAAGTTGGTGAGCATTCCGCCAAGCCAGCGCTCGGTCACGAACAGCGCTCCACACCGGGAGGCTTCCTCTTCGATGATGGTTCGCAGCTGGCGCTTGGTCGAGAGAAAGAGCACATTGTCGCCCTTGAGCACCGTGCGCCGCACCGCTTCGCGGGCCCTGTCGAGACGGTCCAGTGTCTTGCGCAGGTCGATGATGTGGATCCCGTTGCGCTCACCGAAGATGAACGGACGCATCTTGGGGTTCCATCGCCTCGTCTGGTGCCCGAAGTGGACGCCGGCGTCGAGCAACTCGGGAAGCCCGACCTCTGTAACCGCTTGATTCATGGGGTGGCGTCTATCTCTTGCTGAACTGGAAGCGTTTGCGCGCCTTTGGACGGCCCGGCTTCTTGCGCTCGACCTTGCGGGCGTCCCGGGTGAGCATGCCACCCTCCCGCAGCGGGACCCGGGCCTCTTCGTCCTGAGCGGAGAGTGCCCGGGCGAGTCCCAAACGGATGGCGTCCGCCTGGCCGGTCAATCCTCCGCCCCTGACCCGAACCTGGACATCGAACGTTCCCTCGGATTCGGCGATCCGCAGAGGATCTTCGATGCGAATCCGGTGACCCGGCCTCGGAAAGTACTCGTCGAGCGTGCGTCCGTTGATCGACCAGCGTCCACTGCCTGGCCGAAGAATCACACGGGCTACGCTCGTCTTTCGGCGTCCTACCGCCTGCGTTGGCTGTTGAGCGGCCATTTGTACTCTCGAACCCTTCAAATCTCCAGGGCCTGCGGGCCCTGCCCCTGATGTGGATGGTCTTCGCCCGGATACACCCTCAGTTTCCGGCGCATCTTTCGCCCCAGCTTGTTCTTCGGGAGCATTCCCCGCACCGCCAGTTCGATCACGCGTTCCGGAAACCGCTCCAGCATCGTCGCGAAGGGGATGTGCCTGTCTCCGCCCATGTAGCCGGAGTGACGGAAATAGGTCTTCTGCTCGGCCTTCCGGCCAGTCAGACGGACTTTCGACGAATTGATGACGATGACGTGGTCGCCCGTGTCCAGATGAGGCGTGTACACGGGCTTGTGCTTGCCGCGCAGGATGCGCGCGACCTCGGTGGCCAGCCTGCCGAGCGGCTTGCCGTCGGCGTCGACGACCCACCACGCGCGGTGGATGTCTTCTTGCTTGGGAGTGATGGTCGTGGTCACGCGATCCTCTTCGGCGCAAAGGAAGCCGCACCCGCCGCGCGGGGTGCGGCCTCGAAATACCTGCAGCATTGAATCATATCCGGGTCCCGTTGGGGTGTCAATGCACCATTGTCTCGCAGCGCCGGGTCCGAGGAGCCGCTAGTCCGTGAACGCTTCCAGAATCCGCGCTCTCGACGCATGGCGCAGACGCCCGAGCGCCCTCTCCTTGACCTGACGGATTCGCTCGCGCGTGACGCCCATTTCGGTGCCGATCTCCTCGAGAGACCTCGGGGCGTATCCGGCGAGACCGAAATAAAGGCGCAGGATTTGCGCTTCCCGCTCTTCCAGGGTGGAGAGGGCGGCTGCGAGGCTGTCGGCAAGCGCGTTCTCGAACGTCTGCTCTTCCGGACCGCGAGAGAGGAGGTCGGGCAGGCATTCCATAAGGCTGCTCTGTTCTCCATGGAACATCGGCGCATCAAGCGACAGATGGGAACTCGCAATCGCCAGTGTCTGCTCGACTTCCTCCACCGTAACATCCATCCCCTCGGCGATCTCCCTGGCCGTGGGTTCGCGGCCGAGTTCCTGGACCAGCGAAGCCTTGCGCCGCGCCAGGCGATGCAGTGCGCCGGCACGGTTCAAGGGCACCTTCACGATGCGACTCTGTTCAGCCAGCGCCTGTAGAATCGCCTGTCGTATCCACCAAACCGCATAGGTGACAAAACGGATCCCCCTCGTCCCGTCGAAACGGCGTGCGGCGCGGATCAGGCCCAGGTTGCCTTCGTTGATCAGGTCAGAGAGCGGCACGCCCTGATTGCGGTACTTCTTGGAAACGGAAACCACGAAGCGCAGATTCGAGCGAACGAGCTTGTCGAGCGCCTCTCTCTCCCCGCGCCGGATCGCCTCTGCCAAACGAACCTCCTCTTCCTGATCGATCAGCGGGTATCGACTGATCTCCTTGAAGTACTGATCCAGGGAGCCGTCGACCGGGCCCGAAAGCAGGGGACGGGTCATTGGGGGGCCATCACTTCGCGTCCGGGGAACGCCGGGCGGAAAGCACCGCGCGTCATCGATCAGCCGCCCCGCGCGAGACCATGCCGCTCGATCTTCTTGTACAGGTTGGAGCGCGGCATGCCCATCCTCCGCGCCGCTTCGGACACATTCCAGTCGTAGTCGCGGAGTTTCATCGCAATGAACGCCTTTTCCGATGCTTCCTTGAACTCGCTGAGCGTCTCCATGGCCATCATCCGTTCCGGAACATCGGCCTCGGAGCCGAGCGTGGACACGTAGCGCCGCACATCGTCCCGTGCCACGGTCTCTCCGGCGCTCAACAGCATGAGTCTCACCACGGCGTTCTTCAGTTGCCGGACGTTCCCCGGCCAGTCGAGCTCCGTCAGGGCGTCGAGCGCCTTGCCGCTGAAGCGCCTGTACGGCACCCCGTAGTTCGCCGGGGCGAGCTCCGCAAAGTGGGCGATCAACATGGGGATGTCCTCCCTTCGCTCCCTGACCGGCGGCACGCGGATCGTCACCATGTTCAGCCGGTGCAGCAGATCCTCCCTGAACTCCCCGTTCTGGATCTGCCCATGAAGGTCCTTATTGGTCGCGGCGATCACGCGCACGTCCACCGAAACCGGCCGCGTCCCTCCGACGCGCGTTACGTCCCCCTCTTGCAGTGCGCGCAGGACCTTGGCCTGGGCCGCCAGCGACATATCTCCGACTTCGTCCAGGAAGAGCGTGCCCCGATGCGCCTGCTCGAACTTTCCCGCCCGGTCCGAGACCGCGCCCGTAAATGAACCCTTGACGTGACCGAAGAGTTCCGATTCGATGAGCTCCGACGGGATGGCCGCACAGTTCACCTCCACAAACCGCCGCCCCGCCCTCGTGGATCGCCGATGAAGCGCCCGGGCCGTCAACTCCTTGCCCGTGCCGTTCTCTCCGGTAATCAGAACGCGGGCATCGGTCGCCCCGACCATCTCGATCTGCTGAAGAACCCGGCGGATCACCGGCGAGCCTCCGACGATGCCGTGGTGGATCTCGATTTCCTGGGTGAGGCGCTCCACGCTGTCGGTGAGACCCCGCACCGTCAGGGCGTTTCGCAGCGTGACCAGTAGCCGGTCCGTGTCGAGCGGCTTCTCGAGGAAGTCGAAGGCCCCCCTGCGGGTCGCCTCCACCGCCGTCTTGATGGTGCCGTGTCCGGAGATCATGATCACCACGGCTGCGGGCTCCTCCTTTCGAATGCGCCCGAGCACCTCGAGTCCGTCGACCTTCGGCATCTTCACGTCCAGGAACGTCACGTCGGGGCGCACCTCCGGGTAGTCGAGCAGGCCGCTCGGGCCATCGTAGCAGATGTGGACCCGGTGGCCTTCGTACTCGAAGAGCTGCCTCAAGGCGACTCCGACCGACTTGTCGTCGTCTATGATCAGGATCCTGGCCATGCCCTTGCACCCCGTGCACGCGTCCTGAGGATCACTCCGCGACCACCCCGTTACCAGAGAGCACCACTGTGTGAATGTTCGCATATCGCGGCCCGGCGGGGAACAGCTCACTGCGGACCAGGTCGATCGCGCGAACCCCGAAGACCAGCGAATCGTTGTCCGAACAGCGCGACCGCGCGCCCTCGTGCCGGAGAGGCCGGGCACCGCCGCGACGACGCGCCCGGCCCAGGGTCAGGTGTGGTTGAAACCGTCGGCCGTCGGCGGCAAACCCGCGTGTGAGGAGCGCGTCATCCAGCCGCTCGCGCAGTCGGCGGAGCGGGCGGCCCTTCACGGACGCCCAGTACACCCGTGGGCTCGCACGGCGCGGAAAGGTCCCCACGTCCCCGAGGGTGGCGCGAAAGGGCCCCTCCACCTCCAGCGACTGCGCAGCCGCGACCAGATGCTCGACCGATTCGGGAGCAACGTCGCCCATGAACCTCAGCGTTATGTGATAGCGCTCCGGCGGCACCCAGCGAATTCCGCGCACGGCGTGGCGCATCGGCTCGATCGATCGCCACAGCTGACGGCAAAGTTGCTCCGGGGGCCAAACGGCAAAAAAGAGCCGCAGCGGCGTCACGAAACCGCGATCGATACGGGACCCAGCACCGCGTCCACACCCATCACCGCGGCATCCACATCTTCCCTGGTCGAGGCCCATCCAAGAGAAAAGCGGACCGCACCCGATTCCGACGTGCCCAGAAGCCTGTGCACCTCGGGCGCGCAGTGCAGCCCGGCGCGCGTCTGTATCCGATGTTCCAGGTCGAGGCGACTTGCGAAGGACGCTGCGTCCATCCGGTGCGACATGACCGACACGACCGGGACCCCTTCCGGCGCGGGCGGCGAGAGTACGCGGAGCCCGCGCACGGTGGAGAATCCGTCCAGCAACCGCGCCTTCAGCTCCATTTCGTGCCGGTGGATGGAGCCGACCCCCTCGCTGCGGATGAACTCGCACGCGGCCAGCATGCCGGCCATGCCCGGCGAGTTGCCGGTGCCCGCCTCCAGGCGGTCCGGCATCGACTGCGGCATCTCCCGGCGGCTGGAATCGCCTCCCGTACCGCCGCAAAGCAGCGGGTCCACCTCGACGCCTTCCCGCACCCACAGCCCTCCCATGCCCTGCGGGCCCAGGAGTCCCTTGTGCCCGGTGAATGCAACGACGTCGGCTCCCAGTGTGGAGGCATTGTCCGAGGAGTGTCCGGCGGACTGCGCCACATCCGCCACGACTACCGCGCCGGCATCGTGGGCGATCCCGGCCAATGCTTCCAGGGGAAGAAAGGTCCCGAGCACATTGGAGGCCGCATTGACGACCAGCACCCGGGCACCGTCGAGCAGCCGGGCGGCCTCGTCCAGATCCACCGATCCGTCCGGACTGCCGGACAACATCCGCACTTCGACGTCGCGGCACTGCGCGAGGTGGTGTGCGGGCCTCAGAACGGCGTTGTGATCGTACTGCGAAATGACCAGCGCGTCGCCCGGCCGAAGCAGCCCCCACAGCGCCGTGTTCAGCGCATGGGTGGCGTTTTGCATCAAGGCAACGCGACCGGGATCTCCCGGCAGGTCGAGCGCACGCGCCAGTGCGCGCCGACAGCGAAAGGCGAGGCGCGCGGCTTCCATCGCTCCCGAGTGCCCGCCTCTCCCGGGGGTGCACCCGACGCCCCCGAGAAACGCGGCGACCGCCTTGCCAACCGCGGGGGGACGAATCGCCGATGTGGCGGCGTAGTCCATGTAGTGAGCCACGATTCCAGTTCCCGGTTTCGAGTGGCCGCGACCAGACTCCTGACGTGCAGGCTAATCGCTTCACACGGACAGGGACAAGGTACCGGCGCGGGCCAATTCTCCGGGTCGGGCCAACGTGGCTCATCAAGGACGGCCTCCTATCCCGTCTGGCGGGCCGGGAGGGAGGGGCGGGTGAGCGGCGAATTCGCTGCGAGGCGCAACCTCAGCGCCTCGGCGACGTCAATCTCTCGCAGACGCTCCGAGCCTCCGAGATCGGCTATGGTGCGAGCTACGCGCAACGTCCGGTGCACAGCACGGGCGGACAGACCATAGCAGCGGACACCTTCGTCGAGGAGCCGGACTCCGGGGGGCGTCAGGCGACAGATGCTCATCACCTGGCCGGGGCGCATTGCGGCGTTTACGGCATCGGGACTTCCGAAGCGGAGGGCCTGGCGCCTCCTTGACGCGACAACCTGTCCCAGAACACGGGCAGAGTTCCATTTCACCGCCTGGCGGTTTCGGGTCAACTCCCGCCAGCCCACCGCGTCCATCCACACATGGAGGTCGATGCGGTCGAGGAGCGGACCCGAAAGGCGCGCCCGGTAGCGCGAAATGTCGCGATCCTCGCAAACGCATGCGTCGCCTGCGAGTCCGCAGGGACATGCATTCATCGTAGCGATGAGCTGGAAACGGGCGGGGAAGGTGACGGTATGACGCACGCGGGCGATCCGCACGTGGCCCGACTCGATGGGTTGCCGGAGCGTCTCCAGCACGTGCCGATTGAACTCGGGGAGTTCGTCAAGAAAGAGAACGCCCAGGTGGGCGAGGCTGATCTCGCCCGGGCGGGGCGGATTCCCGCCGCCGATCAATCCACCGGCGGAAATCGTGTGATGGGGAGCCCGGAAGGGGCGGGTTGTCTTTACCGGATCCTCGCGATCCAGAAGCCCCGCTACGGAGTGCACGCGCGTGACCTCCAGCGATTCGGCATCCCCCAGAGGCGGCAAGAGGCCGGGAAGCCGCTTTGCGAGCATGGTCTTTCCCGACCCCGGAGGACCCGACATCAGAAGGCTGTGCCCGCCCGCGGCCGCGATGGTCAATGCCCGCTTTGCCATGTGCTGGCCCCGGACATCGCTGAGGTCGGGGTAGCGGGTAGCAGTGCGCGCCGGGAGGTGTCGGGCCGGGACTCGCGCGGCCTTCCCCTGGAGGATGCGCTTCATTTCCACCAGGCTCTCGATCCCGGCCACCTTGATCCCCGGCACGGCGGCGGCTTCGCACGCGTTGGCCACCGGCAGGAACAGCCACCGTCTGCCATCGGCGCGGCAACTCATGGCCAGGGCGATTGCCCCGCGCACCGGGCGCACCTCGCCATCCAGTCCCAGCTCGCCCACGAGGCCCACACCCTCAAGCGCCTCGGTTGGAACGCGTTCCAGCGCCGCAAGCAGCGCGATCGCGATCGGAAGGTCGAAACCCGATCCCGACTTCGGCCGGTCCGCCGGAGCAAGATTGACCGTGATTCGGAGCGGCGGCACAGGGTTTCCGGTCTGGGCCAGGGCTGCGAAGACCCTCTCCTTCCCTTCCCGAACCGCGCCGGCAGGCAGGCCGACGACGGTGAAGACCGGCAGCCCGGGCCGGACCTTCACCTCTACCTTGACCGGCTGGCCTTCGACGCCGTGGACCCAATACGAATGTGCGACAGCCAGCAACGCGACCTCCGGTGTGGATGGGGCCACGAGGCTAGTCTGTCTTTCGGGACAGGGGAATGGCTGGATGGGCCGTTTGCGTCCGCCAGCCCCCAGGGCCATCTTCTCCGGCGGTTTTGCCGGGGTGTTCCGCCGGGGACTGGCGCGATGCTCTCCGGCGATGCACTTTGGTCGCGCTTTTGACCGGGAGAAGAATCTTGATGACGATCGCGATCATGGCCGAGAGCCGGCCGGGCGAACGCCGCGTCGGCCTCGTCCCCGAAGCAGCACGTCACTATCTCAAGCGAGGGTGGACACTCCGAATCCAGGCCGGCGCCGGAGTCGGGGCGTCCTTCCCCGACCGGCTCTACGAGGAGGCGGGCGTCACCGTTGCGGCCGACCGGGATGCATCGCTGAACGGCGCAAACGTGATCCTGAAGGTGCAGCCTCCGTCGCCGGAGGAAGTCGCCGCGCTTCCCGAGGGGTCGGTGCTCGTGTGCCACCTCAATCCGCTGGGCCCGACGGAGGTGATCGAGGCGCTGGCACGGCGGGGGGTCACCTCCTTCGCCGTCGAGCTGATTCCGCGAATCACGCGTGCCCAGAAGATGGACGTGCTCTCGTCGCAGGCCACGGTCGCCGGCTACAAGGCCGTGCTCATGGGAGCGGATGCGATGACCCGCTTTCTGCCCATGCTGACCACGGCGGCCGGCACGGTGCGCCCGGCCAAGGCGATGATCCTGGGCGCGGGAGTGGCCGGCCTGCAGGCCATTGCGACGGCACGCCGGCTGGGCGCGGTGGTCTCCGCCTTCGACATCAGGCCCGCGGTGAAGGAGCAGGTACAGAGCCTGGGGGCGGCGTTCCTCGAGACTGCGCTGGACGAGAGCGCCGAAGACGAGGGGGGCTACGCCAAGGCCCTCTCCGAGGAGCAGCACCAGCGGGAACTCGAGCTGATCGCCGACAACATCAGGGATCAGGACCTGGTCATCACCACGGCCCAGATACCCGGGAAGCCCGCTCCCGTTCTCATTACCGAGGAAATGGTGGAGACCATGCGACCCGGCAGCGCCATCGTCGACCTCGCATCCGAGACCGGCGGCAATTGCGAGGTGACCGTCGCCGGAGAATCCGTGGACTGCAACGGCGTGACCGTCATGGGGCCAACCAACCTCCCGGCGGAGCTGCCGTTCCACGCCAGCCAGATGTACGCCCGGAATCTGGCAAGCTTCGTCGACGACCTCTTCGACGATGAAGGGGCGATCGACTTCGGCGAGGAGATCACCTCCGCCACCTGCGTCACCCACGGTGGCGAGATCACGAACGAACGCGTCAGCGAGAAGCTGGCGTCCACCACGGAGTAAGGGAGACCCATGGGCGAACTTCTCATTCTGCTCTACATCTTCGTTCTCGCGACCCTGGCCGGGAGGGAGGTGATCTCCAAGGTGCCCCCCACCCTTCATACCCCGCTGATGTCCGGGGCAAATGCGATTTCGGGCATCGCCATCATCGGGGCCCTGGTCGTGACCGGGTCGGCCGACGAGCTGTGGGTCAAGGCGCTCGGGACCGCTGGGATCGTGATGGCCACGATCAACGTCGTCGGCGGCTTCATGGTGACCGACCGCATGTTGCAGATGTTCCGGAAGCGCTGAGGCCAAAGTGGAAAACACCATCACTCAACTCGTCTACCTGGTCTCGGCGTGGCTCTTCGTCTCCGGGATCAAGCAGCTGTCTTCGCCCGCGACCGCCCGCTCGGGCAACGCACGGGCCTCGATGGCCATGCTCCTGGCCATCGTCGTCACGCTCCTGAGCAACGAAATCCTGGATTGGACGACGGTGCTGGCCGCGGTGGTCGCCGGCGCCGTCATCGGGGGGGCGCTCGCACGGTACATCCAGATGACCGCCATGCCGCAGCTGGTCGCGGTATTCAACGGCTTCGGCGGCGGCGCCTCGGCGGCGGTCGCGGCTGCGGAGTTCGTCCGCGCGGGGGGAAGCGGTCCGTCGCTCGCGGTCGGCGCCGGGGTCACGATCGTGTTGGGGACGCTGATCGGCGCGGTGACCTTCTCGGGCAGCCTGATCGCCTTTGGCAAGCTCCAGGGCGTAGTCACCGGGAAGCCCGTGACATTCCCTCTCCAGAAGACATTCAACGCCCTTCTCTTCCTCCTCGTTCTGCTGGCGGGCGCCAGTCTGGCCCATGTGGGCGTGGCGAACAGCGTTGCACCGCTCGTGGGCATGGGCGGGCTGGAGATCGGCGGCCCGTTTTTCCTGGCGCTCGTGATCGGGGCCCTGGTCCTCGGCGTGCTTCTGGTGATCCCCATCGGGGGGGCCGACATGCCCGTGGTGGTGTCCCTGCTCAACTCCTACTCCGGCATCGCCGCCGCGACGACCGGCTTCGTGCTGAACAACTACATCCTGATTATCGCCGGGTCGCTCGTCGGCGCGGCCGGCCTGATCCTGACGCAGCTCATGTGCAAGGCCATGAACCGGTCGCTCGGAAACGTGGCCTTCGGCGCATTCGGAACCGAGGGACAGACGGCCAGGGCGAAGACGGGAGAGCGTCCGGTGCGGGACGCGGACGCAGAACAGGTCGCCATGGTGCTGGCCTACGCCGGCTCGGTCGCGGTGGTTCCGGGGTACGGACTCGCCGTCGCCCAGGCCCAGCACGAGCTCAAGAAGGTCTGCGACCTGCTGGAGGAGCGCGGGGTGACCGTGCGGTTCGGTGTCCACCCGGTCGCGGGGCGCATGCCCGGGCATATGAACGTGCTGCTCGCCGAGGCCGACGTGTCGTACGACAAGCTGCTGGACCTGGACGACATCAACGCCGAGTTCGACACCACCGACGTCGTGCTGATCGTCGGCGCGAACGACGTGGTCAACCCGGCCGCCCGCGACCCCGACTCCGTGATCGCGGGAATGCCGATCCTCGACGTGGACAAGGCGCGCACCGTGATCGTGATGAAGCGGTCGCTGAGCCCGGGCTTCGCCGGCATCGACAACGACCTCTTCTACATGGACCACACGCTGATGTTCTTCGGCGACGCCAGGGACCAGATGTCGGAGCTGGTCAGGGAGGTGAGGGAGGCCTGATCCTCCGGCTCCTCACTGCAGCTCGTTCCCCGCCAGATGCCGCATCGTACGGCGGGCTTCATCCCTGAGTTGAGCGATCTGGTCCAGCACCTCATCCAGTTCGTCGCTGTTCATCGGCTCCACGGCTCCCGAACCATTGAGGAGGCTGAAGAAGAGCAGGTCGGTGTGTCCGACGCTCGCCTGCGTAACTCCGATGTCCAGGGTGCGATTGAGGAGCAGCGCATCTCGCGCGGGCACTGCTCCCGGTGCTCCGGCCGGGGGTGTCTCGAACATCATCCGCAGTATGACTTCCCGCAGCAGCTGGAACTCCTCGATCACTTCGCCTGCGGACAACCCCCGTCTGGCCGCCGCAGAGCCGAAGAGCTCCGCGCACTCGGACCAGAGGGGCAGAATGTCGTTGCGGCCGGCACTGAGCATCCCGGGCAGGAATGACACCAGAGCGCGGCAAAAGGGCCTCAGGATGACTTCGCTGGCACCGGACCAGGCCTCGCCCCCTGCAAGGAGCCCGCGCGCCCACCGCTCGGCAATCCCGGGTGACCGTTCGCGCACCCAGACCGCCAGATCAAGAGCGCCGGCCGACGGTACCCCGCCGGCGCTCGACCGGGGGATCGATGGCTGGCCGGACGTCATGTTGAACACGCGTTCATTCTACCGCCGCCGTGAGAGAGTCGCCAAGCGCCCTGCGCAGCCGGATGCGTACGGTCGTACCCTTCCCGGCTTCGCTCTCCACCTCAACCGCTCCGCCCCAGGAGTCGACGAGCCTCTTGACGATGGCCAGTCCGAGGCCGGCGCCCCGTGACCGCGTCGAGAATCGGGGCTCGAAGATGCGGGGCAGGAGCTCCTCCGGTATTCCGCTTCCCTCGTCCGTGACCGCGATCGCGACGTCGCCGGCCTCCGATCCGGTGCCCGCGATGTGCACCACGCCACCACCCGGCATCGCCGCCCGGGAGTTCTCCACCAGGTTGAGCAGCACCTGCTTGAGTTCGTCGGGACGGCACAGTGCCCGCGGCAGATCGGCGGGCAGCTCCCCCTCCACCCGAACCGACGCCTGTTCGCCGCCACGGTACAGGTCCAGGACCTCACGGGCCACTGCGACTGCGTCCACCGCCAACAACGGCCCCTTGTCCTCCATTTCGGGAGAGGCAAGACGGGAGAAACTCCTGGCGATCGCGGCCAGCCGATCGATCTCGTTGAGAACCGTCGCCACATTGCGCTCCAGGATGCCGCTGAAGTCTCCCCGGCGGTCATTCCAGGCGCGCCTCAGATGCTGCACCGAAAGCTTGATCGGCGTCAGTGGATTCTTTACCTCGTGGGCGACCTGCTTGGCCATCTCGCCCCACGCCAGAATCCGCTCGCTGCGCAGTTCGTCGGTCACGTCCTCGAGGCTGACGACGACGCCGCCGACCTTGCCCTCCTGCACGATTCTCCGCGCCCTGGCGCTGACCCTGAGGCCGGCCCACCTGAAGTCAGCGTCCGACTCGGCTTCACCGCTCTCCCTGTAGTCGTTCAGCCAGCCGGCCAGTTCCACCGCCCGCTCGCCTCTGCCGGGGATGGGCGCCCCGGTCTCCAGCGGAGCGTCCAGGAGCGCCTCCGCACCCGGATTCGCAACCGTGACGCGCCCTGCCGTGTCAACGGCGATCACCCCCGTTGCCACCTCCTCGACGATCGCCTGCGTGCGCCGTGTGGTGCGCAACAGTTCCCGGCGCGCCTCGCCGAGGCGCAGGACCATGCGATTGAAGGCCGCGAAGACCGACCCGAACTCATCCTGGCGATCTTCCGGCAGGTAGACGGCCAGGTTGCCCCGTCCCACGCGCTCGGACGCAACCTGAAGGGACTGAATGGGCCTCGCCAGCGCCCGTCCCACAACGAGCGCGAGGCCCAGAGCGAGGATCGGGCCCAGCGCGATGGCGACGCCGAGCAGGTCCGCCACATCGCGCCTGCGCAGAGCGGCCGCTCCCGCCCGCAGGGGAACGGGTGAAGCGACGATGTCGCCGTCGGGAAGACGCCGATGGGCAAGCACGTACTGCCAGGCGCCCAGATTCGCCACCTTGGACGCCTCGAGCTGCTGCCCGGTCTCGAGCGCCGTGTAGATGTCCGGGTCGAGCCAGCTCTCGTACAGCCCCAGCTCGACGAGTTCGTCCGCGGAGCCCCCGACCAGCTCGCCTGCGCGGTATTCGAGCAGATCGGCCCCGACCCGCCGCGCAAGCAGCTCCAAGGAGCCCCCTTCCTCCCGGTACACCTCGGAAATCTGCGCGACCACCCGCTCCGCCAAGGCCCTGGCCGTGCGCTCCGATGCCCCCGACAGCGTTCGGTAGGCCAGCGTCCCGAAGACCACGTTGGACAGGATGAAGAAGCCGAAGAGTGTCCAGGTGACTCGTGCACGGAACGAGGTGAACAGCTTCCTCCAGTCGATGGGAACGGAAAATCGGAATCCGAGAATCCACAGGCTCAGCACCCACAGCAGTGAAACCGCCGCCGCGCTGAAGACCAGCAACAGAATGCCGCGTGCGAACATGACCGACGGGTTGGGAATACTGATCGTATACGACACCGCGTAGCGGCCGTCGGGGTATCGGGCAACCCTTTCGCCCATCCACCCTTCGGCATTCCGGCTCCATTCGACCTGGCGATCCTCGGTCCCTGCACCATCGTCCGACGTGCGCACGAGCGTGAGGAATTCCTGGTCCCCTCCCTCCTCCACGGCCGCGAACAGCGGACCCGGCGACGACGGCGCCGCGATCGTGCGGCGGGGAGGCACGGTCCCCGTAACGACCCGGCCGTCGGCGAGCGGCACGGCGATGAGGTGGCGCACATCCACCTCGTCCAGCAGGTGATGCTCCCTCATCCCGGCCGACCGGATCGCGGGCAGGAGTTCGCCGACCACGGGAGAAAGTTCGCCCTTTACGCCGAGCCGCAGCTCCTGCTGAGGCAAGTCGTCCTCCGACCACAGGGTGACGAGAATCGGCGACCCCTGGGCCGAAAGGCCGCTGGACACCCAACTTCGGTACATCATTTCAACGGCACCCGCCCCGGCCTGGTGAAGCGAGTCGACCTGATCCGCAAACCTCTCCAGGAGTCGTTCCACATCCGGTTCGGGCGCGGTCCCCAGCCGACCCATCTGCTCCTCGGCGATGGTCATCCGTGCCTGCGTGCGCATCGACCATGTGAAGGGCAGAACCGCGGTCGCCGCGAGCCAGAAGGCGCAGTACCAGCGCAGGTATGAAACGTCCTCCGTGGGAGGCAGCCCGCGCGCGATGAGAATGGCAGGCAGCACCCACAGCATCGCCAGACCCGCGGGAACTTCCGGGCCGATTCTGACCCCGGCCGCCACGGCGGCTCCAAGACCCGCGGCCACGGCCACGCCGACCAGGACAAGGCCCGGGCCGGCACCCTGCGGTGTCCGCGTCCGAATCGCGAGCGCCGCCGCTGCCACCAGAGTCAGGAGCAGCGTGGCCGTGATCTGAAAGGCGGCCCAGTTCAGTTCGCTGGTCCCGAGAAGCTGCGGCGATGCGTTGTCGCTCAGCCAGCGGAGAAGCAGCGGGTAGCTCACGGCAACCAGCAGGGGAAGGATCCAGGTCCCCCTCCGTGGTCTCCACCGGGGGAATGCCAGGATCACGATGGGAGCGGTGGCCACGCACAGCAGGAAGACCCTGCCCAGTGTGATTCGGTACGGCGCGCTCAGGTAGCTGTCCGCCATCGCGGCGAGTGCGGGCGCGGCGACAATGCTCTCGTAGGGCAGCAAAGCCGCCGCGGCCACAAGGCCTGCCATCGAGTAAGCCATCCCTGCGCGTCCGCCACCGAAGGACTGAAGCAGCCATGCCAGCGCCCAGATGGCTGCCACGATCCTGATCCAGAGCGCCCGCTGGGCCGCCGTGCGCGCCGCCGGATCAGGCTCGATGATGGTGATGCTCAGCAGGGTCTCGTCCGGCCACCCGAGATCGAACACACCGGGGCCCACGAGTCTGTCTGACCGGTCGATCCGGATCCGTTCACCCGAATCGGCAGCAAACCGGGTCGCGAAGTCACCGAGCCCGGACGCGAATGGCTCCGGGAGATCGGACTTCATCAGAGACGCAATGACGGCCCTCTCACCGGTCCCGGATACCGGCTCGGAGAAATAGAGGTACGAGAATAGCGGAGTCCCGGAATAGGCGTATCGGCCAACGCCCCGCACGACCCCTTCGGGGACGCGGCCGTGGTGGCCGCCTTCCCAGTGGACGAGCGTACCGTCGGTCGCGTACACGGCCGCAGCCGTCATGCCGTACTCGTCCAGAACCGCCCGCAACGAATCGCGGAGCGCTGACGGCGACAACCCCTGCCCCGCCAGCCTCGACACCTCCGCGGCCGACATGTTTCCGTTCTCGACGAGGGCGTCGAACTCGCGACTGACCTGCTCGGCCACTGCAGCACGGCGCTCTTCCCAGTAACCGGGCCAATCGTCCGTCAGCCGGCGGCCGGCGGCATCGGAGTAGAACCCGGCCACCACGCCCGCGGCAAGCAGAGCCAGGGCGGCAGACTGGCGCCAGCCACGCCGCGCCGCGACGGAGGACAGGGCGACAAAGACCGACGCCGCAGCCAGGATCAGCGGAGAATCAAGGCGCGCCCACAGGAGCATGCAGAAGAAGCCGAGCCAGATCGGACCTCGGGCGGAGATGCGTCCACCGGCGACGGCCGACGGATCACTGGCCGGCTGGCGCGGACCCGCGCTGTCCACGGCGGGCATCGAATCGTCCCTTTCCTTTGCCATTATACTTATCCTAATGAATCAGAGCATTTCTCCGTCACCCGCCGGGCCGCCGGTGCGGTCGTCTGTCAGGTTGGGCGTGGCGTTCCTGCTGGGACTGGGGATTGTGTATCCCGCCCCCGGATCGGCCCAACTCGTGGACAGCGGCGTATTGCGGCTCTACGTCGACGGGCAGGAGGCGGGCACGGAGGAGTTCACCATCCATCGGCGCGGAACGGGCGGCGCCCAGGAAACCCTCGCGATGGGAACGGTCACCATGCGCAGCGGGCGCGTGGTCAAGACCTTGCTCCAGGTACAGGGCCCCGGCATGGCCCTGGCCGAGTACCAGGTGTCGGTCACCGGTGCGGACACGGTTGAAGTCAGCCTGGTGCGTGCGGGCGACCGCCTTCGCCGAACGGTCGTTGCGCCCGGTGGCGAGCAGGTCCAGGAGTACCGGGCCCGACCCGGGACGGTCGTCGTCGAGGCCGGCTTCGCGCACCACTACTTCGTGCTGGGGGCATTCCTGGAGGGAGGAGCAGCGGAAACGACGCTGCACACATTTACGCCCCTGTCCGACGAACCCGAATCCACCGCGCTGCTGCTGGCCGGCCCCCACATGCTTGAAGCCGGGGAAGCGACCATCGAGACTACGCGGGTGCGGCTGGGAAGCGGAGACAACGCGGGAGCAGCCTGGTTCGACGGCAGCGGCCGGCTCGTGCGAGTATCGTTGCCCGAGGCTGGTTTCCTCGCGGTCAGGGTCCCCTGATTGAAGATGACCGCCTCCAGGCGCGTAGTTGGAAACTGTATCCGGGACTGGTCCGTAGGGGCAGCGGGATCGTCGGAAATCCATCTCCCGATGCATCGCATGACTGAGAGGAACACACTGTGCTACACCCGATATTGACGGTCGCCCGAGGATTCGCGCGGCACTTCCGCACCGCAGGCATGGTGTCTCCGGCGGCTGTGCTCATCGTGCTCGGCGCGGCAGTGACTCCCATTGCCGCGCAGGAACAGGTGCCCGCGTCGCTATCATTGGACGAAGCCCTGCGGCTGGCGCTTCGCAACAATCCGCGGCTCATGGCGGTCCGCAACGATGTCGCGGTGGCCGACTGGAACCTGAACGCCGCCTACGGCGCCTGGCTCCCTTCGGCATCGATCAACTCCAGCGTGTCCTGGCAGGGGGCCGGAGAACAGCGCTTCGGGAGCATTACGGCCGACCAGCTGGGGTTCCAGGACCAGCCTTCGTTCCTGTTCAGTTCGTATAGCGCAGGCATCAACTATTCCGTCAGCGGCCGCACCCTGATGGCTCCGGGGCAGGCCCGGAGAAGCCGCGACGCCACGCGGGCCCAGGTCCGGTCGGAGGAGGCGGTGCTGCGGCTCAATGTCACGAGGGCCTACCTCGAGGCGGTACGACAGGCCGAGGGGCTGAGCCTCGCGGAGCAGGAACTCGAGCGAGCGCGGTTCAACTTCCGGCTGGCTCAGGGACGGCAGGAGGTGGGATCGGGCAACGCGATCGACGTCCAGCAGGCCGAGGTCAATGTCGGACGAGCCGAAATCACGTTGCTCCAGGCGCAGACCGGGGTCCGGACATCGCGAATCCGGCTGCTGCAGCAGCTCGGCGTCACGCTGGCGGCCGAGCCGACGCTGGAGACCACCTTCGCGGTTACGGAGCCCCGGTGGACGGCCGATGGTCTGTACGCCATGGCGGTCAGTGGCAATCCGGGGCTGCAGGCGCTGAAGGCCCAGGAGGAGTCGTCGCGCTACGGCGTTCGCATCGCGCGCTCCGCGTACTTCCCGACGGTGTCGCTGTCGGCGGGGCTCAGCGGATTCACCCGCCAGGCGAGCAGCACAGCTGGACAGGAAGCTCAGGCCATCGCCGCCGGGCTCGCCCGGATTCAGCAGTGCGAGACCCTGAACGGTCTCGTTTCGTTGCTGCCCATCCCGCCTCCGCAGCAGGACTGCTCCACGCTGGGGACGCCCGAGTCCGCGCTGGAGGCGATACGGCAGGAGAACGACGCGTTCCCCTTCAACTTCACCGGGCAACCCCCATCCGTCGGGCTGACGATCTCGATCCCCGTTTTTCAGGGTCTTGGCCGGCAGCGCGAGCTGGAAAGTGCGCGGGCGCTGCTGAACGACACCAGATTTCAGGTTGTGGAGCAGGAGTTGGCGCTGCGCGCCGATATCGAATCCCGCATCGCCATCGTGCGGACCGCCTACGAGAGCGCCCTCATCGAGGAGCGCAATCAGGCGCTCGCCGACGAGCAGCTTCGCCTGGCGCAGGAACAGTATCGACTGGGGCTTTCCAACTTCATCGCTCTCGTTGAGGCCGAGACGGTGAAGGCCCGGGCGGACCGCGAGCGTGTGCTGTCCATCTTTACCTATCATGACGCAGTCGCCGACCTCGAGGCGGTTGTCGGCACCCCCTTGAGGAACCCGTAGGGACATCATGCGAACACCAATCAAGATTATCATCGGGGTGGCCATCGCCGCCCTTCTGATCGTAGCTGTCGTACTCGCCAGCGGCGGCGGCCGCCCGCGGGGCACGGAGGTCCGCATCGAGGCCGTGGAAACCCGCGATCTGGTGGCCACGGTCACCGCGAGCGGCAACGTCAGGGCCCGCCGCAAGGTGGACATCAGTTCGGACATCTCGGCTCGCGTTTCCCAACTCCTGGTGCAGGAGGGCGAGGACGTGGAGCAGGGCCGGATCCTCTTGCGACTCGACCCGAGCCGCTACCAGGCGGCGCTCGATCGGAGCCAGGCCAACCTCAGCCAGGCCCAGGCAGGGGTCGCGCAGGCGCGCGCGAATCTCATCCGGGCGGAGCGGCAGGCCGAACGCATGGCTTCTCTCAGGGCGCGGGACTCGCTGCTCGTAAGCCGCCAGGATGTCGAGAACGCCGAGACGGATCTCGAAGTGCAGCAATCGTTGCTCGACGCCGCCGTCTTCGGCGTGAACCAGTCCCAGGCCGCGGTGGAGGAGGCTCGGGACCAGCTGTCCAAGACGATCATCCGCGCGCCCATTTCGGGCCGCGTTACCCGCCTCAATGTCGAGGAGGGCGAAACGGTGATCGTGGGCACGATGAACAATCCCGGCAGCCTGATCCTCACGGTGTCGGATCTTTCCGTCATGGAGGTCGTGCTGGAGGTCGACGAGACCGACGTGCCGGAGATCGCCCTGGGCGACAGCGCCTCGGTCGAGCTCGACGCCTTCCCGGATCTCGTGTTTCCGGGGACCGTGACCGAGATCGGGAACAGCGCGATCCGGCCGCCTTCGCAGGTTGCCGGCACGGGTCAGACCCCAACCATCGACTTCGAGGTGGTCGTCACGCTCGCAGATCCGCGCGCGGATCTGCGGCCGGATCTGTCGGCGACCGCCGAGGTTGTGACCGACACTCGCACCAATCAGCTCGCCATCCCGATCATCGCCCTGACACTTCGTGAAGAGGATACCGTGGACGCGGGCGACAACGGTGATGACGCCGCGCCCCGGAACGCGACGGGAGCGACCCAGCAGGCGATCGAGGGCGTGTTCGTCGTTCGGGACGGTATCGCCGTGTTCACGCCCGTGACCATCGGAATCGCCGGGCAGGAGTACTTCGAGGTGATTTCGGGGCTCAGCGGCGGCGACAGCGTCGTGAGTGGCCCCTACCAGGTTGTTCGCACCCTCCAGGACAGTGCCGCGGTCCGCGCCGGGGACCCAACGGGCACCGACGAGGCGCAAGACGGATCGGACTGACCGGCTTCCATGCAATTCCTCGAGGGAGTAAGGCTTGCCTGGGAGCAGATCCGCAGCCAGAAGCTGAAGAGCTTCTTCAGCCTTCTGGGCGTCATCGTGGGCGTCATGTTTCTCATCGTCGTGGTCAGTATCGTGGAGGGGATGGACCAGTACATTCGAGGAACGCTCACGGAGAGGTTCTTCGGCGTGAACACGGTGACGGTGAACCGTACCCCCCGCGTCCCCCTGAGCGCTTCGTCGGAGCAGTGGCGAGCCTGGAACCGCGCGCCCCGTCTCACCTTCGAAGACTATGAACATCTGCGTGAGCGCGTTTCCCTGCCCGTCCTGATCTCTCCCGAATCCGATGCCACCGGGGAACTGGAGTCGAACCGGGGCCGCAAGGTCGAAAACGTCAGAATCGTGGGTGCCGGAGCCGAGATTTTCGACATTCGCAACTGGAACGTGGAGCAGGGCCGTGCTTTCACGCGCCAGGAGGCCGACCGCGGAGTCCCTGTCCTGGTGCTTGGGAATTCCGTAGCGGAAGTGCTGTTTGGAGCCACCGATCCCGTCGGTCAGCGCGTTCGGATCCGCGGCTTTCCCTACCGGGTCGTGGGGGTGCTCGAAGATCAGGGATCCTTTTTCGGACAGTCGCTGAACAACTTCGCCGTCGGTCCGGTGCGATCACCTCTGCAGAGTTTCACAGCCCCGCGCGGTCGCGTCGACCAGATACTCCTCAAGGCCGGAGGGCCCGAGTTGGTGATTCCCCTGTGGGAGGAGGTCGTGGAAGTCATGCGGGTGCGCCGCCGTCTGGGGCCCGGAGACTACGACAATTTTGCGGCCGAAACCACGGAGGAGTCACTCACCGTCTGGGAACGCATCAGCCAGATACTCTTCATGGCGCTTCCCGGCCTGGTCGGCATCTCGCTGGTGGTGGGTGGAATCGTAATCATGAACATCATGCTGGTTTCCGTCATGGAAAGGACGCGGGAGATCGGGGTTCGCAAGGCTCTGGGCGCCCGGCGTGCGGACATCCTTGCCCAGGTTCTGATCGAGAGCGGTACGCTGTCGGGAATCGGGGCGCTCTTCGGGGTCGCGATCGGTGTGGCCGTTACAGTGCTGGTGGGCGCCGTTTCGCCGCTACCGGCGGTCGTGGCACCGAGATGGGTGCTGCTGGGGGTATCGCTTGGAGTGGTGGTGGGGATCGTTTCAGGCGTGTATCCCGCGTCCAGGGCCGCCAGGCTCGACCCCGTCGACGCGCTGAGGTACGAATGACCGGCGAAACCGGCAAGGGGGCGTCCGAACGCATGGCTGCGGATCAGCCTTCGGCGAGGAGGGTCGTTGTTGACGGAACGCGCGTGGCGACGGCAGCGCTTCGGGCCAACTGGGCACGCACGCTTCTGGCGATACTCGGAGTGGGGGTCGGGGCAGGCGTCGTGGTGACCGTTGCCGCCATCATCACGGGGATCCGCACCGAAGTCATGGAGCTCTTCGATGCTTCAGGTCCCGACAACTTCACCGTAATGCCATTCGACTTTTCCGATGCCCGGATTGCTATTCAGGGATCTGGAAGACCGCCCTGGTGGGACAGGCCTGAAATCAGCGACAGGGAGATCCGCAGGATGCAGTCCCTGCCCGGAGTGGCCGAGTTGAGCGCGGGCTTCGATTTCGGGGCGTCCATCCGGTTCGGGTCGGATTGGGTGTCGAACCTGTCGTGGCGCGGCGTCTCATCGGCCTGGACCAGTTCCCTCCCGGGAGATTTCGTGTCGGGCAGAAACTTCACGGAAACCGAAGTCAACCAGGCGCGGGCCGTAGTGGTGATCTCGAATGAGGTAGCGAAGGCCGTCTTTGGAGAGATAGATCCGGTTGGCAGGCGCGTGCGCGTGAACGCCGGACGCCGGGCGGCCAACGAGCTCTTCACGGTAATCGGCGTCTACGAACCGCTGGACAATGTCTTCGGTGAAGTGACGGAGAACCTGGCCGTGGTCCCGTTCACCGCGGCTGACAAGCGTCTGAAGGCCAGGGATCGCTGGACCTTCATGGCGGTGGACATCGTGACGCGTGAAGGATTCACCTCGGGGGAGACAGAGGACCAGGTCATCTCGGCACTCAGGTCCATACGGGAGCTCGGACCCGGCGAAGAGAACAACTTCGCCATCATTCGCGCCGAGCAGATCGTCGAGATATTCAACCAGTTGACCGGCATGTTCTTCGCCGTCATCGTCGGCCTCTCCTCGGTGGGGATGCTCGTGGGGGGGATCGGCGTGATCGGAATCATGCTCATCTCGGTGACGGAACGGACCCGCGAGATCGGGATCCGCAAGGCGCTCGGCGCCACCCGCCAGGAGATCAAGTGGCAGTTCCTGATCGAGGCCTCCTTGCTCACGGGCCTGGGGGCGATTGTCGGCCTCCTTGTGGGCTGGGGGGCTTCGGAGGCGATTGCGGCGATTTCCCCGCTGCCGGCGAGGATCCCACTCTGGTCTGTTGCGGCCGCGATCATCCTGGCGACGCTCACGGGAATACTGTTCGGAATGCTCCCTGCACTGCGCGCATCGCGGCTCGATCCCGTCGACGCGCTACGCTACGAGTGAATTCCGGCGTTCCATGATCGAGCCCCTCGATGTACTGGCGGTGATGGCCCACCCCGACGACGCCGAGATCTTCTGCGGCGGGGCATTGATCAAATCGTCGGAAGCGGGCGAGCGGACCGGTGTACTGGACCTCACGGCCGGCGAGGCGGGGTCGCGGGGGACCGTCGAAACGCGCGCCCGGGAAGCGTCGGAAGCAGCCACTGTGATGGGATTGGCCGATCGACGCTGCGTCGGCCTCGCCGATTCCGGGCTGGTGAATGATCAATCGTCACGAATCGTGGTGGCAACGATGATTCGGACGCTCCGACCGCGGGTTGTCGTGACCCACTGGACCGAGGGACGACACCCGGACCATCGGGCGGCGGCGTGTCTGGCCCGTGACGCGAGTTTCCTGGCCGGATTGAAGAAGTTCCCTGCCACGGGGGCTCCGCACAGACCGGAGAAGGTCGTCTACGCGCTCGCCTTCCGCGAGGATCCCGTCAAACCGACCTTCGTGGTAGACATCACCGCCCAGATGGAGCGCAAGCTCGAAGCCCTCTCGGCGTACGCTTCGCAGTTCCGCGGCAAGAGTGGGATCGGAGAGGTATATCCTGGCGGTGACCGTCCGCTCTTCGATCAGGTCCGGAGCGTCCACGCTACCTACGGCTCGCTGATCAGGCGGGGCTACGGCGAGCCGTACTGGACGGAGGAGACGGTCGAGGCCGCGACCCTGGGCGCACTGTCGGTCAAGAGCTTCTGACCAAGTGGACGTGACCGGCGGGGCCACTTGGGGCCCCGCCGGTTGTTCAGGAAGGGGAGTGGGCGACCGAAGACGACTGTCCACGTCGTCGACCCAGTCCGCTTTGGGAAGGGTCAGAAACCCGCCCAACCGCAGCAGTATCCCCCCATGCAGGGGTGGCGAGAGCAGATGTCCCACAGCAGGAACCGCTTCACCTGGCGCAGATCGCTGAGTTGTGCCTCAGCGGGCGCCGGAACTGCGATGCCGCCAATTGCCGGGGCCGCCGTTCCCAGCGCCAGAGCCAACACAAGCGCCTTCAAGGTCACCGCGACGGCTCCGCCGGGACCACGTTTCATTTCCATCTTCTTCATTTGTCTTGCTCCATTCGTTGTGATGATCAGTAGAGCGGGTCAGGCTCCCGCTCGCAGCAAAGCGCCCATTCCGGGAAGCAGACCATCAGGCAGATCCGTATGTCCCAGAATCCGAATTGAACCCGCGGAAACGGGTCAGGCATCTGAGCCCGGGCCTCGCTCGGGGGTACGGGCACCACTTCGGGCGCGGCGGGCGCACCCAGCGTCAGGGCGAGGGCCAATCCGACCGAACCCAGTTGCAGCAGACGCCGTTGGCCCCTGCCTTGTGTGCCTTTTCTTGTAAGCATGTTTGGTTACTCCATTTGTCTCGTTTGATGAATTTCCGAATGCACCGAGCGTGCAATCGGTCACAGTCCCGGCTCTTCTGCCGGCCAATCATTCGCCAATCGCTCAATGAATTCACGAGCTGCAAGCGAGTCGCGTCCCACAAGTCGTTTGTCCGCCAGGGGCGCTGCCAGCACCGCGTGCACTCTGCCCTTCCTGCCCAGGAGATACCAGGCTGGGATCGGGGCTGCTCCAAAGTCCCGCTCGTATTCGGCCGGACTGCGCAGATCGACCCGTGCGGAGATCCGCTGCGCCTCCAGGAATCGACCCACCATGCCCCCGTCCTCCACACCCAGGTCGGAGACCGCCACCACAATGGTCTCGAAGCTGTCGCCCAGTTGCCGCTGAAGGGCCCGCAGCGAGCGGGCAGGATCCGTCAGGTCGCACCCCAGGCACGCTTCCGCATCGATTGCCCAGACGAGGGTGGGGCGGCTGCCCGACGCCCCCACACCGGCAAGCGTGTCCCCCACGGCCAGTGGCGCCGGCCTGCCCCGACCATCCACGCAGGCCGCCAACACCACGATACAGCTCGCAACCGTCCACGAACGCACGTGGAAAGCAGTCGGGACCCCCTCACGCATCGGTTTTGCGCCGTGCAACGAGCCAGTGGTTGGGCAGCACCGATTCCGGATCCTTGAAGTAGAACACGCCCTGGTCGACCGTGAACAGCCGAGGCATGTTGGCAGCCTTCCAGACCGTCGCACCCTCAGGGTCGAGGATCAGGAGGTCCCAGACCGCACCGAACTCGCGCGTCTGCATGGACACCACCACCTTCTCGCCACTCTCCAGCACAAACGCCTTGTACGTCTGCGTCAACGCATCGAATACGCGCTGGATCTCCCTTGGGTCCGTCACCGGCGCGTCACTGGCGGGCAGGTCACCCATCGGTCGGGCAAGTGACAACGGCAAGGCCGCGAGACGCTCACCCGCACTGTCGAACTTGTAGAGCGTGTCGGAGAGCGCCCAGACCGCCCAGATCGTGTCGCCGGCCAGCGTGGCGCTCGCTGCCGGGAAGCTCACCGCAAAGGGGAGGGATGCTTCCGGCACTCCCATGGGAAGGAAACTGCGTTCGATCTCGCCGGATTCGCGATTCCAGATGTGCAGCAGTCTGGGCGGCCGCTCGGAGGGATCCGCTCCGGCCAGGAGATAGCGGCCACCCCCAAGGTCCTGCGCGCTCATGGTGCCGGGAACCGGAACCGAAACCGGCTCGGGGGCTGCAGCGGAACCGGTGCCAAAGAAGGTGATTCGCTGCGACATGATGTCCGCGACTGCGACCTCTCCGGCTCGCGTCCGGTGCGCCGAGATGGGAAAGAGGAATTCTCCCGGTCCCTCGCCCTTGGTCCCCAGAGTACCGAGCGAGGTGCCATCCGTGCCGTACAGGTTGACCTGGGCTTCCATGGGCTCCGTAAGGAGCAGCAGGCCGGTGTCGTCCGATGTCACCATCGGCTGCACCACCATGGCCTGGTCGTTCTCTTCCAGCACCAGTGTGCCCAACACCTCGAAGGCTTCCGCGAACGCGGCCATGTCGACCGACTGCGGGCCGGCTACGTCCGGTCGCGCACCCGGCGCACCTGCGGAGTCCATCCCGCGGGGATCATCGGAGCCGCATGCCGTTGCCGCCACGACGAGAAGCGGGAGGAAGCCACGTCCAGTGATTTCAACGAATGGCAACCCACCGGGGGCTGCCTGACCAACCTTGGTTTGCTGGCGCCTTCGTCCACGATTCCTTGTCACTTGCTCACTGCCCCCTGGATCGTCCCGGTTGAGGGGTTCTCTACTGCGTTGATTGAGTGCCCCGCCGCATCGGTGCATCCGATGGCCGGGGAAGCTTCGGACGCGCACAAGGTAGGCAGTCGCGGCGGGCGTTGGGATAGCTGGATGGGACAACTTTTCAGGCGGCGCTGCGGCAATGTCGTGCCGACGCGACCGGATGCCTTCCCGTCAGGTCAGACCGGCACGCCCTGTGCCCGCAGCCACGACTCCATCATCCCACGAATCTCAAGCAGCCGCTCACTGGATCGGGCTTCGTATCGCGCCACCACGACGGGCTGTGTGTTGGAGGCCCGTACCAGGCCCCACCCGTCTCCGAAGAGGACACGCACGCCATCCACGGCAACAACCTCGTAGCGGGCGCTGAAATGGTCGCGCGCGCGCTCGACTACTTCGAACTTGTCTTCCTCCGGGACCTCGATCCGGAGTTCGGGGGTGGAGACGTACGCGGGGAGTTCCGCCGTCATCGCCGACAGCGGCCGGTCCGACGAGGAGACCAGCTCGATCAGCCGACAGGCGGCATACGGCGCGTCGTCAAAGCCGAAGTAGCGGTCCGCGAAACAGATGTGGCCGGACAGCTCTCCGGCGATGCGGGCACCCAGTTCCTTCATCTTTTCCTTGATCAGCGAATGGCCGGTCTTCCACATCACCGGCACGCCGCCCGCGCGAGCGAAGACCTCCGGAAGGACCTGCGAGCACTTCACGTCGAAAACGAGCTGCTCGCCCCTGCCCTCCCGGCGCAGAAGGTCCAGACCGAAGAGGAGCAGGAGGATGTCCCCCCTGACGATGGCGCCCTGATCGTCCACCACGCCGATCCGGTCCGCGTCGCCGTCGAAGCCGATTCCCAGATCTGCTTCCCGGCGCCGGACCTCGGCGACCAGATCCTGTACGTACTCGTCGACGGTGGGATCGGGATGATGGTTCGGGAAGGTGCCGTCGGACTCGCAGTACAAGGGAATCACTTGCGCGCCGATCGCTTCCAGCAGCTCCACGACGACCAGCGAGCCGGTGCCGTTTCCGCAGTCGACCACCACCTTCATCGGACGCGACAGCGTAAAGAGCCCGGCCACATGCTCCACGTATTCAGGGAGCACGTTGCGGCTTTCGAGGCCTCCCGCGCCCGACGCAAAGTCCTTGTCGCGAATGCGGCGAAGCAGCTCCTGGATGGCCTCGCCGTACACGGACGAGCGGGCCATCGTCATCTTGATGCCGTTGTATTCCGCCGGGTTGTGCGATCCCGTGATCTGCACCGCACCGTCCGCCGCATACCTGTACTCGCCGAAGTAGGCCACCGGCGTGGGCACCGTGCCGAGCGCGATGACATCGCAACCCGCCGACCTCATCCCCTTTACCAGCCCCGCCCGCAGCGGCGGCGACGATGGACGATTGTCCTCCCCGACCACGACCCGCGGCCTGGGAGAGGAGCAGCTCAGGCGCAGCTCCGAGCCGTAGGCCGCCCCCACGGCTCGCGCCACTTCAGGGTCCAGATCCTCGCCGACGATGCCTCGGATGTCGTATTGCCGGAAGATGTGCTCGCGCAGGGGCATTGGAGGGCGCATCGGTGGCGCCTGGCGTCAGCGGGGGAGCCCCGCGGTCGCTCCGGCCAGGATGTCCAGCAGCCCCTCGGCCGAGCCGATGGCCAGGTCGAGCACCGCGCCGGGGAAGATCCCCGCCAGCAGAATCAGCCCCACGCAGAGAACGAGCGCTACATGCATCGCCAAAGGAGGATCGGCCTTTGCCGCAACCGCTTCCGCCGCTTCGTCGCCCTCGCGCATCCACATGAACCATGCCACCCGCAGGTAGTACCAGTACGAGACCACGGTCGTGAGGACGAGGATCACGGCCAGTGTCCAGAGCCGCGCCTCGACCGCACCCAGGAGAAGCTGGTACTTGGCGATGAACCCGGCCGTCCCCGGGAATCCGGCCAGCGACAGGAGGAACACCGTCATGAAGAGGCCGAGCGCCGGCCGGCGCCACCCGAATCCGGCGTAGTCCTCGATCCGGTGGTGCCTCTCCGACTGGTTGCTCACCGTGATGACGACCGCAAAGGCGCCGATGTTCATCACCGTGTACACCAGCAGGTAGAAGAGCAGCGCGGCGGCCGCCGTTTCGTTGGCGGCCACCACCGCCACCGCCAGGTACCCGCCGTGCGCGATCGAGGAATAGGCGAGCATGCGCTTGACGCTCGATTGCGTGACGGCCACCACGTTGCCGATGACCATCGTGACCACGGCCAGCCACCAGAGAACGGTCCACCACTGGTCGTAGACGCCGGCGAAACCGACGACGAACACCCGCAGGAACGCCACGAACGCGGCGGTCTTGACGGCCGCGGCCATGAATGCCGTGACGGGCGTGGGAGCCCCCTCGTAGACATCCGGGGTCCACATGTGGAATGGCACCAGCGCCACCTTGAATCCGAACCCGATGACCAGCAGCGCCACCCCGGGAACCATCAGCACGTTGGCTGCGGTACCGGCCTGTATCGCTCCGGCGATTGCCTGGATGTTCGTGCTCCCCGCCCCACCGTAGACCAGCGCGATGCCGAAGAGGAGGAAGCCGGTGGCGAAGGCGCCCAGCAGGAAGTACTTCAGGCCGGCCTCGGCGGATCGGCGGTCCCGGCGATTGAACCCCACGAGCGCGTACACGGCGATGGACATGAGCTCGAGACCGAGGAAGATGATCATCAGGTCGCGTGCGGCCCCCATCAACATCATCCCGACGGTCGCAAAGAGGATGAGCGAGTAGTACTCCCCGGCCTGGAGCCGGTGCCGGGTCACGTAGGCCAGGGAAATGACGATGGAGAGCGCCGCGCCGAGGAGGAACACCCAGTTGGCGAACAGGCGGAACCGGTCGACCGCGATCATCGCGGCCGCGCCCGCCTCGCTCACCCCCGAGTAGAGCCACCCGTTGGCCACGGCGGCGAGTCCGAGGCCCGCCAGCGACATCCATCCGAGCTCCTGGCCGTGTCCGGGTTCGCGGCGGCGCGCCACCCCCATGATGAGCACCACCATTCCCCAGCACGACAGCACCACCTCGGGCAGGAGCGCCAGGACGTAGTGGAAGCTGGAGGAGTAGTCGAGGATCATCGGTCCTGGTCCTCCTCGTCCGTGGCGCCGGTCGCGTGCCGGAGTTCCTCCTCGTCCGTGGCGCCGGTCGCGGGCCGGAGTTCCGACTCGTCGGCGGTGCCGGTCGCGAGCCGGGGTTCGACATCCCCTGCAACGCGCGTGTGCGCACTCAACTCCCCGGGCTCAACGCCCTGCGCCGCCGTCCGGGCACCCTCCACCCGTTCCAGCACCACCTGCACACTCGGCTCCATGCGCTCGAGGAACGGCGTGGGGTGAACTCCAATCCAGATCATCAGCGCCACGAGCGGCCCCAGCACGACCATCTCGCGCCGCGACAGGTCTGCGAAGGTCCGGTTCTCGGGCTTGTCCAGCCTGTTGAAGAGGACGCGCTGCACCATCGGGAGCATGTAATAGGCCGCAAAGATCACGCCCGTCGCCGCCAGGATGGCCGTGAGCGCGTGCGTTTCGAAGGTGCCGATCAGCGCCAGGAACTCGCCGATGAAACCGCTCGTGCCCGGAAGGCCGATCGAGGCCAGCGCGGTGATCACGAACGCAGTCGCGAACATCGGGGCCACGCGTCCGATGCCGCCGAAGTCCTCGATGAGGCGGGAGTGGCGGCGCTCGTACATCATGCCGAGCAGAAGGAAGAGCGCGCCGGTCGAGACGCCGTGGCTGATCATGACCACCAGTCCGCCCTGCAACCCGTTCACCGTCAGGGCAAAGACCCCGATCATCACGAATCCCATGTGGGCGACGGAGGTGTACGCCACCAGCTTCTTGGCGTCGGGCTGCACCGCCGCCACCCAGGCCGCGTAGATGATCCCGGCCACCCCGAGCGCGAGCATGACGGCCACCACCGTGGGGTGTTGCGAGGCGCCGGGGAACAGGGGGAGGAGGAACCTGAGAAAGCCGTAGGTCCCCATCTTGAGCAGCAGCGACGCCAGGATCACCGAACCCGGGGTGGGCGCCTCGACGTGGGCGTCCGGCAGCCAGGTATGCAGCGGGAAGATCGGCACCTTGATCCCGAACGCCAGCGCGAATGCGGCAAACAGCCACAGTTGCTCGCGCATCGTCAGGTCGGCGGCGAGGAAGGCCTCGTAGCTGAACGAACCCGTGCCGGCGCTGAGGTAGATGTAGAGGATCGCGACCAGCATGAGGAGCGATCCGACCGCCGTGTAGAGGAAGAACTTGACCGCGGCGTAGATTCGGCGCTCTCCACCCCAGATGCCCACGATGAAGTACATCGGGATCAGCGTGAGCTCGAAGAAGACGTAGAAGAGGAAGATGTCGGTCGCCAGGAAGACCCCGACCACTCCGGTCTGCAGGAGCAGCATCAGGGCGTAGAAGGCTCTGCGGCGGGTCTTCACGTAGTCGAACGCGCCCAGGATCGCGATGGGGCTGACGAGAGTCGTCAGCATGACCATGAAGACGGAGATCCCGTCGACGCCTAGCGCGTAGCTGACTCCCCACGACTCGATCCACGGCGTCGAGGACTCGAGAGTGAAGCCGCCGGATCCCGGATCGAAGCTCCACCACAGGCCCAGGCTCAGCACGAAGACCGCGGCGGACCACCGGAACGCGACGTTCCTGGCCCGCTCCTCGGGGGAGGTCATGACGTGGACGAGTCCCAGAATCGGCAGCCAGACCAGCGCGTGAAGGATCCAGCTCTCGTAGAGGGTCGAGATCGAGGCGAGAGAATCCGTCATGTCGTCATCACAGGAAGACCGCGGCGCCGAGGACGAGGAGGACGCCCACGGTCAGAACGAAGGCGTAGGTATTGGTCTGGCCGGTCTGGAAGAGGCTGGCGAACCACCCGGCGAGACGCGTGAAACCGGCCACGGAGTTCACGAATCCGTCGATGATCACCGTGTCGACGAACTTCCAGCACCAGCGCGATGCGGCCAGGATCGGCTGGACGATCGTCCGGTCGAAGATCTCGTCGAAGTACCACTTGTTGTAGAGGATTCCACGCAGACCGGCGGGCGGGATGCCGTCCTCGGCAGCAGCAAGCACCTTGCGCGGGGCCAGCTGCCGAACCGCGACCGCCACCACGGCCGCTGCGGCGAGGGTCGACAACAGCGCCCAGACGAACTCGCCGCCGCCGAGCAGCGGGGCGGAGTAGGAAGCTTCGCCAAGCGCCGCCGTCTGTATCGCCGCTGCATCGTGCATGATCGGCTCCAGCCAGTGGTGGAGCCATTCGGTCATCGGCAGGGCACCGAACAGTCCGAGGACGGATTCGCTGAGCGCCTCCGGAACGTTGACCCAGCCTCCGAAGACCGAGAGCACGGCCAGCGCGATCAGCGGGATCGTCATGACCCGCGGCGCTTCGTGCATGTGGGACCGGGCCCCGTGCTCGAGGCGCGTTTCGCCGTGAAAGGTCATGACCATGAGCCGGGTCATGTAGAAGGCGGTCAGCATGGCGGTGACCAGCGCGACGCCCCAATACAGCGTGTAGAGGCCCCCGAACGGATTCGCTTCCGCGCCCGCCCACGCCGCCGTGTACCAGATGATCTCGTCCTTCGAGAAGAACCCCGCGAGCGGCCAGATCCCCGCGATGGCCAGCGTGGCGATCCACATCACCACCCAGGTGATGCGCATGTTGTCCTTCAGCCCGCCCATGTTGCGCATGTCCTGCGCGTCCTCATGGCTGCCCGCCTTGTGCAGGGCGTGGTGCATCGAGTGGATCACCGCGCCCGCGCCGAGGAACAGCAGCGCCTTGAAGAAGGCGTGGGTCATGAGGTGGAAGATGGCGGCGGTGAAGGCGCCGACCCCCGCCCCGAGGAACATGAACCCCAGCTGCGATACGGTCGAATAGGCCAGCACCTTCTTGATGTCGTGCTGCTGGAGTGCGATGGTGGCGGCGATCAGCGCGGTCAGCACGCCCACCCCCGCGACAACGGCCTGGCTGGTCGGCGCCAGCGCGTAGAGCACGCCGGAGCGCGCCACCATGTAGACCCCCGCCGTGACCATCGTCGCCGCATGGATCAGCGCGGACACGGGCGTCGGGCCGGCCATCGCATCGGGCAGCCAGACGTGGAGCGGCACCTGCGCGCTCTTGCCGGCCGCGCCGAGCATCAGCAGCAGCGTAATGGCGGTAACGGTTGCGCCCCCGACCGCGAAGTGGCCCTCCGCCCCCGCAAAGATCTCGACGAAATCGAGCGTCCCGAACGCCTGGAAGAGCATGAACATCGCGAGGAGGAAACCGAAGTCGCCGATGCGGTTGACGATGAACGCCTTCTTGCCGGCATCCGACTTCTCCCGATCGGTGAACCAGTATCCGATGAGGAGATAGCTGCACAGCCCCACGCCCTCCCAGCCGATGAACATCATCCCGTAGCCCGCGCCCATCACCAGCACGAGCATGAAGAACACGAAGAGGTTCAGATACGCGAAGTACCGGGGATAGCCGACGTCGTCCTTCATGTAGCCGACGCTGAAGACGTGGATCAGGAAACCCACGCCGGTCACCACGAGCATCATCACCATGGACAGCTGGTCGAGCTGGATGGCGGCATCGACCTGCAGGGTGCTGGTGGCGATCCAGCTCCAGTAGCTGCGGATCACGGGCTCGTGCAGCTCCGCGCCCAGCATTCCGGCGAAGTTCCACAGGGCGAGCACGAAAGCGACCAGCATCACTCCCGGGCCGATCCAGGTCGGGAGCGTGTGGGTGAGAGGGCGGCTGCCGCCCGCGAAGGGATCCCATTCGCGCCCGGCCCGAACCTCCGCCGACGACCACCCTGCGGCGCGCAGCGCCAGGACGCTGTTGACTACAAAGCCCAGCAGCGGCAGCAGGACGATCAGCCCCGGCAGCACGGGCTCCCAGTGTGCGGCCTCCTGGGCCGGAACCCCGGACCCCAGCATGGATGCGACGGATCCCATCAGCTCACCACTTCAGCACGTTGAACTTGTCCACATCGACCGTCTTGTAGTGCCGGAAGATGGAGATGATGATCGCGAGTCCCACGGCCGCCTCGGCTGCAGCCACCGTCATGACGAAGAAGACGAAGAGCTGGCCCTCGATCCCGGTGTAACGGGACAGCGCCACGAACGCGAGGTTGACGGCGTTCAGCTGCAGCTCGATGCAGAGGAAGATGATGATCGCGTTGCGCCGGATGATCACGCCGAGGGTGCCGATCACGAAGAGTACCGCGCTGAGCAGAAGTGCGTGGCTGAGCATCAGGTTTCCTCGGACCGCGAGCGTGGCTTGGCCAGCACGACTGCGGCCACGATGGCGACCAGCAGCAGCAGTCCCATCAGTTCGAAGGCCACGACGTAATCGGTGAAGAGAGGCTCCGCGATCACGCCCGCGACGCCCTGCTCCTGCACGGCCGCGTCGAGGGCTGCCGCGACCGCAGCGCCATTCTCACGGAAGCCGGTGTCGCTGACGTCCAGGAACCCCTGGGCCAGAACTCCGAAGGTGAGTCCCACGACGACGAATCCCAGCAACGACCAGAGCCCGAACCTGAGATCGGCCCGGTAGTCGTGGCCCAGGTTGAGGAGCATGATCACGAAGAGGAAGAGGACCATGATCGCGCCGGCGTAGACCAGCACCTGGATCGCAGCCAGAAAATGCGCCTCGAACAGGATGTAGATGCCGGCCACGCTCGCCAGCGTGCCGACCATGAAGAGCAGGCTCGCGATCGGCGTGCGGCTGATCACGACGCCGACGGCACCGCCCAGGGCAACCACGGCAAAGAGAATGAAGAAGATCTCTGTCATTCGGAGCGCGAGTCGGAGGGGTCCCAGAGAAGGGTGGTCGGGTGGTCCTGCTCCATCAGGCGGTCCAGGTCGTACACGAAGCGGTCCCTCGTGTATTCCGCATTCTCGAAGTGCCGCCCGACATGGATCGCCTCGACCGGACAGACCTCCTGGCACATGCCGCAGAAGATGCAGCGGAACTCGTCGATCTCGTAGACGATGGGGTAGCGATTGCCCTGATCGTCCTCACCGCCCACCAGCCGGATGCAGTTGGCCGGGCACACCGTGGGGCAGAGTCCGCAGGCCACGCACTTGGGACGGCCATCGGCGTGCACCTCCATGCGGTGCGTGCCGCGCCAGCGCGGGTGCAGGTCGGGCTGCTCCTCGGGGTACTGCAGGGTGACCTTGGTCGGGTTCACCATGTGCTTGAAGGTCAGGCTCATGCCCTTCAGCGTCGCCCGCATGTACGACGTGCGCCCCACCTCCGGGCGCCTCATCACCTTGACTGAAATTGCCATTGTCTTCAGCTCCCCCTCAACCAGACGCGGCCGGGTCGCCGGCCTCCGGCACGACGCGGCCGCGCCGCCGAGCCACGTTGCGTTTCCTGTGGGCCCCCGCGATGACCCGGTCGCGGTCCACGAAGAAGATGAATGCCAGGGTCGTGATCCCGCTTACCACGGTCAGCACCCCGCCGTACAACAACCCGAACGGCACCCCGAGCTGATCCAGAACCAGCATGGTCCCCGCCACCAGCATGATGTACCCGAGGGCCCCCGGCAGCATGACCTTCCAGCCAAGGTGCATCACCTGGTCGTAGCGGAAGCGCGGCAGCGTCCACCGGATCCAGATGTACAACAGGAGGAAGAACCCGGTCTTGACGCAGAACGACCCCAGCGTGAGCAGCGTGATGAGAACGCTCGGCGTCGCGGGGATCGGCGCCCCCGCCTCGTCGAAGCCCCGGATCCAGCCCGTCTCGTGGCGGAACATGTCGTCGCCCGTCCAGAAGGGAATGTCCCAGCCCCCCAGGAAGAGCGTCGCCAGCAACGCGGACGCCGTCACCACATGTGCGTACTCGGCGATGAAGAACATCGAGAACTTCATGGCGGAGTACTCGGTGTGATACCCGGTGATCAGCTCCGATTCGGCTTCGGGCATGTCGAACGGCAGACGGTTGGTCTCCGCCAGCGCCGAGATCAGGAAGAAGATGAACGCCAGGGACAGCGGCAGGATGAACCACATGCCCAGTTGCTGCTGCTGCCAGACCGCTTCCGTGAGCGTGACATTGCCGACCAGGAGCAGGACCGCGATCACGCTGAGCCCCAGCGCGACCTCGTACGAGATCATCTGGGCCGACGCGCGCAGGCCGCCCAGGAAGGCATACTTGTTGTTCGACGCCCACCCCGAGAGCACGATCCCGTACACCGCCAGCGACGAGAGCGCCAGGATGTAGAGGATGCCGATCGGGACATCCGCCACGACCATGTCCACGGTGCCGACCGGCGTGGGCAGCGGGGCCGCGAAGGGAATCACGGCGAAGGTGACCACGGCCGGCATGATCGCCAGAGCGGGGCCCAGCACGAAGTAGAGCTTCGCCGCCGTCCCCGGCATCGTCTCTTCCTTGATGATGTTCTTGAGGCCGTCGGCGATGGGCTGGAGAAGGCCGAAGGGTCCGACTCGATTGGGGCCGAGACGGTCCTGGATGAAGGCGGACACCCGCCGCTCCGCCAGCGTCATGTAGGCGACCACCGCCATGACGACGGTAAAGACGGCGAGGACCTTCACCGCGCCGATCGTGACGAACCAGAAGGTCGAGAGTTCGTTCATCTCATGCATGCGCGGCCTCCAGCACGGCTCCCGCACTGCCGATTCCATCCCAGGTGAGACCGGCAAAGGCCGAGTGGCGCTCGCCGATCTGCCCAAGCACCTGCGCCGCACTCTCCGGCCTGGCGCCGCCGGTCAGCGCCGCGACCAGCGTACCCAGCACCATCCACGCCGGCTGCGCCGAACCCGGCCCGCGAAGTCCCTGCCGAAACCGCTGCACCCGGCCCTGGGCGTTCACGAAGGTGCCATCCTCCTCGGCAAACGTGGTGATCGGCAGCACGAAGTCCGCGTTGCGCGCCGCCGGAGAGTCGAAGGTGCCGAGGTACACGAAGAGGCTGGCGTTGGCGCCGAAGCTCTCGTCCTGGTCGGCGAGTTCGTCCCCCATGACCACGAGCACACCGTCGTGATCCGCCGCCGCCTCGAGGCCACCGGCCGCGTCATTGTCGCCGACGCGGGTGAAGCCGAGGATGCCCGCGCCATCCACATTCGGGGCCAGGTCCCGGCGCCGCACCAGAATCGGGAATCCGGGCAGCGGATCCTCGTCCTCGGCTCTGCGGGAACGGAAGACGCCGGCGCCGACATCGCCGGCCTCCGCGCCCAGCGCAAGCAGCGCGGCAAGCGACTCGTTGGAACAGAAGGGGGATCCCACGACCCTGACCGATGCCCCTTCCAACTCGCGCAGGCGCTCGAACAGCGCGTGCAGTGCGTGCTGCCAGTCCGACGTGCGACGCCTGCCGCCGCGGCCCGTGGCGGGCGCTTCGAGCCGCCCCGGCCGATTCATCCACTCGTAGTTTGCGCGGCCGTAGTCGCACATCCAGTGGCCGTTGACCTCCTGGTTTTCCCGGGGTTTCAGCCGCTGCACCAGGTTGTCGCGGGTGTGCAGATCGATGTTGCAGCCCTGCGAGCAGTTGGGGCAGATGGACTCGGTGTGGTCGAGATCCCACGCCCGGGCCTTGTGGAGAAAGTCCTTGGAGACGAGCGCGCCCACGGGACAGATGTCCACGATGTTGCCTGCGAAGGAAGCGCCGTCGAGGCCGCTCTCGAAGAACGTGTCGATGACCGCCCGGTCGCCCCGCTCGACCACCGTCAGCCGGGCATCGCGCGCCACCTCGTCCATGAAGCGGACGCAGCGGGTGCACATCACGCACCGGTCGCCGTAGTACAGGACGTCGCCGCCGAAGTCGTCGCGCCCGAAGACGCGCTTGGGCTCGCGGCTGCGTCCCTTCTCCCGGCCCTCGTCGAAGACGTAGTCCTGAAGCATGCACTCGCCCGACATGTCGCAGATCGGACAGTCGAGGGGGTGGTTGACCAGGTAGAACTCGAGCACGCCCTGGCGCATCCGCTTCGCGGCGGGGCTGTCCGTGTGGACGACCTGGCCGTCCTGGGCCATCGTCACGCACGACGGCTGCAGCTTGGGCGCCCCTTCGACCTCGACCAGGCAGATCCGGCACTGGGCGGGCGCGGAGAGCCCGGGGTGATAGCAGTAGTGCGGCACCTCGGTGCCCAGCGTCCCGGCGGCGTGCAGCAGGGAGGTCCCCTTCGGGACGGTCACCTCCCGGTCGTCGATGGTCAGTGTGACCGTGTCGGCTTTGCGACCGTTATCCGCCATGGGTCTCCCCGGGTGAGTCGGCAGTCGGTTTGGGCATCAGGCTGCTCCAACCCGCTCGCCGCGGCGTATCAGGGCCAGATAGTCCTCGCGGAACTTCTCGATCGAGGAAATGATGGGCATGGCCAGCGAATCCGAGAGTACGCAGATCGTCGTGCCGGTCATCTGCTCGGAGATCTCGATGAGGGTGTCCAGGTCGTCTTCGGTCCCCCGGCCATCCTCGATGCGACGCAGAATCCGGGTCGCCCAGGCCGTGCCCTCCCGGCAGGGGGTGCACTGTCCGCAGGATTCGTGGGTGTAGAAATACGCCATGCGCCGGACCTGCTTGACGATGTCGGTCGTCTCGTCCATGACGATGACCGAAGCGCACCCCAACATCGACCCGGCCGCTTCGACGCCCTCGTAGCAGAGGGTGCAGGCGCGGCAGTCCTCGGCGCTCATGATCGGCACCGAACTCCCGCCCGGGATCACCGCCTTGAGGGCCTTGCCGTCGCGCATGCCTCCACAGACGTCCTCGATGAGCTCCATCATCGGGAACCCGAGGGGGAACTCGTAGTTGCCGGGCTTGTTCACATGGCCCGAGACGCAGAAGAGCTTGGTGCCGGGGCTCTTGTCGGTGCCCCACTGGCGATACCACTCCCCGCCGTGACGGGCGATGTGGGCGGTTGCCGCCAGCGTCTCGACGTTGTTGATCGTCGTGGGCATGCCGAATGCGCCCACCGCGGCCGGGAAGGGCGGCTTGATCCGCGGTTCCCCCCGCCGTCCCTCGAGCGAGTTCATCAGGCCGGTCTCTTCGCCGCAGATGTAGGCGCCCGCGCCGACATGGAGGGTCATGTCGATATCCACGCCCGACCCCATGATGTCCTTGCCGACGAGTCCTTCCGCGTACGCCTCCTCCAGGGCACGGGCGAGGACCTGCGTGGTCTCGAAGAATTCGCCGCGCAGGTAGATGTAGCAGTGCGACGCGCCGATGGCGTAGGAGCCCACCAGGCAACCCTCGATCAGCTGGTGAGGGGTCCAGCGGATGATCTCGCGATCCTTGAAGGTTCCGGGCTCCGACTCGTCCGCGTTGCAGAGGAGGTAGTGGGGACGGCCGGTGTCCTTCGGCATGAACGACCACTTCAGCCCGGTCGGGAATCCCGCTCCCCCGCGGCCCCGCAGCCCCGACGCCTTGACGTCCTCGACCGTGGCGTCGCGCCCGATCTCGAGCGCCCTGGCAATGCCTCGGTAGCCACCGTGCTTCTTCCATCCCGCCACGGTGCGCGCGGCGGGGTCCCCGAAGCACTCGCTCAGGACCCGCGTCTCCTTCTCGTGCCGGTATGGATATGCCAAGGTGTCGTTTCCCGGGTTGTCGCTTCCGGCCCTAGTCGCCGGCGAGTTCGTCTGTCAGTCGCTCGAGAATCCCCGGTACGTCCTTCACCGAGACATCCTCGAAGTATCGCTCGTTGATCTGCACGCAGGTGGGAAAGCCGCACGCTGCCAGGCATTCCGCCTCGACGACGGTGAAGTTCCCGTCATTCGAGGTATCTCCCAACTCCGTGCCCGTGTATTCGAGGAAGGCTGCGAGCACTTCGTCGGCCCCGCAGATGTTGCAGGAGATGTTGGTGCAGACCTGTATGAGAAAGCGCCCCACGGGACGCTTGTTGTACATGGTGTAAAAGGTGGCGACGCCGCGCACGTACGCGCTGCTGAGCCCCAGAAGCGCCGCGACCTCGTCCATCGTCTCGGGGGATATGTGGCCGCGCAGCTCCTGGGCCAGGTTGAGCGCGGGCAGAAGCGCGGCCATCGCCGTGGGATACCGGCTCCTGATCTTCTCGTAGCGCTCCCGGTAGGGGCCCTCGAAGAGAGGTGCGCGGGGGTCCCGCTCCACCAGCATGAAGGGATGGGCCGCGGACGTGCTCGGATGCCTGCCCTCGGGAGGAAGCTCGCCCACGTAACGGCCGCCGCGCACGTCGTCCTCGCTGAGGTCGAACTCGCCCGTGTTGCCGGCCCAGCCGGGGTTGCGGAAGGGAGCGTCGCTCACCGGTCGATCTCCCCCAGGACTATGTCCAGGCTGGCGTTGATCACGATCAGATCGGCCATCAGGTGTCCAACCGACAGCTTGGGGATCGCCGAGAGGTTCACGAACGAAGGGGGCCTGATCCGCCAGCGCACCGGCTTGGGACCGCCGTCGCCCACGACGTACATCCCGAGCTCGCCCTTCGAGCCCTCGACCGAGAACCAGCAGTCCTCGGCCGGCGCCGGGATGCCCTCGGTGATCAGCTTGAAGTGGTGGATCATCGACTCCATGTCGGACATGCAGTCGGTCTTCGACGGGAGACTGATCCGGGGATCGTCCACGTCCATGGGACCGGCCGGGAGCCGGTCGAGCGCCTGGTGCAGGATGCGGATGCTCTGCCGCATCTCCTCCATGCGGACCAGGTAGCGGTCGTAGCAGTCCCCGTGACAGCCGATCGGGACCTCGAAGTCGTAGCTCTCGTAGTCGTAGTACGGCCGATCCTTGCGCACGTCGTAGGGCACGCCGCTGGCTCTCAGGTTGGCGCCGGTGAGGCCGCAGTTGACCGCCTCCTCGGCGGATATCGCCCCGATTCCCTGGGTCCGCCCGATGTGGATCGCGTTGTGCTTCAGCAGGCCGTCGATCTCGTCGAGCGTGGCGGGAAGGTTGTTCGCGAACTCCCTGACTCCGTCCGTCCATCCCTCGGGAAGGTCGGCCATCATCCCTCCGATTCGGGTCGCCGAAGTCGTAATCCGCGCCCCGGTGAGCGCTTCGTGCAGCGTGTAGACCTTCTCGCGCTGCTGGAAGGCGTAGAGGAACGGCGTGAACGCCCCGACGTCGATCGACCACGTCCCCAGCCACAGCAGGTGCGAGAAGATGCGGTCCATCTCCATGCAGATCACGCGCGTCACGCGGCAGCGGTCCGTGACCTCGATCCCCATCAGCTTCTCGACCGCCATGACGTAGGCGCAGTTGTAGATCAGGGGCGCCAGGTAGTCCATGCGGTCGGTGAGCGGAACGATCTGATTCCAGGTTCGGTACTCGCCGAGTTTCTCGAAGGACGAGTGGAGGTAGCCGAGCCGGGGGTCGACGCTCACGACGGTCTCCCCGTCGAGTTCGACCACGAGGCGCAGGACGCCGTGCGTCGCCGGGTGCTGGGGGCCGACGTTGACCAGCATGGTCTCGGCGCCAAGCTCGGGCTCGGGGGCGTCGAACGGCTCGGTCGGGCTCGCCACGAGGGTGCCGCCCGGTCCCATCTCGGGATTGCGGCCGACTTCGAATTCAACCGTCCTGGTCGACATCGTCCCCTCCCTCCACGTCGTTGTCGGCAGCGTCCGGAACCAGCTGTGGCACGCGGCCACCGATTTCTCCGGGAACGTAGTAGTCCTCCGGATCCTGCGTCAGCGCCCTGCGGGTCTGTTCGGCGCGGGAAAACCGGCCGCGCAGGGGGAAGTCCTTTCGCAGGGGGTAGCCCTCGGCGTAGTTCTCGGGCATCAGGATCCGGCGCAGATCCGGATGCCCGGCGAAGCGGACGCCGAAGAGGTCGTACACCTCGCGCTCCAGCCAGTCGGCGCCGGCCCAGATCCCCGTGACCGTATCGACCTCGAGGGTCTCCAACGGGAGTTCGCACTTGACCCGCAGTGCCGCGCGGTGCGGAATCGACCAGAGCTGGTAGACGACCTCGATCGGCCGTCCTCCCCCGTGATCCACCGCGGTCACGTCGGCAAGGTGGTCGTAGTGCTGGTCGGGGGTTTCGTGGAGCCACCCCAGGATCTCGACAACGCGGGCGGGATCGACGTACACGACGTCCTGGTCGCCGGCGCACACTTCGTTGCGGACGACCGCATCGGGGAACCGCTCGCGCAGTGCTTCTACCGACCGGTTGCAAGGAGCCACCGCCGCGGGCGCCGAGTCATCGGCGGAGGCCGCGCCGACGGTGACCGCACCCGCCGTGCCAAGGTCGAAGAAGGAGCCCTCCGGCGCCTCGCCCCGCTTCAAGTCGCGCACTCCCGGCAAGAGGGGATCGGGCAGCGGAGACGGCTCACGGAAGCCGGTCCTCCGAACGCCCCACCGCGTCGGTTGCGACCAGGCCGCTGACCCGGTTCTGATCGGTCGAATTCCCGAACGGCCCGGTCAGGTCGGTCACCTCCCGGTCACCCGCCCTTGGGCGCCCCGCCGCGAGCGGATCCTCGGCGCGGAGGTCGGCGTGGTTGGCCAGACTCTCGCCGCGGATCTTCTCCTGAACCATCATCAGCCCGTAGATGAGCCCCTCGGGCCTGGGCGGACAGCCGGGTATGTAGACGTCGACGGGAACGATGGTGTCGATCCCCTGCACCATCGAATACACGTCGAAAACGCCGCCCGACGAGGCGCAGGCGCCCATCGAAATACACCACTTGGGCTGCATCATCTGGTCCCAGATGCGGCGCAGCACCGGAGCCAGCTTGTATGGCACGCGCCCCGCGCAGATCAGCACATCCGCCTGGCGGGGGCTGAAGGACATCCGTTCCATGCCGAAACGGGCGAGGTCGAAGTTGCTGGCGGCCGAGGCCATCATTTCGATGGCGCAGCAGGCGGTCCCGAACGGCATGGGCCACAGCGAATTGCGCCGGGCCCAGTTCACGACGAAATCCAGCCGCGTGGTCAGGAAGGTCGGACTTCCCGAGCCCAGCATTCCAGGAGTGTCTAATCCCATTCCAAACCGCCTTTCTTCCACTCGTAGACCAGCCCCACCCCGAGGACGACCACGAACAGGAACACGGCAACGAAGGGGCCCCAGCCGAGTTCGCGAACCCGCACCGCCCAGGGCACCAGAAAGATCGTCTCGAGGTCGAAGACGATGAAGCTGATCGCCACCATGTAGAACTTGATCGAGAAGCGCGCCCGGGTATCGCCCAGCGGGATCATTCCCGACTCGTAGGGCATCGCCTTCTGGGGGGTGGGGCGCCTGGGGTTGAGGATGTGCGAAGCGACCGCCATCCCGACGGCGTTCAGGACCGTCACGCCCAGGATGATCAGGAGCGGTATGTAGGACTTCGCCATTCTACCTGGTGTCCCCCGCGGAGCTTTTCGCCCTCAGGACATTCGCTCTTCCGGGCGTGCGCCATGGCACCTCCGGCAGAGCTTGTGAAAACTTTCACGAACTCCGAAATCAACGCTGTAAGATACGGGCGGCGCCAGGGAGATTCAAGTTCGAGTCCCGTCGGGCGGCACGTGAGGCTGAAGGGGCAGCTGTGCCGGCGGTCCCATCGCGTCCCGGCGTACTTGGCACCCGTTCGCGGCTTGGGCTACCTTGGCGATGACAACGCCGCCGAGCTTCAGTCCGGACCCCTCCCCCGTGGCCGTCGCGCCCCCCGAGAGCAAATACGCCGTCCCATCGTCCTCAACACAGCACATGCCCGTCAAGAACGATCGCTGGATCCGCCAGATGGCCCTCGATCAAGGCATGATCGAGCCCTTCGAACCCGGCCAGGTCCGAAACGGAAGCATCTCCTACGGACTCTCGTCCTTCGGCTACGACATCCGGGTCGCGCCGGAGTTCAAGGTGTTCACCAACGTGCACAATCTGGTGGTCGACCCGAAGGCGTTCGACGAGCGTTCCTTCGTCGACGTCACGGACGGCGATTGCATCATTCCGCCCAACTCCTTCGCGCTCGCACGCACCGTCGAGTATTTCCGCATTCCGCGCGACGTGCTGGTGCTTTGCGTCGGCAAGAGCACCTACGCCCGGTGCGGGATCATCGTCAACGTCACTCCGCTCGAGCCCACCTGGGAGGGCTACCTGACGCTGGAGATCTCCAACACCACTCCCCTGCCCGCCCGGATCTACGGAGGCGAGGGAATCGCCCAGCTGGTCTTCTTCCAGGGGGACGAACCGCCCGAGACGGCCTACGCCGACCGGAAGGGCAAGTACCAGGGCCAGGTCGGGGTGACGCTGCCACGGCTGTAGCCGGAGTTTCTCCGGCCCGCGCGCGGTCAAGCCCGTCAGGGTTCCGCGGCGGTCAACTCCATGACGTACACCATCACTGCGTTGCCGGGCACGCGCCCGTCCGGCGATCCACCGGCGCCGAAGCCCAGATTCGGCGGGATGATGAGCTGGCGCTCACCGCCCACCCGCATCCCCTCGAGGCCGATGTCCCAGCCGGCCAGGGTCTGCCCGCTCCCCAGCAGGTAGTAGACCTCCCCGTCGAAGGGGCTGACGAAGGCCCCGGGGGAGAACTCGTTGAGCGGATACGTGCCCTGGTCGATCTGGGTCCCGTCGTGGAGCCAGCCCTGGAAGTTGAACCGTACGCCGCGCTGCTGGCCGACGCGCTCGCCCCCTCCCTCCACCAGATCGCGCAAGTAGAGGCCCGATGGGAGCCGGGTCATCAGGGTCAGGTCGACGCCCAGAGACGGAGCGAAGGCCAGGCTCTCCAGGTCGGGGGGACCCGGGTCGACCGGGCCGTTCCCGCCGCCGCAGCCCAACAGGGCGATCAGGAGCCCGATGGTCAGACTCGGGACGATCCGCGATCCGGCCCGGCGAGTGCCCCGGCAGTTGGGCAAAGCCGCCCGAACACCCCGAGCGGTGTTGCACATGGGCTGCGAGGGACTGGCGCAGTTCACCAACGCCCGCTCGCGCCGTGCACGATCCGGCCGCCCACGATCGTCAGCCCGGCCAGCGCCGGCAGGACCGGATGCCGGGGGGAGCGGCGCGCGGCGGTTGGGGAGCGTATCATGAGTTGGCTACGGTTCATTCGGTCGGAATCCCTGTTGACCGGGTCGGAGGGACGCCGCAGCCGGATCGGAGGCGGCAAGGTAGACTGGAAGAAGTCACACTGTGCGGCAAGCTTGCCGGCAACGGCGGGGCCGCGGGGAGAAACGAAATGAGAAAGTTGCTCGGGAGTTGTGCGCTGGGCGCCGCGCTGCTGGTGCTCGCTGGGGGTCGTACGGGAACCCTGCCTGACAACGAGATGGCGGAAGCGCTCGTCGACAGCTGGATCGAAGCCCTGGGCGGGATGGAGACCTACTGGAAGCTGCGCAGCGCCAGGCACACGCTCACGACCGAGATCTGGGATCCCGAGAGCGGCCGGCTGCGCCGCGCACGCCCACGGTATGTCACCCTCGCGCGGCTCGAGGCGGGTGAAGTGGCGCGCATCGAGCGCTGGGAGGGCAACGACTTCATCCAGCACGGCTTCGACGGCGTGCAGGAGTGGGCCGTGATGAACGGCGAGACCCTCGGGCCCGGAGACATGGACTACGACGAGGCGCGCTACGTGTCCGGCGATGTCCACTACTGGATCGGCCTGCCCTTCAAGCTCAGGGATCCCGGCGTCTTCCTTCACTACGACGGCACCGACGAGGACGGTCGTCACCTGGTGCGCGTGACCTTCGGCGAGGGCGTCGGCGATCACAGCGACACCTGGTTCTACACCTTCGAGGAGGGCCGTGCGATGCCCGTCTCGATCGGATACCGCGAGGAGGGGCGCCAGAACATCAGCCGCACCTACTGGGAGGACGTTCAGGAGGTGGACGGCTACGTCTTCACCGGCCGGCGAGTGCACATCAACGCCGACGGCAAGGTTTGGAAGGTCCTGGTGACGACGGACTTCGAGCTGAACCCCGAGCTGGATCCGGCGATCTTCAGCCGGCCGTAGGGCTCCTCGATCAGAGGCTCGCCATGACGCGGCGCACGTGCTCCGCGCTCCGGGCCAGCGCCGCGCTCTCGCTTTCGGTGAGGTCGACCTCGACGACTTCCTGGAGCCCCCCCTCGCCCAGCTTGCAGGGGACGCCGAGGTAGATGCCCTCCTGCCCGTACTCGCCTTCGAGGTAGGCGGCGGCGGGAAGGATCCGGCGCTTGTTCCTGACGATGGATTCGGCCATCTGCACCGCCGCGGCCGACGGCGCGTAGTAGGCGCTCCCCGTCTTCAGGAACCTGACGATCTCGGCGCCGCCGTTGCGGGTGCGCTCGATGATGGCGTCCAGGCGGTCGGGGGCGATCAGGCGAGAGACCGGAATGCCGCTGACTGCCGTGTAGGAGACCAGCGGCACCATCGTGTCGCCATGCCCGCCCAGGACCATCGCCTGGATGTCCTCCACGCTCACGTCCAGCTCCATGGCGATGAAGGAGCGGAAGCGGGCCGTATCGAGCACGCCCGCCATCCCGATGACCCGCTCGCGCGGGAACCCCGTCGTCTCCTTGGCGACGTAGGCCATGACGTCCAGCGGGTTGGAGACGACGATGACCACCGCGTCCGGTGCGACCCGGGCGATCTCGCTGCTCACCGAGCGCACGATCCCCGCGTTGGTGCGCAGCAGGTCGTCGCGGCTCATCCCCGGCTTGCGGGCGATTCCGGCCGTCACGATGAAGAGGTCCGAGCCCGCGGCGGGTTCGTAGTCGTTGGCGCCGACGACCATGGTGTCGAAGCCCTCGACCGGCGCGCTCTCCCACTGGTCCAGCGCCTTCCCCTGCGGGATCCCGTCGAGGATGTCGATGAGAACGACCTCTTCGCACAACTCCTTCTCGGCGAGACGCTGGGCGCAGACTTCGCCCACGTGTCCCGCGCCGACCACCGTGATCTTTCTGGCAGACATCAGTGCACTGCTCCATGGCTGTTGAAGTGGAACCGCATCGGTTCAGTGACGATCCGGACGACAAGGAATCTGTCAGATGCGGAGAATCCTGTCATCCACCCGTTTGCGAAAGGGCGATGAGCCCTCCGGATCCGGCCGAAGATCCCTGGACGAGCAGGTGCTTCTCGGGCTTGATCCGCAGCGTCTCCTCGATGAGCGGCCGCAGATCCTCCCGGCTCCTGAGCGCGTCGCGAAGCGGGGTCTGAATGGTGCCGAAGAGGCAGGGGCGCAGTTGGCCGTCGGCGGTGAGGCGCATGCGGTTGCAGCGGCTGCAGAAGTTGTGGCTCATCGGTGTGATGACGCCGATCGTGCCCCGGGCTCCGGGAAAGCTGAAGTAGGTGGCGGGGCCGTTGCCGGGCGGGCCGGGGACCGGCTCCAGCGCGTGCACCTCGGAGACGGCGGCGAGCGCCTCGTCGCACGAGAGGAAGTTCGACGCGCTCAACTCCAGATTCGACTCGGTCGGCATGACCTCGATGAAGCGCACGTGCAGCGGGCGGTCGCGGGAGAGTTCGGCGAAGTCCGCGACCTCGTCGTCGTTTTCGCCGCGCATGAGCACCACGTTGATCTTGATGGGGTCGAAGCCGACCTCCTCCGCCGCGGCCAGACCCTGGAGCACTCTGGCCAGAGTGCCCGGGCGGCGGGCGATGGCGTCGGCCCGATCCGGCCGCAGCGTGTCCAGCGAGATGTTCACCCGCGTCACTCCCTCGTCCCTGAGGCGCCGGGCCATGGGAGCGAGCAGCACGGCATTGGTCGAGAGCGCGATGTCCTCGATGCCCGGGATGGAGGAAAGGAGCGCCACGAGGCGCGGCAGGTCCTTGCGGACGAGAGGCTCGCCCCCCGTCAACCGAAGCCGCTTCAGACCCATCTCCGCCATCACCCCGACGACCTCGGCGATCTCCTCGTAGTCCAGGATCTCGTCCCGGCGCAGCCACGGCAGCCCCTCTTCCGGCATGCAGTACACGCACCGAAGATTGCACTTGTCGGTGACCGAGATGCGCAGGTATTCGATCCGCCGGCCGAAGCCGTCGACCATCTCGCGGGGCATCGCCACTGCACCGTTGCGCGCCGCCTGCACGTCCGCGCTCACTTTCCGCACTGCGCCGCCGGGACGCGGCCATCCAGCCACTCCGCGTCGCGGTCGAGATAGTGCTCACGCTTCCAGACCGGCAGCCGCTTCTTGATCCCCTCGATCACGTACCTGGCCGCGTCGAACGCCTCCGCGCGGTGCGGGGTCGAGGCGGCGACCGCCACGCTGACCTCACCCACCGCAAGCGTCCCCAGGCGATGGACGGCCGCGATGCGGTCGCTTCCGGCCCGCTCGGCAGCCTCCTCCACGATGGCCGCCACCTCCTCCCTCGCCATCTCGGCGTAGCCCTCGTAGTCCATCCCGGCCACGGGGCGGGCCTCGTTGTGGTTGCGCACGATGCCCAGGAACAGGGCGACCGCACCGTCCTCCGGATCGCCGACACGGGCCAGAACCCCGGCGGTATCGATCGGATCGGAGGTGATCGCGCTCCAGGTCATCTTCAGCCCCCGGCCACGGGAGGAATCAGTGCGACCTCGTCACCCTCGGCCAGCACCGTCGCGCCGTTCGCGTAGCGGCGATTCACGGCGACGGCCGCCCGCTCCGGCAGCGACGCCCATCCCCCGCCCCTGCACCGCAACGCCTCCAGCAGCGCGCCGACGGTCGCGTTGTCGGGCAGGGACACTACCGTGCTGTCGGAACCGGCGAGATCTCGGTGCGCGGCGAAAAGGAGTACGGTGACGTCCACCGGGCGCCCCCCGGGGTCAGCGCTGAAACCCGTGGCCCCCGCCGGACATATGGCCTGTGCCCGGATAGGGACCCGCCTCCACGGACTCGCCTCGGTCCAGACGAGCCACCCGGGCGCGGAGGTGTTTCGAGGGCTTGAATACGGGCGCCGATCGCGCCGGAACCCTTACCGGTTCGCCCGTTCTGGGGTTGCGCGCCAGGCGGGCCTTGCGGTGGCGCACCTTGAAGGTGCCGAACCCGCGGATTTCGATATTCTGGCCGGTGGAAAGAGCCTGCTTCACCGCGTTCAAAAATCCGTCTACCACCAGGGCGCAGTCTCTCTTGGTGACTCCGGGGCCGATTGCGTCTGCGACCTGTTCAACGAGGTCAGCCTTTGTCATCGCCCCCTCCGGAATCGGTGCGCGGCAGCTTGTCGGATGTGGACAGGTAAGTAATCGGACCAGACATTCCCAGTCAAGTATGGAGTGACGGTTGCGGGGACCGGTTCTAGCGGTCCCCTGACCTTCGGCGCGCCCCCATCAGGGCGACGAAATCGTCGAAGAGATAGCTGCTGTCGTGCGGACCGGGCGCCGCCTCCGGGTGATACTGGACGGCCATGACGGGCAGCGAACGGTGAGCGATCCCCGCGACCGTCCCGTCGTACAGGTTGGTGTGGGTGATTCTGAGCTCGGGTGCCCCGGAAACGTCGCTTTCTTCCCCGGGTTGGACGGCAAATCCGTGGTTCTGGGACGTAATCTCCACGGTGCTGAGATCGTGGTTCTTCACCGGGTGATTGGCGCCGTGGTGTCCAAAGGGGAGCTTGAACGTCTCGCCGCCGAATGCCCGCGCGATGAGCTGGTGTCCCAGACAGATCCCGAAGACGGGGATCCCGCGCGAGGCCACCTCCAGGATGGTCTCTCCGGCCTGCTCGACCGCCGCGGGGTCGCCCGGCCCGTTGGAGATGAAGAGCCCGTCCGGCTGGAGACCCAATACCTCCTCCGTCCCGGCCCGGGCGGGGAGCACCGTAACGCGGCAGCCCCTTTCCGAGAGGAGCCTGGGGGAACTCGACTTCACCCCGAAGTCGAACGCGGCAACGTGGCAGGTCTCTTCCCCAACGGCGTCCACGACATACGGCTCGCTGGTCGACACGCCGCACGCCAGCTCCAGCCCCTCCATTTCGGGATGGTCGAGCACCTGCGCCAGCAGTTCCCCGGCGGGCACTTCGATCCCCGCGATTCCCCCGCGCATGGCGCCCCGATCGCGGATGTGGCGCGTGAGCGCCCTTGTGTCCACATCGTGGATTCCCGTCACGCCGTGGGCGGCCAGGTATTCCCCCAGGCTGTCCCGGCTGCGCCAGGAACTGGGCATCCTGGCCGCCTCCCGCACGATGAACCCCGACACCTGGGGCCGCGCCGACTCGACGTCCCGGGCGTTGGTCCCGTAGTTGCCGATCAGCGGATAGGTCATCGTCACGAGCTGCCCCGCGTAGGACGGATCGGTCAGGATTTCCTGGTAGCCGGTCATCGAGGTGTTGAAGACGACCTCGCCGATCGCCGGACCGGGAGCACCGAGGACCATGCCGTCGAAGCGGCGTCCGTCCTCCAGGAGCAGGTACGCCGGCGCCGGATTCCGGCTGCCGGCCGAAGGGTGCGGGTTGTCGGTGCGATCGGTCATCAGCCGAATCTAGTGGAGTTGCTATCTTCCGTGGAAGCCGCGGCCCCGTCTCCGTCCTGGAGAGCGTGCAAATGTCAAAGCGATTGCCGGATGTCCACATCCACGCCGACGAGTCCTGCCTTGGGAACCAGTTCAAGGGACAGGATCGGCCCGGCGGGGCCGCGGCGCTCCTGGAGTACTGGACCGGTGCGGAGTGGAGGCGCCGCGACATCTGGTCTTCGGACCCCTCCACGACGAACAACCGCATGGCCCTGACCAGCGCGATTCTGTCGCTGACGGCGCTACGCGAGCCCTGCCGGGTACGCTTCACGTCGGATTCCCAGTACCTGGTGAAGGGGGCCTCGCAGTGGATGCCGGGGTGGAAGAGGCGGGGGTGGAAGAGGAAGGGCGGCCCGATCGAGAACCTCGGCCTCTGGCGCCAGCTGGACCGCATCGCCGCGCGGCACAGGGTGACGTGGCAGTGGGTGAAGGGCCACGCCGGCGATCCGCGGAACGAATACGTGGACCATCTGGCGCAGCGCGCCGCCGCCGAACTCTCCGCGGCGCCGACTCCGGTGCCGTCGGGGTTCGAGGACTGGCTCGAGAGCGAACGCGAGGCCGGGCGCTACCTCGACTACTTCGAGTTCGCCGCTCCGGAATCGTCGACGGAGCCGTAGCCGAACACCTCGGTTACCGCCTGCACGACCGCGGGCGCTGCTTCGTCCGGCGTTACGGTGCGGCCCAGGAGGCGGCTCAGGCTCGTGACCGGGCGGCCAGGCAGGCCGCAGGGGACGATGGCGTCGAAGAAGGAGAGGTCGGTATCCGTATTGAGGGCGAAGCCGTGGGAGGTGATCCAGCCCGACGAGACCCGGATTCCGATGGCCGCGACCTTCGCTTCACCGGCCCAGACACCGGTGGCGCTCTCGTCGCGCCGTCCCGCTATCGCAAAGGTCCGCAGCACTCCGAGGAGGACTTCCTCGAGACTTCGCAGATAGAGATGGAGGTCCTTCCGGTCGGGCTTGAGGTCGAGGATCGGATAGCCGACCAGCTGGCCCGGGCCGTGATAGGTCACGTCGCCGCCGCGTCCCGCCTCGAACAGCCCGATGCCGCGGGCCGCAAGTTCGTCCTCGGAGAGCCGTACGTGCTCCTGGTGCGCCGACGACCCAAGGGTGATGACGTGCGGATGCTCGAGCAGAAGCAGGGTGTCCGGGACCTCTCCGCGCCGGCGCCTTTCCACCAGCTCGGCCTGCAGTGCCAGCGCGCGGGCGTAACCGACGCGGCCCGGGCAGCGCACCGCCAGCGTACGGTCTCCCCACGAAGCACCCGCCACCGTCGTCTCTCCCCGCGTCAGGCGTCCTCGGGGAAGTCCTCCAGGAGCTCCTTCAGCTGCGACAGGAACCGGGCCGAGTCCGCGCCGTCCACCAGCCTGTGGTCGTAGCCGAGCGAGAAGTACGACCGCTTGCGCACGGCGACGGTGTCCTGGCCGGTAGCCGGGTCGGTGACCACGACCACGCGCTTTTCGATCGATCCCGTGCCGAGGATGGCCGACGTGCCCTTGGGGATCACGGGCATCCCGACCATGGTGCCGAGCACCCCCGGGTTCGTGATCGTGAAGGTCGCACCCTGGATCTCCGAGGGCGACAGCTGCCGGGACTTGGCCCGCGTCGCGAGGTCGACGATCCGCCGGGCCGTGCCGACCAGGCTCAGGTCGTCGGCGTCGTGGATCACCGGGACGATGAGCCCGGGGTTCAGGTCCACCGCCATCCCGATGTTGACGGCGCCCCGGTACACGATGTTCTTGCCCGACAGGGTGCCGTTGACCATGGGAAAGTCCCGGAGGATGCGGGAACAGGCCCAGGCCACGAACGCCGTGTAGGAAACGCGGGCGCCGCGCTCGGCCCAGCGTGCCTTCTTCTCGCCGCGAATCCGATCCACCGCCGAGAAATCGATCTCGATGATGGAGTGGACGTGCGGAGAGATCCGCTTCGCGAGGACCATGTGCTCTGCCGTGAGGCGCCGCATCTTGTCCATCGTTTCGACCCGGTCGCCGTCCCGGACCGGATAGGTCGGGTGCTCGACTTCCGTGTGGAAGCGCTTCCAGAATTCGGCGGGAGGCGTGGCGGGCTCTGCCGGGCGCCTCGGCGGAGTCGGCGGCGGCGGAGCGGGAGCGGACGGAACGACGGCCGCGGGAGCCGGGGTCGGTGCAGGGGCCGCCGGCTGTGGCGCCGGAGCCGGCGAGGCCGCCCCACCCTGCTCGATGAAACCGAGAATGTCCTGCTTGGTCACCCGGCCCTGGTGCCCCGTGCCCCTGACCGCGGCGATATCCACACCCGCTTCCTGGGCGATTCGCCGGACCACCGGTGTGGAACGGGTGCGAAGGCGCTCTTCGCTGGTGGCCGTGCACGCAACGTCGTCGGAGTCGTCGGGCGGGTGCGCCGCAGCGGTGGCCGCGACGCGCGGTTCGGCCGGCTGCGACGGCGCGGGTGCGGAGTCTCCGTCCCTTGCGGGTCCGGGCTCGGGCTCGGCCTCGGCCGGAGGGGGCGCGGCTACCGAGGGCGCCCCTCCTTCCTCGATGTAGGCGACGATCGTTCCCACCTCGACCGTCTCGCCCTCGGGAACGACGATTTCGGCCAGGACGCCAGCCGACGGCGACGGGATCTCCGCATCGACCTTGTCCGTCGATATCTCCAGGATCGCTTCATCGCGCTCCACGGCGTCGCCGGGCGTCTTGAGCCATTTGGAAACCGTCCCCTCGGCGATGGATTCTCCCATCTGGGGCATCGGGACTTCTATTCGGGACACGGGCGCTTCTCCCCACTCTCGGTTGCGTCGCCGGACGCAGGTCGCGGATCCTCCTCCGTCCGGCTGTTGGTCATGCCGGCACTGCCTCGCTGGCGGCCGGCCGGCCGGAATCAGTACCTGAAAAGATAACGTCCCGCAGTGACCACATCCGCCACCGAGGGAAGAAAGTAGTCCTCCAGCTCGCCGCTGAAGGGTACCGGTGCGTCGATCGCCGTGACCCGGAGGATCGGCCCGTCCAGCCACTCGAACGCCCGTTCATTCACGCGCATGGCGATCTCGCCGGCGATCCCTCCGGTGCGCGTGTCCTCGTGGACGACGAGGAGCTTCCCGGTCTTCTGCACCGAGGCCACGATGGCGTCCTCGTCCAGGGGCAGCAGCGTGCGCAGGTCGATCACCTCGGCCCTGATGCGATCCTTCGCCAGCACGGCCGCGGCTTCCAGGCTGCGGTGCACCATGAGTCCGTAGGTCACGACCGTGAGATCCTCGCCCTCAAGGGCCGTGCGAGCCTTGCCGAGGGGGATCGCGTATTCGTCCTGCGGCAGCAGTTCGCGGCAGTACGGAGCGCGGTAGAGTCCCTTGTGTTCCTCGAAGAGGACGGGATTGTCGTCGCGGATCGCGCTCTTGAGCAATCCCTTCGCATCCCGCGGGGTGGACGGGTACACGATCTTGAGGCCCGGGGTGTGGAAGAAGGCCATCTCCACGTTTTGCGAGTGGAAGGGCCCGCCGCGGTTCCCACCTCCGCACGGCCCGCGCACCACCAGGGGCAGCGGCCCGGCTCCCCGGTACAGCGATGTCGCGATGTAGTTGGTCAGCACGTCATAGGCGGGTGAGATGAAGTCCATGAACTGCATCTCGACCACGGGCCTCAGTCCCATGTGGGCGGCCCCCGCCGCGGCACCGGTGAAGCCACCCTCCGAGATGGGCGTATCGACGACCCGCGAAGGCCCGAAACGGTCGACGAATCCGCGCGTGACCTTGAAGGCGCCGCCGTAGGCGCCGATGTCCTCCCCCATGAGGAAGACCCGCTCGTCGCGCTCCATCTCCTCCCAGAGCGCCTCGGCGATGGCCTCGAGCACGGTCGCCGGCTTTCCCTCGCGGCTGCGGGTAACCTGCGCCGGCAGGTCAGTGGACATCGGACGCTCCAGAGGCTTCCGCACCTGCAACTCCATCCGGGCGCGGCGATTCCAGTCTTGTCCAGGGGCGAAGGGGCGGTCTCCCTGTGCTGACCGGCGCCAGTGCCTCATCCGGGTCCGGATGCGGCTCCTTGCCGATTCTGCCAAGCGCGTGATCCACCCCGGCCGCAGCCGCCCGTTCGAGCGACTCGACATCGCCGCGAATGTGGCGATCCTGCACGAGCGCCCACTTCACAAAGGCGTCGTGCGCGGCCCAGCGATCCGCATCGCCGCAGGCAGCGAGCCCGATCAGCACGGCTCCGTCGCCATCCACCGCGCGCCGCCGCGCGTCCGCCACGGATTCGAAGACCCGGACCAGAGGGTCGTCGCCGACCCACAGCATCCGGACTCCGTAGCCGCGAGCCACGCCTTCGATCCCGGCACGGTCACCCCGCCCGCGCCCATCCGGCGGCCCGACCACCACCATGACGGGAGCCCGCTGCGCCGCGGCGAAGTTCATCCCCTCGTGCCAGGCTCCGGTTTCGATCGCGCTCCACCGTTCGAAGACCAGCGCCGCGCGATCCTCTCCCCGCTGGGCGAATGCCAGGGCGGCACCGGCCAGCACCTGGGTCATCGTGCCAGGCGCCCCATCCCAGCCGATCAGCCCCCGACGCAGGTCGGTCCAGTTCGTCCCGCCCGCCCGCGCGGAGGCGGGGCTCGTCCCCTTGCGCGTCACGTGACGCAGGAATTCCAGCGGCGTGGCGCCAAAGGCCAGAGCCGGCCCCGGCGACATGGGCCCCGGGCAGCAGAGATCTCCCTTTCCGTCCACGGTCTGCCGCATGGCCCGGGCGATGACGATCGCCCTCACATCGATGGTGATCGCGGCTTTCGGACGAATGGACGGCGGCATGCGACGCAGGCTCTCCTCAAGCAAACGTCCCTGAAACCCCTGATAGAGCAGGTCCTCGACCGTATCGCCGCTCATGGGCCTGCCCCCCGCTATTGGCGGGCCCTCAGGCGCCAGGGGCGTCGGACGGCTCGCTTGCGTCAGGTGGAGGATCGACCGGGGGCACATCCTCGCCGGGCGGGACTTCTTCGCCGGGCGGGACTTCTTCGCCGGGCGGGACTTCCTCGCCGGGCGGCACGACCTCACCTGCAGGCGGGAGCAGTTCCAGAGTCGGCGAAGTCTCCGGCAACAGCGGCTGGGGGGTCGAGGCGGCCGGATTGGCGATCCCCTCCAGGACCGACGTGGGAGTGGTGGAGCGGGAGGACATGATGGCAAGCACCAGCGAAAGAACCATGAAAACGGTTCCCGCGATCCACGTTGCCCGCGTAAGGAGCGTGGTGGCCTGCCGGCCCCCCAGAACATCCGTGGCGGCCGCACCGCCTCCCATGGCGGCCAGTCCGCCGCCCTTCCCCGCCTGAAGAAGAATGACCACGCCGAGGAACACCCCGTCGAGGACCAGAACAGTCAGTAGGAATCCGTACATTTCACTTCTGCATCGTTGACATCGAACCGCACTGCGCCCCGGAAGCTGCCCCGGGCGGTGCCCCCTGTCAACCTCGATTTCCCGGGATCGGCCCAACGCCCCCGTTCAGGCCATCGCCGCTTCGACGATTCGGGCAAACACGCGCGCATCGAGGCTCGCGCCGCCGACCAGCACGCCGTCGACGTCGGGTGCCGACATCAGAGCGGCGGCGTTCGCCGGCTTCACGCTGCCGCCATAGAGAATCGGGCAGTCACCCAGGGCACCCAGCGCCGAGCGGACGATCGCGTGGGCCTCGGAGGCGTCGGCCGGTGTGGCGGTTTCCCCCGTGCCGATGGCCCAGACGGGCTCGTAGGCGACCATGTACCCGCTGCACTGTCGGAGTGACTGCGCGAAGGCCCCCACCTGGCGCCGCAGCACCCGTTCGAGCCGGCCGGCCCTGCGTTCCTCCAGCAGCTCGCCGACACAGACGACCGGGTTGAGTCCTGCCCGGGCCGCGGCACTCACCTTCAGTCCCACTTCCCTGTCGGTCTCGCCGAAGATGTGCCGGCGTTCCGAGTGACCTATGAGTACGAGCGAGGCACCCGCGTCCTTCGCCATCGCGGCCGATGTTTCGCCGGTCAGCGCGCCGGACTCCTCCCAGTGAATGTTCTGGACCCCGAAGTCGACCGGGATGCGCGCACTCTCCCGCGCGGCCTTGAGCGACACGCCCGGTGGGAAGACCGCGACCCGCACCGGATCCGGCCCGATAGCGGGGTTGAAGTCGGCAAAGAATCGTCGGGTCGCGCCCGGCCCGTGATGCATCTTCCAGTTTCCCGCAACCACCTTGGTCATCGTCATGTCCACCCGTGTCATTCGTGTTTCCGGGGATCGAGGTCGGACAGCGCGTCCACCCCCGGCAGATCCCCGCCCGCGAGCAGGGCGAGCGCCGCCCCGCCACCAGTTGACACATGGGTGATCCGATCGGCAACCCCCGCAGCCCTCGCGGCCGCCGCCGAATCGCCCCCACCGACAATGACCGTGGCGCCCCGGTCGGCCGCCGCGGCCGCCGCGCGCGCCATGCCAGTGGTCCCCCCCGCCAGATTCGGGTGTTCGGCCACCCCCATCGGCCCGTTCCAGACCACGGTGGCCGCTTCCCGCAAGTAGCTGCGAAACAGTTTCACGGTCACCGGCCCCACGTCACCGATCACATCGCCGGGGCCGACTTCGGTTCGATCGACGAATCGAGTCTCGGCACCCGCATCGATCGACGCCGCAACGGTACAATCGACGGGCAGCACCAGGCGCGCACCGCCGACCTCCATGAGTCGCCTGGCCATGGCCGTCTTTTCGGGCTCGACGAGCGACGCCCCCGTCTCCATGCCCATCGCGAGAAAGAACGTGTTGGCCATGGCACCGCCCACCAGAAGCGCGTCCACCCTGGGAAGCAGCGCGTCGATCACATCGATCTTTCCGGAGATCTTCGCGCCTCCGATCACCGCGAGAAACGGGCGGCGGGGCTCTGCCAGCGCTCCGCTCAGCACGGAAAGCTCCCGCGCGACGAGGAATCCCGCCAAGGCCTCGCCGCCCTTCTTCCTGACCGCCCGGGGCAGCCCCGCGGTCGAGGCGTGCGCGCGGTGAGACGTACCGAAGGCGTCCAGCACGAAGTGGTCCGCCCAGGTCGCCCAGTCCCGGGCCAGTGAGGGATCGTTGGCGGTTTCGCCCGGGTCGAAACGGGTGTTCTCCAGGACAACCACGGTGCCCGGCCGCATCTCCGACACGATGTCCTGGACGGACGCGCCCCGGGTGTGGGGGCAGAATCGGACCTCGGCACCCGCCAGCCTGCCAAGGCAGCGCGCGACGGGCTCGAGGGTCAGCTCCGAGCGCACGCGTCCCTTCGGCCGGCCCAGATGGGAGAGGACGACCACCTTCGCTCCCGCGTCGACGAGGTGGCGTACCGTGGGGACGGTGCGCTCGATCCGCGTCGCATCGGCAACCGTACCTTCGCTCAGCGGCACGTTGAAGTCGGCCCTGACCGCCACGACGGCCCTGGCGAGCGCGTCAGAGGGCAGATCGCCGAGAGTCTTCTTCACGCAGCCCTCATGCGCCGGGTGCACGGGGAATGACCTGGTTGTGATGCAACAACCGGAGTCAGTTGCTCAGAGCGATGTGGAATCCCCCATCCTCGGAATCGGACCGCGCCGCCTCCGCACCGCCAGGCTGGAAGCGAATCGAGAACGAGACCCAGGTCCCTACCGGATCGCCAAGCCTGGTTGCGGGCGCGAAGCTGAGGGACTGTGTGGCCCGAAGTGCGGCCAGATCGAGTTCGCGCACCCCCGAAGTGCTCTCGACCTGCGGGAACTCGACCGTTCCGTCCTCGCGCACCCACATGAGCAGCCCTACCCTGCCCCCGATCCCCCTCCGCTGCATGAGCGCGGGGTATTCCTGCGCCACCGTCATCCGGGCTCCGTCCCGGTCCAGGAGCGCAGGAAGCGTCACCGGCACCGGCGTCCGGATCGGGCGTTCGTCGCGATTCGCCAGGGTCGCCGACAGTTGCGGCTCGCGCCGCGTGGTGGCAGCCGAGGGCGGTGGCTGCACCACCGGCGGATTCATCCGCGGCACCGTCACCGACCCGTCCGGAGCCTCCGCCACGGAGTTGTCGGGCTGCAACAGTCCAGGTATCGCCGCTCGGACACCCGGAAAAGCAAGCGACCCGGCCAGGAGGAGCATTACCATCGCGGCGGCCCGGATCAACCGACGGCGCGGGCGCCGCGACCGGTGCATGCCTCGCAGCCGTCCATGCTCCCTCGTCAGTTCGGCACGCAATTCGGAGGCGTACGACTCCCGCTCCTCGATCACGATCTCTCGCAGATCACGGTCCAGCCGCCGGAGATCGCGATCTTCGAGGCCGCGTCCATGTCCTCCGCGCCCGAACATCTAGTCCTCCACCCCGGTCTCGGACTCCGCAATCGCCGCCCTCAGGCGGCCCAGGGCGCGATGCACCCTCACCGCGACCGCATTTGCGCTGATTCTCAGGGTCTCGGCGATTTCCATGTTCCCCAGCCCGGCGCCATACCGCAGAGAGAGCACTTCCTGATCCGTGGCGCGCAATGTGGCGGCCGCGTTCAGCAGCTTCTGCACCTGCTCCTCGCGCAGCATCCTCTCTTCCTGGGATGGAGCCCGGGATACCAGATCCGGCGCGCGGTCGAGCGAAATGTGGAGCGAGCCCCGGCGCTGCAGGGCGCGCAGATGATCGGTGGTCGCGTTGCGGGCGATCCGCAGGAGCCAGGTTCGGGGCGCGGACCGGCGGGGATCGTAGCGGGCGAGCGAGCGCAGCGCCTTCATGAAGACGTCCGAGGTCAGGTCCTCGGCGGTGTCGCGGTTCGCCACTCGAAAACGCACGTAGCGGTAAACCGACTCGCGGTGGTCCCGGAACCAGGCCTCGAAGTCCGGGGGAAGCTCCCCGGGCACCGCGCGCGGCCGCTGCCGCAATTGCTCGGCCGCCGGAGCGGCGCGGCCCGAGGAAGCGATTGCTTCGACTGAATCAGTCATCATGCCCACACATACGCGCGATCCAACATCCGCTTTCCGTTGCGGCAGGCCGTCATGACCGGAACGCGCCCCGGCACGCCGGCTACACCCTGGCGGGGAGTCGCTGTCCAACGTACTCGACGAGATCGACGACGCGCGAAGAGTACCCCCACTCGTTGTCGTACCAGGCCAGAACCTTTACCATGCGGCCATCCATCACTGCGGTACTGAGCGCGTCGACCACCGAACTCGCCGGCTCTCCGGTAAAGTCGGCGGAGACGAGCGGTTGCTCCTCGACCCGCAGGATCCCCGCCAGATCGGACTCGGCCGCGGCGCGCAGCGCGTCGTTGACGGTCTGCTCATCGACATCGGTCTCGACCTCCGCCACGAGATCGACCACGGACACGTCGGGAGTCGGAACCCGAATGGCCATGCCGTCCAGTTTGCCCTCGAGCTCGGGCAGCACCAGCGAAATGGCCCGGGCGGCCCCGGTTGTCGTCGGGATCATGCTGACCGCCGCAGCGCGGGCCCTCCTCAGGTCCTTGTGGGGACCGTCGAGCACCGCCTGACCCGAGGTGTAGGCGTGAATCGTCGTCATGAGGCCGCGCACGAAACCGAAGCATTCGGCGAGGACCTTGGCCACCGGAGCCAGGCAGTTGGTCGTGCAACTGGCGTTGGAGATGATGTCGTGCCTCTCGGGATCGTACAGTTCGTCGTTCACGCCGAGCACGATCGTGATGTCCTCGTCACTGGCCGGCGCAGAGATCACCACCTTCCCGGCACCGGCTTCGAGATGCTTCGACGCCAGCTCCCGCGTGCGGAAACGTCCCGTCGATTCCACGACGATATCCACGCCCAGTTCGCGCCAGGGGAGATCGGCCGGATCCGGCTCGGACAGGACGCGGATCTCGTCTCCATCCACCACCAGTCCGCCGTCGGTGACCTCCACCGCACCGGGGTAGGCGCCGTGGACGGAATCGTACTTCAGGAGGTGCGCGAGAGTGGCGTTGCTGGTGAGGTCGTTGATGGCAACGAAATCCAGGTTGCTGCCCGGTGACTGTTTCGCGGCTCTGAGGACGTTCCGGCCGATGCGGCCGAAGCCGTTTATGGCGACTCGGATGGACATGCTTGGGGTCGGCTCCCGGCGCGGCGCGCGCGGTTTCAGGGGTCAAGTGAGATGGGGACGGTTCGTGCAAACGCGTAGGCGACCACAGCCGCGGGCTGAGCGGGCCCGAGGGCCTGGACTGCCGCCAGGAGCGTCGCACCGGTGGTGACCACGTCGTCCACCAGTAGAATCCGGCGGCTCCGGACCCGATCCGCGGAGCCCTCCGCCATCACGAAGGCACTTTTGACGTTAGCTCGTCGCTGCATCGGATTCAAGGCTGTTTGAGTGCCTTCCTGGCGACGCCGTTCGAGGCACGGGAGAACCGGTGTATCCAGCGACCTCCCCAGGGCGGATGCGATCACCGCTGCCTGGTTGTAGCCGCGTCTACGGAGATTGCGGATCGATGTCGGAATCGGGATGATGACATCGGCCTTGCGGATGTCCCGCGGCCTGCGGCGCGCCATCTCCTCTCCCATGAAATCGCCCACGCCGCGCCATCCCTGGTACTTGAGGGCGTGCACGAGTTCGCGCGCCGGCGATTCGAGGAGGCATGCCGCGCCGGCCCGGGTCAATTCGTCGGGCCAGTCCGCACAGTCCAGGCAGGAGGGCGCCTCGCCGGTCCCCAGCGGAGCGCCGCAACGATCACAGGCGGGCTCGGGTATCGGAGGCAGGGCCAGCCGGCAGTTCCGGCAAACGGGTCCTTCGCCGGCTCTGACCTCCTCTCCGGCGGCGCCTCCGCACCCGGCGCAGGCCGGCGGCAGCATGTATTCGACGATTCCCGCCAGGAATCGATACTCGCCCGTCCTCGCGACTGCACTCATCGCTGCTCCAACGCCCCTGACATCACCCCCTTCGGGGGCGGCACGCCGAACCACCGCCGGTAGGCCGCTTCAGCTTGCCGGACGAGCATCTCCCGTCCATCGACGGTCCTGATTCCCAGGTCGCGGGCCTCGCGGCAAAGCGGTGTCGTCCCAATGCCGTACACCAGGTCAATGACCCGATCCGGGATCCGGCCGAGGGTCGTCAGGTCGATCGGCACACCGCGTCCGTGAAGCCCGGCCGAGGTCGTGTTCACCACGATGTCGGGGAACAGACCCGTGCAGTCGACAACCGTCTCGACTCGATCATCTCCGAAATGACGAACCAGATCCCTCGCCCTGGAGGAGGTACGGTTCCAGAGCTGGATTCGAGACGCGCGGCCGGAGTCGAGGAGCGCAAACAGAACCGCGCGGGCGGCTCCCCCGGCGCCCAGCACCAGCGCTTCCGGTCTCGCTGGCCGACCGGCAACGCAGGAATCCCATGTGCCCTGAAACCCCTCGACATCGGTATTGTCGCCCCACACCTCCCCACCCCGGGCCCAGAAGGTGTTGCAGGCTCCGGTGGCAGCGACCGCGGCCGAGCAACGATCGAGGAATGGCAATACGCGCTCCTTGTGAGGCACGGTGACATTTCCACCGCCGCCCCCGAGCGCCAGCTCGCGCAGCGCCGGTCCACACGCTTCCGCCGAAACCTGCCGGGCGACATAGCGGGCGTTCAGGCCCGCGGCACGAAAGGCGGCGTTGTGGATCCGTGGCGAAAGGCTGTGCGCGACCGGATCGCCCAGCACGGCATAGGTCGCCACGTCGGCGGCATCGTCGCCCCTCATTGGCCCGGGTTCGGCGCGGTCTCCGTCGCGTCCAGTGCCGCCCGAACCAGCCTGTCCAATTGGCCGAGCGTTGCCTCGTACTCCTTGCGCGATCCCCCGAATGGATCCTCCACCACACCGCTTTCCCCGGCAATCTCGGTCAGCAGTCGGGCCCGCCCTTCCGCACCAAGCTCCTCGGCCCGCCGGACATGGTGCCCGTCCATGCAGAGAAGCAGTCCCGACGACGCCACAACTTCCCGGGTCAGCAACATGCTCGTGTGGGACTCGAGGTCCAGTCCGAGGGATGCGGCCGCCTCCCTCGCTCCATCACTGGCAGGTGCTCCGGGCCACGCGGCGGTTCCCGCCGAACCCACGGTGACATGGGCGGTCCGCCTGTCTGCAACGACCTGGCGTGCAATCGCTTCCGCCATCGGCGACCGGCAGGTATTGCCGGTGCAGACGAAGGTGATATGTAGAGCTTCTGCGGTGTCCATCGCTCACGCGGGTTGAGCTTTTGCGGCCTCTAGTGCGAAATGCCCGTGACCTCCCTCAATTGTAGCACATCGATCCGGCCTTCCCGGATCAATTGGGGTCCATTGGGGGCCAGGCGCAGCAGCGTAGACGTCAGTCCGCCTGGAAGCGGGCCCGCATCGATCGCAAAGGGGTCGACGCCACACTCCCGGGCGGCGGAGCGGGCTTCGCCGGCACTGCGCGCCGGCGGGCGACCGGGCCGGTTGGCCGAACTCGATGTCATGGGATGCCCGACCTGCCTCAGAAGTTCGAGGGTCGCTTCGTGAGCGGGGATCCGTACCGCCACGGAACCATCCCGGGCCTTCGCCCATGGATGGAAGATTCCCTCGTGGTCGTCGAGTACCATGGTAAGGGGACCCGGCCAGAACGCCTCGGCCAAGGCGTGTCCCAGGTCGCCGAGCAGGGAATCGACGGTCGCGGCACTCGGGATCAGAACGACAAAGCCTCCAGTCGGGCGCTCCTTCAGGTGGCGCAGAGTGCGAAGAGGAGCGTCAAGCAGCAATCCGCCGAAACCGTAGACGGACTCAGTAGGGTGAATGATGACTTCGCCTTGGTCCAGCCGTCGGCAAGCTTCTTCAAGTATAACATTAAATAACGTCATACAAAACGTTGTTGAATAAGGTATTTAGCTATTCCAATATCCTCGGGACGAGTGATCTTGAGGTTCGTGGCCGATGCTTCCACCATGCGGACCTGGGCCCCCAATCCTTCAACCATCGAAGCGTCGTCGGTAGGCGGAGCGCCCCCGGCGCGGCAGCGCTCCACCGCACGTGCGAACAGGTCACGCGGGAAGACCTGAGGCGTCTGGGCATACCATAGCGCATGACGCGGCGGCGTCTCCGCGACCGCGCCGCCGTCGGTCACCCTCTTGACCGTGTCGACCGCCGGGATTCCCGCTACCGCACCGATGCCCGCGCCTGCCAGTCGAATGCACGCATCGATCGCGCCGGGCGGCGGAAAAGGGCGGGCACCGTCGTGCACCGCGACCAGCGTTGCGTCGGACCGCACGCCGTCGAACGCGTTGGCCACCGACTCGAAGCGGCTCCTGCCGCCCCGCGTGGCATGAACGCGATCATCCCCACGCAGTCGGCCCCCCAGGTCATCGGTCTCGATGGCCACCACCACCTCGACCACATCCTCCCGAGCCAGGAACGGAGTCACGGCCCACTCCAGGACGGAGCGCCCCCCCAATTCGACAAGCGGCTTGCTCACACCACCCATTCGCGTCCCGATCCCCGCGGCCGGGACGAGCACCGCCACCTTCACGGCCACCGTGGGACCGGATTCACCAACCCGCGGCGCTGCCGACACGGAACCTGTCTCCGGCGGTCAACCGACCGCTGCGGCAGGCTCAGCCTCCCGCAAGACCGACTCGAAGAGCGTGAAGTTCTTGCGGAAGAACAGATCGACGGTGCCGGTAGGTCCGTTCCGCTGCTTTGCCACGATGAGCTCCGCCTTTCCCTCGAGCGAATTGCCGTCCTTGTCCGCCGGCCCGTGATAGTACTCGGGCCGGTAGAGGAACATGACCAGATCGGCATCCTGCTCGATGGAACCGCTCTCGCGCAGGTCGGAGAGTTGCGGGCGGCGATCCGTCCGCTGTTCAGGCGCCCGGCTCAGCTGGCTGAGCGCAATGAGCGGGATTTCGAGTTCGCGGGCAAGCGCCTTCAGCCCGCGGGAGATCTCGGAGACCTCCTGTTGCCGATTCTCCTTCCTGGCCCCTCCGCTCATCAACTGCATGTAGTCCACGACGATGAGGCCCAGCTCCTGCGTCTCGGCCTTCAGGCGCCTCGCCTTGCCCTTCATCTCCAGGACGTTGGCCGTGGCGGAATCGTCGATCCAGATCGGCGCCGTATTGAGGTGCCCCGCCGCCTGCGCGAGCCGCTGCATCTCGTTCGGTTCCAGTCTGCCCCTCCTCAGCCTCAGGGCATCCACCCGCGCCTCGGCGCACAGGAGCCGCTGCACCAGCTGTTCCTTCGACATCTCCAGACTGAAGATCCCAACCGGTATGCCCAACTCGATCGCCACGTTCTGGGCGACGTTCAGCACCCAGGATGTCTTGCCCATCGCAGGACGGCCGGCCACGATCGCCAGGTCGCCGGGCTGCAGCCCGGTGGTCATCCGGTCGAGATCCCTGAACCCGGTCTCCAGCCCCGATACTTCCGCACTGCTTTCCTGAAGCTTGTCGATGTGCTCGAAGGTCGACCAGAGGACCTCCTTGATCCACACGAACCCCTCGCGCCCCCGCGACTGGGAAACCTTGAATACCCGCTGCTCCGCCAGGTCCAGGATTTCGGGGACGGGGAGCTCACCGGGTTCGTAGACATCGCGCACGATCTCCTGCCCCGCGTCGATCAATCTGCGAAGAAGGGCTCTCTCGTGAACAAGGCCCGCGTGGTATTCGATGTTTGCGGCGGTGGGAACCGCGTCCAGCAGCGACGCAAGGTATTCCCAGCCACCGCAACTCTCCAGTTCGCCCACCGATTTCAGGTCCTCCGACACGGTGATCGCGTCGATGGCCCGACCCCGCTCGAAAAGCCGGGTCATCGCCCGGAACAGCCGGCGGTGGGCCTCGCGATAGAACATGGAGTCGTCCACGATGTCGACCACCCGGGCCATCGCACCCTCGTCGATCAGCACCCCACCCAGCACGGCCGCTTCCGCCTCGGCGGAGAAGGGCGGCTGGCGGTCGTACCGGGGGGATTCCGGCGCCGACTGGAGTGGAATGGGTTCGCTCACTTGGTTCTTCCTCGGCGGGGCCCCTGGCTGCGGCTACCGCGTCAGGTCTGGTCCAACACCTGGCGGAGAAGTTGAAGGTCGTCCCAGCAGAGCCGGTTCCAGCCGGGATTCCGCAGCAGGGCCGCCGGGTGATAGGTCACGATAAGGGGGACGCCCCGGTAACTGTACAGCCTGCCCCGCAACTTTCCTAGTGGCCCGGTGGTTCCGGTCAGCGACTGCGCGGCAAAGGAGCCCACGGCCAGCAGTACTTCGGGAGCCACCAGCTCGATCTGGCCCTTGAGCAGGCGTGCGCAGGCCTCGATCTCGTCCGGCATCGGATTCCGGTTTCCGGGCGGCCGGCACTTGAGCACGTTGCAGATGTAGACCGAGTCCCTGCGCGACAGGCTGACGGAAGCGAGCATGAGATCGAGGAGCTTGCCCGCCTGGCCCACGAACGGGAGCCCCGTAGCGTCCTCCTGGGCCCCGGGCGCTTCGCCGACCACCATAAGCCGTGCCGACGGGTTGCCGTCCGAGAAGACGACGTGGCGGCGGCCTTCGGCCAGGCGACAGCGGGTACAGGAGAGCGCGGTCTCGCGCAGCGTCTCGTAGTCCCGGGATGCAGAACCATCGAAGGCCGGCGGCGGCAAGGTCGATGCCGAAGAGGCTGCTGCGGGCCGTGACCTCAGGAAGGCCATCAACTCCCCGGGCTCGAATTGTTCCGGTACTACACCCGGCTCCCCCATCCTCCTGCGCTGGTCCAGATAGGCGGCCAGCCCCTCGGCGCCGGCACTCACCCCTCCCCACCCCTCCCCAACCGTGCCTCCATCACCTCCAGGATCTCCCACGCAACGGCGAACTTGGTCATCATGGGCAGCTCGCTCGGAGGCCCGTCTCGTGTCAGGATCGTCACGCGATTCGTGTCAGCATCGAAGCCCGACCCCGGCTCTCCGGCCCGGTTGGCCACGATCAGGTCGAACCCCTTCGCCGCCAGCTTCTTGCCGGCGCGGGCCACCAGATCGTCCGTCTCGAGCGCAAATCCGACCGCGACGCTCCCCGCCTTCATCCTTCCGGCCGACTCGGCCGCGATATCCGGGTTGACCGTGAGATCGATGGTGAACCCGCCCCCGGCCGCTTCCCGCTTCAACTTCTCCGCCCGGGGCGACGCGGGCCGGTAGTCGGCGACGGCGGCCGCGTGAATCGCGACATCGGCCCCGCCCACCCTGGACATCACCGCTTCGTGCATCTCCAGTGCGGTTTCGACCCCCACCAGTTCGACCCCATGCGGCGCCTCCAGGGCGGAGGGTCCCGATACAAGCGTCACGTCGGCACCCTTCAGCCAGGCTGCCCGCGCCAGCGCGTACCCCATCTTGCCCGACGACCGATTCCCGAGATACCGCACCGCGTCGACCGGCTCCCGCGTTCCGGCGGCGGTGACGAGCACCCGCGCTCCCGCCAGCCCTCCCCCGCTCGCCATTGCCCTGCCCACCGCGTCCACGATCGCCGGGGGTTCGGACATCCGCCCGGGTCCGCTCCCCTCACCCGCGGCGAGAGGCCCGTCCGCGGGACCGACCCGGTGATAGCCCAGGCCGTTCTCCAGAAGGGCCAGGTTGGCCGTCGTCCGTGAATGCGCGAACATGCGGTCGTTCATCGCGGGGGCGACAACCACCGGCGCGTCCGTCGCGACCAGCACCGTGGTCAGAAGGTCGCTGGCCCGCCCGGCCGCGGTCCGTGCGATGAAGTCGGCTGTCGCCGGCGCGATGCAGACGCAATCCGCCTCGCGGGCAAGCCAAATGTGCAGGGCCGCCCCACCGGCGGCGAAGATGTCGGTCAGGGGACCGCGGCCCGTTACCCCCTCGAAGGAGAGCGGGGCGACGAATTGCCTTGCCGACCCGGTAAGGACCACATCGACAGCAGCCCCCAGCAGCGTCAGGTCACGGGCGACCTGGACGGACTTGTACGCCGCGATCCCGCCGCAGACGCCCAGGACCACCCTGCGCCCTGCCCACGGCGTCATGCCGGGCTATTCCGCCTCCGGCCGGCGGCGCCTGACCAGGCGGTATTCGACCTGACCCGAGGTGATCGCCTCGAGGGCGCGCGTGGACAGCTTCTTCTCGTGCTCCATGGCGAGCGCTTCCGTGGGAAGCAGGTTCAACTCCCGCGCGTATTTCGCGGCCACAAGCACGCCCAGGTACTTGCTCTGGTTGTTCTCGGCGATTTCGTCGGGTGTGAATACTCTCATCTCTTCTCCCTATCCGGCCATGCCGGCGTCGCGGACACCTTCCAGCCGCGCGATCTCCTCGCGCGCGCCGGCAGCCAGCTCTCTGCACAGTGAATCCAGCTCCTCCCGGCCGCTGCGCCGGGCCCCGGTCTCCCGGACAATCCCCAGAATCTGCTCGACCGCCGCATCCAGATTCTCGTTGACCACGAACTCCCGGAAGGACGGTGCCGCCCGCAATTCGCGGAGCGCCGTGCGAAGCCGCCGCAGGATCTGCCGGGGCGATTCCGTCCCTCTTTGCACCAGGCGCCGCATCCATCGGCGCGGTCCCGGAGGAAGAATGAAGATAATCAAGGCCGACGGAGCGTGCTCGGCAACCTGCATCGCCCCCTGAACATCGATGTCCAGCACGGGGACCGGTCCAGATGCGCCGTCGCCGCACAGGTTGCCCCTGGGTGTGCCGTAGTACTCGCCGTGCACCTCCGCCCACTCGATCAGCTCTCCGGCGGCAGCCATCGCCTCGAACTCGCCGCGCGTCACGAAGTGGTACTCCCTGCCCGTGCGCTCCCCCGCCCGCGGCCTGCGCGTGGTCGCCGACACGGAAAGGGTGAACCGGTCCGGGCAGTCGCGCACGAGCCGCGTCGCAATCGTCGTCTTGCCGGCGCCCGACGGGCCAACCAGAACGAGGATCTGCGCCTTCACTCCACATTCTCCAGTTGCTCGCGCAGCCGTTCCAGCTCTTCCCTGATCGCGATCGCGGACGCCGAGATCGCGGCATCGTTGGCCTTCGCGCCCAGCGTATTCGCCTCCCTGTGCATCTCCTGCACCACGAATCCCAGCCGCTTGCCCGTCTTGCGCCCACCCCGCTCCCCGTCACCGGCCAGGCTCTCGCGGAACAGCGCGACATGGGAGCGAAGCCGCTCCAGCTCCTCCGCTATGTCCCACTTCTCCGCAAGATAGGCGATTTCGCGCGCCAGGCGGTCTTCGTCCACCTCGACGTCCCCCGCCAGCTCCGCGATGCGCGCCCGCAGACGATCCCGCTCACGCACCAGCCGTCGCGGCGCCCTGGCCGCAGCCACCTCGACCTCTTCGACGATCGTGGCGACGCTCGCCCGCAGCACCTCCTCGAGCCTGCGCCCCTCGCCTTCGCGCATCTCCACCACGCCCGCGAGCGCCCTGTCAATGCAGTCGCCCAACGCTGCTTCGTCCGCTTCGGCTTCCCCGACGGGTCCATCCCGGGATCGCAGCACACCGGGCAGCGCCGCCAGCGTGTTGAGGTCGAGGCGTCCCCCCACATCCAGCGCATCGCCCGCAGCGGTCAGCAGGTCGACATACCGGCGTGCCCTTTCCATGTCCAGTCCGGGCATCCCGGGGTCGTCTTCCGCCTCTGCCCCGCATGTGACCGTTACCGAGACGCTTCCGCGGGCCAGTGCATTGCGCACCGATTCCAGAAGCTGCGGTCTCAGGCCCTCCCACCCCCGGGGCATCCTCGCCGAAACGCTAAGATTCCGGTGGTTGACCGTCCGTATCTCGGCGCGGAGGATCCTGCCGTCGGGCAACTCCGCCTCCGCGGCTCCGTAGCCCGTCATGCTCCGTATCATCGTGACTCCACTGCTAGTTCCAGAACGTCCAGCGGACCCCGTAGAAGCTCCGGGTTCCGGCCAGAAGTCTCCCCGGGACATCCTGGTTGTTGCGCCTGAGTGTGAGGTTCTCGACGGTCGCGAAGATATTGAGGGTCAGGAAGCGCATCTGCAGCCGGAAGTACCAGTTCTGGTAGAAGGGGACGACATCGGGCACCAGTTCCGGTTCGTCGTCGCGTGCGTACGCATGGAGCGCAACTCCCGGCGGAGCCATGGCGGTCGTGTCCGGATCGGGAGGCACGCCCAGCGGCACGTTCATCGGCGAGCGTCCCTGTGCCCCCAGATCCACCCAGAGTTCGAAGTTGCCGCTTTCGCGGAACACCCTGTGGAAGGAAAGGCTGCCGCGATAGACGTGGTCGGGAAAGTACACCGCATCGATCGAGTCCGCGGGTTCCCAGAGCTGCACCTCGCCCACGAAGTCCAGACCGCGCGGCCACAGCGGGACTCTTCCCGTGAGCTCCCACCCCTGTCGCCGTGGCTGCGACACGACGAGCCCTCCCCGATCGAAGAGGAGCTGGGTGGGCCAGATGGAATCGGCCTGGGCCGACACCCGGGCTCCGGAGAGCTCGATGGAGCGCCAGCCCGCGCGGACCCCCAATCGCGTGCCGCTGCGCTCCGTGAAGCGACTGGACGGTCCGGCCTCCATCGAGTCCGGATCTTCTCCCGTGATCGCGGTGGTGTCTTCCGGCGCCTCGGGCGGGAGCGGATTCAGGTACGGCACCGAACGCGAGCCGCCGCCCCGCTCGGCGAAGAACGCCACCTGCGGGATCGGCGTTGCCCAGGCAGCCAGGTCGTGTCCGCCCCCGGAGGACTCGCCCCACGACTCGCGCCTGAAGCGGGCGTTGACTCCCCCCCATCGCTGCGAGACAACCGCTACCTCTGCCGAAAGCTCGCGGTCGGCGATTCCCTCTCCGTCGTTGAAGCGTGCGGTGGCTCGTCCCCACAGCGGTCCCCCGGCCGCCGACACCCGGGCTCCGTACTGTCCGCGCGACTCCGCCAGGAAAGGGAACGCCCGGGTACTGTCTCCGGTCGAAACCGAGCCCCTCGTCCCCCAGGCCTCGGTCAGAACCCCTTCAGCCGGGGCCCACACTCCCTGCAGGGTCCAATCGGAGCGGTTCACGGTCCCGGGAGACTCCGTGAAGATGTCCCGCTCGGCGGCCATGCGCCGCGTCTCGAAGCGGATCCCCGCAGCATCCCCGTGGTGGAGGCTGTAGCGGAACCACACGCCCGTCACCGCACCCGGCATCTCTCGTCCCTTGGTGTCCAGCCGTTCGATCGCCACGGCAGCCTTTCCCGCCACGACCCGGGGGAAGGAGAAGGTGGCCCTGAGCAGGTTGGTGTCGAGGTCGCCGGTCCCCGCTTCGACGAGCGTGAGCGCCTCGGGGGAAGAGTGTTCATAGCGGAAGAGGTGCACCTCCAGCGCACCCGGGCGGCGAACCACCCGCACCCGCTCCAGACCGGACACGGGGATGCGCGACAGGTCGGGCACGGCGCCCTCCAGCGGAAGATGTTCGACCCCGTCGTGATACACCCGGATTCCGCCGCCCGAGTGTCCGATGGGAAACACCGCCACGGCGGCCCCGAAATCACCGCTTCGGATCGTCAGAAGGCCGGGGATCTCACTGAGCAACTCCCAGAGCGTCTGGCCGCGCGCACTCATCAGCTGGTCGCGGTCCCATTCCCAGACCCCCGTGAGGTTCCCCGCCGGCGTGGGATCGCGCAGGGCGGGAAGGACGGGTGGAGGGGGCAGGCTGTCGACCTCGACCGAGTCGGCCGTAAGCGAATCGGCAAGAAGCGAATCCGCAACCAGCGAATCGGCCAGAAGCGAGTCGGCTACCACCGCCGAGTCCTGGATCACCGAGTCCGGCGGGACCTGCAGGGTATCCGGCGGCTCCTGCGCAGCGGCCGGCGAAGCGACGAGGGCCAGGGCCAATCCATATGCGGGCGCGAGTCCCCGTCCCCTCATGCGTTTCAGAGTCCGGCCCTCGCACGCACCCATTCGAGCAACAGACGACAGGGCGTGCCGTTGGGTCCGTCCCTCAGATAGGGCTTTTTCGTTTTGCCGTATGCCGTTCCGGCGATGTCCAGGTGGGCCCAAGGCGTGTTTCCGACGAATTCGGAGAGGAAGCAGGCGGCCGTAATCGTACCCGCCGGACGCCCGCCGACGTTCTTGAGATCTGCGAAATCGCTCTTGAGTTGCTTCCGGTACTCCTCGTCGAGGGGGAGCGGCCAGCAGGGCTGCCCCGCCCGGTCACCCGCGCCTCGCACCTCCGCAACGAGGTCTTCGTCGTTGCCGAGAACCGCCGAGCGGTGATGTCCCAGCGCGATGACGCATGCGCCGGTGAGGGTGGCGCAGTCCACGATCGCGGCGGGATTCCACCCGGCCGCGTAGTCGAGCGCGTCGGCCAGGATCAGCCGGCCCTCGGCATCCGTGTTGATCACCTCGATCGACTTGCCCGCCCGGCTGAAGACCACATCGCCCGGCTTCGTCGCCGACCCATTCAGCAGGTTTTCCGAACTGGGCACGACGCCGATCACGTTTGCGGCGACGCCCAGGCGTCCGATCGCAAGCATCGCCCCCAGGACCGCCGCGCCTCCGGACATGTCGTACTTCATGTCCTCCATGCCCTTCGCCGGCTTGATCGAGATGCCGCCTGCGTCGAAGGTCAGCCCCTTTCCTACGAGCACCAGCGGCGCGGCCCCCGCATCGCCCCCGTCATGGCGGAGCACAATGAGCCGCGGCTCCTCGTCCGAGCCCTGCGCCACCGAGAGGAGCGCACCCATTCCCTGTGCCTTCATCTCGTCGGGGCCGAGGACCTCGAGCCGCAATCCGGTCTCGCCCGCGATCCGCTCGGCCTCGGCCGCAAGCTGCGTGGGGGTGGCGACGTTCCCGGGCCTCGCCTGCAGTGTGCGGGCCCGGTTTTCCCCCGTTGCGAAGGCATGCCCGACCTCGACGCCGGGTTCGAGCCCCCGCGACGGCTCGGCCACCACCACCGCGAACTCGACACGCGGCGGCCGGTCATCGGACTCGGCTCCCGCGGTGGGTGGCGACCTCAGCTCGTCAAAGCGCCACGACGCCAGCACCAGCCCCTCCGCCGCGGCCTGGACCCACCTCGGATCGACCTCGGGACCAAGATGCGAGAGGCACAGCGCCAGCGATCGGAGGCGGGATGCTTCGGCCGCCCGGACGGCCCGGCCGGCTGCCGCGCGCAACTTCTCGTCGTCAAGACCCTCACGGGGCCCGACCCCTGCGAAGATCACGCGTTCGGGCCCGTGGCCGCCCTGCCGGTATCCCAGGGATCGATCCCCCTCCCGCCCGCGGAAGTCTCCCGACGCGACCGCCCGGGTCAGCACGCCGCCGGTCGCCCCGCTCAGCCCCGCCAGCTCCTCGAAATCCAGCTCCGACGGAACGAGCACGACCATCAGCGGCGTCTCGACCTGCTCGGGCGCCCCCGTGTATGTCTCCAGCCGCATCGTGCGCCGTCCGTCCCGCTTCAGCTACATGTGGGCGACGATGGTCTCGCCGAACCGCGAGGTCGACACCTTCGTGGCGCCCTCCATCTGCCGCTCCAGGTCGTAGGTCACCATGCGGGCCCGCACCGCGCCCTCCAACCCCCGGTCGATCGCGCGCGCGGCTTCGTCCCAGCCGAGGTGCTCGAGCATCATCCCGGCCGAGAGGATCAGCGAGCCAGGGTTGACCCTGTTCAGCCCCGCGTACTTGGGGGCGGTCCCATGCGTCGCCTCGAAGAGCGCGACCACATCGCCGATGTTGGCGCCCGGGGCCATCCCGAGCCCCCCGACCTGAGCGGCGCAGGCGTCCGACAGGTAGTCGCCGTTGAGGTTCGGGGTCGCGACGACCGAGTACTCGCCGGGGCGCAGCAGCACCTGCTGGAACATCGAATCCGCGATGCGATCCTTGACGACCACGCGGCCGTTCGCTTCCTCCCCCTCCCACAGCCGTGACTCGGGCACGGTCGAGTCGGCGAACTGCTCCGCCGCCACCTCGTAGCCCCAGTCCCGGAAGGCCCCCTCGGTGTACTTCATGATGTTGCCCTTGTGCATCAGGGTCACCGAGTCCCTCCCGCGGGCCAGGGCATACCGGATCGCGGCCGCCACGTGGCGCTTCGTGCCGAATGGGCTGATCGGCTTGATCCCGATCCCGCTCAGCTCGCGGATCGACGAGCCCATCTCTCCCCGCAGGAAGTCGCGCACCCGGTTCGCCTCGTCGGAACCCGACACCCACTCGATCCCGGCGTAGACGTCCTCGGTGTTCTCGCGGAAGACGACCATGTCGACCTTCTCCGGCTCCCGCACCGGCGACGGCACCCCCGGGATCCACCGCACCGGACGCACGCAGGAGTACAGGTCGAGCACCTGGCGCAGCGTCACGTTGAGGGAGCGGATGCCCCCGCCCACGGGCGTCGTGAGCGGCCCCTTGATCGCGACCTTGAACCCGGTCAGCGCGTCGAGCGTCTCCGTGGGCAGCCATTCACCGGCGATCTCGTGCGCCTTCTCACCGGCGAACACCTCCATCCAGGCGATCTGGCGCGCTCCTCCGTACGACTTCGCCACCGCAGCGTCCACGACATTGCGGGTCGCCGCCCAGATGTCGGGCCCGATCCCGTCGCCCTCGATGAACGGGATGATCGGACGGTCGGGAACGGCCAGCTGATCCGTGGTGCCGCTGATCCTCTCACCGGCGGATGGAACTGTGGCGTACTGGTATGCGGACACGCGGTTTGCCTCCGGGTAGCGGGTGAACCTGTGAATGTAGCAGATTCGTTGACAGCGATTCGCCTGAATCCGTCACGGAATCTGTCGGGGGCGGCGAGAGGGGGCAATCGAAGCCTTGATACCGCAGTCGTCACACATCCGCTACCGCCGTCATTGGGGGGTCTCGCCGAAGACGCGCTACCAGCTCGGCGAGTGCGATGCCCTGGTCTCGGCCATCCGATCTACGCCGGTGCGGCCGGAGTTGCAGGCGCGGCTGGTCGAGGAGGATGCATCCGACGAGGCGCAAGCCGTGATCGAGCTGGCCGGAACGGAAGGCGGGGAAGCCGCGGGCGTGGAGCGGTTGTTCCGCCTGCACCGCATGGCCCGGGGGGGAGCGGGCCGCATTGCCGAAGCCGGAGCCGGCGAATTCCGCACCGGCCCGGCAAGCGCCGACTACCCGACGCCGCGCGCGGACCAGGTCCCCGAACTGACCGCCGGGCTCTTCAGCTGGCTCGACCGCGACTTCCCCCCGGCAGGCGGGGGCAGCGATCCGGGCAGCGCCGTGATCCGCGCACTCGTCACCCACATATACCTCCTGTGGATCCGCCCGTTCGGCGTCGGCAACGGCCGAACCGCCCGCCTCGCCGAGGCCTGTGTTCTACTGGACGCCGGCTATCCGGCCATCGCCGCCCGGATCCCCGGCACCTTCTACGCCTCGTCCCGGCCCGAATACCTCCGTCAGTTTCGGCTTGCCACGCGGGAGCGGTCGCTGACTTCGTTCATCTCCTACGCCGTCGAAGGGCTGCGCGGCGGCCTGGCCGATCTCTGCGACTCGGTCAGGCGCGCACACTTCGAGAGCGCCTGGCGCGGATTCGTGCTCGACCGCTTCGAGGGGCACGCACACCGCAAGCGGTCGGTCTTCCGCCGCAGGCGCGAACTCATGCTGGCGCTTCCGCTCGAAGGGAGCTGCGAGCTGGAGGACATTCCAGGGCTGAATGCCCGGATCTCGCGCCTGTACTCGGGGCTGTCGGAGCGGACGCTCAGGCGGGATCTCGGCTTTCTGGTGCAGACCGGGCTGCTCTCGGCCGCGCGCGGCCGCTTCGCGGTGAATGCCGATGCGCTGCGGCTGCGGTAAGTTGCGGCGCGCGCCCGCGTATGTTTACAGTACGAGCGGGCCAGTGCCAATCCATGCCGACATGACAGGAGTTGCCTGATGAGGAACCGACGGGACGATCTACGAAACATCGCATTGATCCTCGGAGCCGGCGCCGTGGGAGTGATCGGCACCGTGTTCGCGACGCAAGCTTCGAAGAGCCCGGCGGCGGAGCTGGAGCGGGCGCAGGCACGGCAGCAGGCGGTGGTCGAGGCACAGCAGGCGCTTGCACAGGCAATGGAGCGGGCGCAGGAAGTTCGCGAGATCGTGGTGACCGGAACCGCAGAGGCCTCCGAAGACCGCGCAAGCATCCGAATCCGCGGGGTGAGCGGTGCGTCGCCTCGCGCCCGGCCGGTCATCTACATCGACGGCGTCCGCGTGGACGGGTCCCAGGCCGAAGCCCTGGACCTCGTGAAGCCCGATCAGATTGACCGGATCGAGGTGCTCAAGGGCGACGCGGCCAGGCAGCATTACGGCAGCGAAGCCGCGAACGGTGTGATCCAGATCTTCACCAAGTCCAGCGAAGAGCCTTCCGGGAAGGAAGACGGCAGCGGACGCTGACCGGCGGCAGTAGCCGGGTACGAACCGGCTAAGCCTCCTCTTCGGCCCCCGGCCTCGGGAAAAACTGGTCCACGAGCACGGGATTCCCGTCGGGATCGACGAATACGATGCTTGCGGGCCCCGTCCCATCGGCAGCTGTATCGGTGGTCATCTCGATCCCGTCCGCGATCAGCGACGCTCGAATGTCGCGCACGTCGGTAAAATCGGGGGTTCGGGACGTGTCCTGCGCGAGCCCCGGGTTGAAGGTGAGGATGTTCCTGTCGAACAGTCCCTGAAAGAGCCCGATGATGGTCGTTCCGTTGATCATCATGAGGTATCGCTCGCCATCGCCGCCGGTGACCGCAAAGCCGAGTTTCTCGTAGAAGGAACGAGAGGTTTCCAGATCCTTGACGGCAAGGCTGATCGAGAACGCGCCGAGTTGCATGGGAGTGCCCTGGGGGTGGGATGAGAGAGGTTGGGTGGGGTTCCGCCGGACAGCATGATAGGCGACCCGGATGGTTGCCGAAACCTGTCTGCGAGCAGACCATTGGGAATGACGACCCCGATTGAAGTGCCCCGCCGCATCCTTGCCCTCGACTACGGTCTGCGCCGCATCGGCGTCGCGATCAGCGATTTCACGGGCACACTCGCCTCGCCGCTCACGACTCTGAAGCGGCGGGCCGGCAAGCGTCCCCCGATCGCCGCAATCATCGAGTTGGTGCGCGACCACGACGTGGAAGCCGTGGTGGTCGGGCTTCCCCTCGATGCCGCCGGAGGCGAGAATGATTGGACCACCGAGATCAGAGCCTTCGGTCGGCAGCTTGAAGAGCGGAGCGGGCTCCGGGTGTTCTTCATGGACGAGCGGTATTCCTCGGCGGAGGCGGAGGCGCGCATTCGGTCGATCGGGCTGCCGCGCAAGGCAAGAGAGGACAAGGCCAGAATCGATGCCGGAGCAGCCGCGATCTTCCTGCAGGACTGGCTCGACGCCCGTCGGGCTGCCCCCCGCCGTGGAAGTGAGCCAAATCGGAAAGACCACACCTGACCGCCGATGGAAGGCGTGCAGCACCGTTCTTGCTGCCCTGATCCTTGCTGCCTGCACCGGCGAGCTGCCACCGGGCGAAGCGGTGGTCACGATTCCCGAGGGCGCGACCTTCTCCGAGGCCCTCGACTCGCTTCAGTCCCGGAGGGTGATCGGCCAGCGGCTCTTCATCCATGCGTACGCCCGCTTCCGCGACATGGACCACTCCATCAAGTCGGGCACCTACCGGATCGAACGCGGCGCCCCGTTCCGCCGCATACTCGACATCCTCACAACGGGCCGGGTCGTCACGCATCCGATGACCATTCCCGAGGGCCTCACCATCGAAGGCATGGCTCCCCGAATCGCGGCCACCACGGGTTCCGATTCCGCTGCCGTAGCCGACCGCCTCACCGGGACCGCGGTGCACGTCGATTGGGAAGTGCCCGGTCCCGGACTCGAGGGATATCTCTTCCCCGACACCTATCGGTTCGCCGAGGGAATCCGGATCGAGACCGTGATCGCGACCATGACCGAGGCGTACCGCGTCTACTGGACGCCCGAGCGACGCGAGCAGCTTGAAGCAAGCGGGCTGACCGAAGGCGAACTCGTTACCCTGGCATCGATCATCCAGGCCGAGGCCGTTTTCCCGGGCGAAATGCCGACGATCTCCAGCGTGTATCACAACCGGCTTCGCATCGGGATGCGGCTGCAGGCCGACCCGACGGTGCTCTACGCGCTCGGCGGGCACCGGCCGCGGCTGCTCTACGCCGCGATGGACTCGGTCGCGGACCATCCGTACAACACCTATACCCACGCCGGCCTGCCCCCTGGCCCGATCGGCGCTCCCGGGGCCGCCGCCCTCGACGCGGCCCTTGCGCCCGCCGACACGGAATACCTGTACTTCGTGGCCAGGCGGAACGGCGAACACGTCTTTACCCGGACACTGCGCGAGCACAACAACGCGCGCCTGGAGGTCCGCCGGGAGAGCTCGGGGAGCCCCTAGCCGCACGAGGCTACCGGGAGCCAACCCCAGATTCGAATGCCCGCGGCACCCATGCCTCCGGGGACGCTGGCACACCGACTTCGGCTGGTGGTGATTACCGACCGGGAGTTGGCGGGCCCCAGGGGAGCTGCCGCGGTCGTCGGCGGCGCCCTGCGCGCCGGTGCTCCGGCCGTCCAGCTGCGCGAAAAGCACCTGCCGCCACTGGATGTGCTTCCACTCGCCCGCGAGCTTCGCGATCTGACGCGCAGTGCGGGCGCGCTGCTATTCGTAAACGACCGGATCGACCTCGCGCTCGCGGTCGGCGCCGATGGCGTCCATCTCGGACCGGACGACCTTCCCGTGGATGCGGCACGTCGCATCGCCCCGCCCGGTTTCCTGATCGGCTATTCCGCCGATGAACCCGCCGCGGCCCGGGAGGCGGTCGCCCGCGGCGCCGACTATATCGGCTGCGGCACGGTGTATCGGACGCGCACCAAGGCTGGCGCAGGGGCCGCCATCGGTGTCTCCCGCCTCGCCGAGGTGGTTCGCTCCGTCAATGTACCGGTGGTCGGCATCGGGGGGATCACTGCCGAGCGAGCCCGTGAGGTGTTTGCCGCGGGGGCCGCCGGATGCGCGGTGGTGGGTGAGGTGATGGCCAGCCCGCAGCCCGACCGCACCGTCCGTTCCTTCCTGCGCACCGCATCTCCCCGGCAGCCGTAGCCACCAAACATGAACGCCCTGCCCGGGGATGCTCATTCCGGGCAGGGCGTTCGCAAGGCAGGCTGGCAGCGACGTACTCTCCCACCGGGTCGCCCCAGCAGTACCATCCGCGCGGCAGGACTTAACTTCCGAGTTCGGGATGGGATCGGGTGTGACCCCTGCGCTCTGGCCACCAGCCAACGTTCATGGGCAGAAGGAAGTACGGAACCTCAGGGTACGTGCCGAAAATTCGTGGAGGAGGATGCTGGTCAAGCCTGTCGGGCCATTAGTACGGCTCAGCTGCACGTGTTGCCACGCTTCCACTTGCCGCCTATCAACGTGCTAGTCTCGCACGGCCCTTCGCGGACCCCGAAGGGTCCTGGGAGTACTCATCTTGGGGGGGGCTTCCCACTTAGATGCTTTCAGCGGTTATCCCTTCCCGACGTCGCTACCCGGCGATGCCCCTGGCGGAACAGCCGGTACACGAGTGGTCAGTCCACTCCGGTCCTCTCGTACTAGGAGCAGCTCCCCTCAATACTCCAACGCCCACGACGGATACAGACCGAACTGTCTCACGACGTTCTAAACCCAGCTCATGTACCGCTTTAACGGGCGAACAGCCCGACCCTTGGGACCTTCTTCAGCCCCAGGATGCGATAAGCCGACATCGAGGTGCCAAACCGCCCCGTCGATGTGAACTCTCGGGGGCGATAAGCCTGTTATCCCCGGCGTACCTTTTATCCGTTGAGCGACGGCCCTTCCATTCGGAACCGCCGGATCACTAAGGCCAACTTTCGTTCCTGCTCGACCCGTCGGTCTCGCAGTCAAGCTCCCTTATGCCTTTGCACTCTTCGCGCGATTGCCGACCGCGCTGAGGGAACCTTTGCGCGCCTCCGTTACTCTTTGGGAGGCGACCGCCCCAGTCAAACTACCCACCTGCCACTGTCCCCGAGGAGGATTCACTCCCCTGGGTTAGAGCCTCAACATTGTAAGGGTGGTATTTCACCAGTGACTCCCCGTCCCCTGGCGAGAACGGTTCATAGTCTCCCACCTATCCTACACATGCAAAGCCAAGACCCAATGACAGGCTGCAGTAAAGGTGCACGGGGTCTTTTTGTCCTGTCGCGGGTAATCGGTATCCTCACCGATACTCCAATTTCGCCGAGCTCGCGGAGGAGACAGCGCCCAAGTCGTTACGCCATTCGTGCAGGTCGGAACTTACCCGACAAGGAATTTCGCTACCTTAGGACCGTTATAGTTACGGCCGCCGTTTACCGGGGCTTCAGTTCAGAGCTTCGAGTTGCCTCTAACACCTCCCTTTAACCTTCCGGCACCGGGCAGGCGTCAGTGCCTATACGTCGTCTTGACCGACTTTGCAGACACCTGTGTTTTTAATAAACAGTCGCTTGGGCCGATTCTCTGCGGCCTGGGTCGGCTCCCCACGCGTCGTGGTTCACCTACTGCAGGCTCCCCTTCTCCCAAAGTTACGGGGACATTTTGCCGAGTTCCTTCTCCGCGGATCACTCGAGCACCTTAGGCTACTCGCCTCGCCTACGTGTGTCCGTTTGCGGTACGGTCGTCCAGGCACCTCCCATGCGAGGCTTTTCTCGGCGGCATGATTACGGACCCTTTGCGGGACTATTGTCCCTTCGGCATCGGCGCTCGGCTAAAGAGGTGTTTTATTCCCTCTCATCGCCTACCACCTTACATCGGATATTCCACCACCCGACGGTCCTGTCACTTCCGCGTCCCCCCTCATGGTCGAACGCTACCTGAACGGTACAGGAATATTAACCTGTTTCCCATCGCCTACGCCCTTCGGCCTCGGCTTAGGGACCGACTAACCCGGAGCGGATAAGCCTGGCTCCGGAACCCTTAGGCTTTCGGTGACAGGGATTCTCACCCTGTTTATCGCGTACTCATTCCGGCATGCTCTCTTCCCTGCTCTCCACGGATGCCCTTCCGGGTCCGCTTCACTGACCAGGGAATGCTCCCCTACCATGACTTTCGTCATCCGTAGCTTCGGCACCGTGCTTGAGTCCCGACCATTATCGGCGCGGATCCACTTGACTAGTGAGCTATTACGCACTCTTTAAAGGAATTGCTGCTTCTAAGCCAACCTCCTAGCTGTCTCTGCACATCCACATCCTTTCTCACTTAGCACGGATTTGGGGGCCTTAGCTGACGGTCTGGGATCTTTCCCTCTCGCGACCGGACATTATCGCCCGCTCACTGACTCCCAGGATACATCTCTGAGGTATTCGGAGTTTGGTTGAGTTCGGTAACCTGGTAAGGCCCCTATCCCATCCAGTGCTCTACCTCCTCGAGACAATTACCTGAGGCTATACCTAAATATATTTCGGGGAGAACCAGCTATCTCCGAGCTTGATTGGCCTTTCACCCCTATCCACAGCTCATCCGAGCAGTTTTCAACCCACAACGGTTCGGGCCTCCACCAGGTGTTACCCCGGCTTCACCCTGGCCATGGATAGATCGCTTCGGTTTCGGGTCTACCCCCATGCACTCGTCGCCCTGTTCAGACTCGCTTTCGCTTCGGCTCCGGACCTGAGGCCCTTAACCTCGCGCATGAGGAGTAACTCGCCGGATCATAATGCAAAAGGCACGCCGTCACCCATCCCCTTGTCCGAAGACTCGGGTCGGGCTCCGACCGCTTGTATGCACACGGTTTCAGGGTCTATTTCACTCGCCGTCAGGCGTTCTTTTCACCTTTCCCTCACGGTACTCTTCACTATCGGTCACAGGCTCGTATTCAGCCTTGGAAGATGGTCCTCCCGGATTCAGCCAGGGTTTCACGTGTCCCGGCCTACTCGGGGTCCGCATCGGATCGCCTACTCGCATTTCGCATACGGGACTCTCACCCTCTGCGGTCGTACGTTCCAGTACCGTTCCGCTATGCTTCGGTTCACCTGTGTGATGCGGCCCCACAACCCCCGGTTGAGTCACCCCACCCGGGTTTGGGCTCTTCCCTTTTCGCTCGCCGCTACTCTGGGAATCTCGATTGATTTCTTTTCCTCCAGGTACTTAGATGTTTCAGTTCCCTGGGTTGGCTCCCTGTGAAGGGTGACGGGATCGCTCCCGCCGGGTTTCCCCATTCGGACACCCCCGGATCTCAGCTTGCTTGCAACTCCCCGAGGCTTTTCGCAGCTTGCCACGTCCTTCATCGCCGGCCTGTGCCAAGGCATCCACCGTGCGCACTTTCTCGCTTGACCAGCCCTCTTCCTCGAGCGAACGCCAACCGGCCGCGTCTCCGCGCCGACCGTGTCCACCCAGTACTCTCGGGCTCGTCCACCGTCGCCTTTCCAACACGTACGCTCGGTCGTCCCGTGGCCGGACGCTCCAGGCGGAGCACTCCTGCCGTCGGACAACCAGAGCGACCTAAGGCTCTAGTACTTCCTTCTACCCTGATTTTCAAACACCCGTACCGCGCTCCGGCGTGACGTCGGGGGCACCCGGGCGTGAGTCCGCCCGAGGCGCAGCGCGGAAAGACTTAAAAGGTAGTCAAGGCGCAGGGGAAGTCAACAGCCGGTTCTGGCCACCGGTCTACCCTGCGGCTCCACCCGCTTCCAGGAACTCGCGCACGTCGTCTTCGGACACGAAGAAGCTCCCCAGTTTGGGGTCGCTGTCGCGGCCGTGCCAATCCGAACCCCCCGTTGCGAACAGCCCTGCCCGGCGCGCGTGCGCCGCCACGGCCTCCCGCACCCCGGCTGACCAGGGCCGATGCGCCTCCAGCCCGCCCAGCCCGGCATCGGCCATGCGGGGCAGGAGTTCGTCGACCAGTCCGAGGGGGGGATGCGCCCACACGGCAACGCCTCCGGCCTCGCGGATGCTCTGGATCACCTCTTCGGGAGTCGGCGATTCGACCAGAACGTAGGCGGGGCAATCAGCTCCGATATAGCGGTTGAAGGCATCGGAGACGCTGGAAGCGTAGCCTTCCCGCACCAGCGCGCGGGCAAGATGGGGACGCGTGTATGGAACCACGCCGGACGCCCGCTGAGCGCCGACCCGGCCCAATGGCAGGTGGACGCCCTGCTCCGCCAGCCGCCCGACAATCCTGCGCATGCGCGTGTCGCGGCGGGCGTGCAGGTCGCGGTAGTGGTCGAGAAGCGACTCGGCCGCAGGGTCGACGAAATAGCCGAGCACGTGAATCGACTCACCGCGCCAGCGCGCGCTCAACTCCACCCCGGGAATGACACGGATCCGGCCCTGCGCGGCGCGCTGGGCGGGGACGACCCCCTGGGTGTTGTCGTGGTCGGTGATCGCGATCGCGTCGAGGCCGCCGGCGATCGCCATGGACACGACCTTCTCCGGCGGATGGACCCCGTCCGAGAAGTTGGTGTGCATGTGGAGGTCGAGGCGCATGTATTCTGTCTCCGCGGCCCCTGGGCGATCAGGAAGCGTCGACGCGGTCCGCCAAAACGGTGACCTCGTTGTCCTCCACCTTCATCACGCCGCCCGACAGCGCGAACGACTGCCCCGCTTCCGACCCGGGATCGATCTCCAGCCGACCGCTTCCGAGCAGCGTGAGGAAGGGCGCATGCCCGGGAAGGATGCCCACCAGTCCGTCCCAGGCAGGCGCGACGAGGGAACGCGCGGTCCCCTCGAAGACGACCGCAGCGGGCGTGACGACGCGCAGATCCATGGCCCTTGCCATGCTATCAGACCTCCACGCCCATCTCGGCCGCCGCCTCGATCACCTGGTCGATGCCGCCCTTCATGAAGAACGCCTGCTCGGGAAGGTGGTCGAATTCGCCCGCGGCGACCCGCTCGAAGGACTCGATCGTCTCCTCGAGGCGCACGTAGCAGCCGGGGATGTTGGTGAACGCGGTCGCCACGAAGAACGGCTGCGACAGGAAGCGCTCGATCCGGCGCGCGCGGCCGACGATGATCTTGTCCTCCTCGCTCAGCTCGTCCATTCCGAGAATCGCGATGATGTCCTGGAGGTCCTTGTAGCGCTGCAGGATTTCCTTGACGCGCCCGGCCACCTCGTAGTGGCGGTCGCCGATGAACTGCGGATCGAGGATACGCGAAGACGAATCGAGCGGATCCACCGCGGGGTAGATGCCCTTCTCCGAGATCGAGCGCGACAGGACCGTCGTGGCGTCGAGGTGCGCGAAGGCGGCCGCGGGAGCCGGGTCGGTCAGATCGTCCGCGGGCACATAGATCGCCTGCACCGACGTGATCGAACCTTCGCGGGTGGAGGTGATGCGCTCCTGGAGTTCGCCCATCTCGGTCTCCAGGGTGGGCTGGTACCCCACCGCCGAGGGCATCCGCCCGAGCAGCGCCGAGACCTCGGAGCCGGCCTGCGTGAAGCGGAAGATGTTGTCGATGAAGAGGAGCACGTCCTGCTTCTCCACGTCGCGGAAGTACTCGGCGACGGTCAGGGCGGACAGGCCCACGCGCAGGCGGGATCCGGGGGGCTCGTTCATCTGCCCGTAGACCAGCGCGGTCGACTCGAGCACGCCGGATTCCTTCATCTCGATCCACAGGTCGTTGCCCTCGCGGGTCCGCTCCCCCACCCCGGCAAAGACCGAGCGGCCCCCGTGCTCCATGGCGATGTTGTTGATCAGCTCCATGATGATGACCGTCTTACCCACGCCGGCGCCGCCGAAGAGGCCGGTCTTGCCGCCCTTCACGTAGGGCGCAAGAAGATCGACGACCTTGATCCCCGTCTCGAAGATCTCGGTCTTGGGCTCGAGGTTGTCGAAGCGGGGCGCCAGGCGATGGATCGGCCACCGCTCGATCGGCTCGCCGTCGGGACTTGTGACCGGACCCTGCTCGTCGACCGGCTCGCCGAGGACGTTGAGGATCCGCCCCAGCGCCGGCTTTCCGACCGGCACCGCGATCGCGCGCCCCGTGTCCACGACATCCATGCCCCGCTGCACGCCGTCTGTCGAGCTCATCGACACGGCGCGGACCTGGGAGCGGCCGATGTGCTGCTGCACCTCGGCCACCAGGTCTATCTTCCGGCCCGACTCGGTCTCGCCGGCAAGGCTCAGCGCGTTGTGGATCTCTGGCAGATGCCGCTGGTCGAACTCCACGTCCAGCACGGGTCCGATGACCTGGACGACTCGCCCGATGTTGTTGTCAGCCATGTTCTCGTTTTCTCCAGCCGCCTCCGTGTGCGGCGTTTCGTCCTTCCGGCCGGTTCATCACTCCAGCGCCGCGGCGCCACCCACGATCTCGGCGATCTCCTGGGTGATCTGCGCCTGGCGCGCTCTGTTGTAGCTGCGGGTGAGGGTGTCGATCATCTCGCCCGCGTTGTCGGTCGCGCTCTTCATTGCGGCGCGGCGCGCGCCCTGCTCGCCGGCGGCGTTCTCGACCAGCGCCCGGTACACGACGCTGGTCAGGTAGCGCGGCAGAATCCGCCCCACGAGCTTGACGGGCGGAGGCGACACGATGAAGGCGTCCACCGAGCGGGCGCCCTCCTTCGGCTCCACCGGCAGCACGAGTTGCGTGCGGGGCGGCGTGGACATCGCCGAGCGGAATTTCGCGCTCACCAGGTAGACGGCGTCGAGGGCGCCGGACTTGAACTTGTCCCTCACCGGAGCAATCAAGCCATCTGCGTCCTCCGGGGTGGGCGCGTCGCCGATCGCTATCGTCGACGAGGCGACCGCCCTGCCGCGGAAGCGGAAAAAGGTGAGTCCCTTCTTGCCGGCGATGTGAAGCTCGGTTTCCACCCCGGCGGCCTCAAGCTCCTCCAGCTTCGTCCGCGCCTCGCGGATCAGATTCGCGTTGAAGGCGCCGCAGAATCCGCGGTTGGCGGTCAGCAGCAGGATGGCGGCGCGTCTGGTTTCGGCCGGCTGCCGCAGCAGCGGATGATCCTGCTCCAGCCCCGGCGCGCGCAGGCTTCGCAGCAATTCGCCGAGCGCGTCGCTGTACGGCCGCGCGGCGACCATGCGATCCATGGCGCGCTTCAGCTTGGAGGTGGCGATCAGCTCCATCGTGCGCGTGATCTTGCGCGTGTTCCTTACGGACTTGATCCGCCGGAGGACCTCACGAGCCTGGGCCACGTCAGGCCGCTCCCGCTCCCACCGCCCCGTGCTCGACGGCGAATACCTCGTTGTACTCCTCGATGCACGACCGCAGCCGCCCTTCGATGTCCTCGGTGAGCTGCCCCTCCTGCCGCAGACCGATCAGCACGTCGTCAAAGCGGCTCTCGGTGAAGGCGAGGAAGCCGCGCTCCCACTTTCTGACGTCGTCCACCTCGAGGTGGTCCAGGAAGCCGTTGGTCACGGCGTAGATCGCGATGATCTGGCGCTCGACCGGCACCGGCTGGTACTGGGGCTGCTTGAGCACCTCGACCGTGCGCTGCCCGCGCGCCAGCTGCTGCTGGGTGGCGGCGTCGAGGTCGGAGGCGAACTGCGCGAAGGTTTCCATGGCGCGGAACTGGGCGAGATCGAGACGGAGCCGCCCGGCGACCTTCTTCATCGCTTTCACCTGGGCCGCGCCCCCGACGCGGGACACCGAGATCCCCACGTTCACCGCGGGCCGGACGCCCGAGTTGAAGAGGTCGGGCTCGAGGTAGATCTGCCCGTCGGTGATCGAGATCACGTTGGTGGGGATGTAGGCCGAAACGTCGCCGGCCTGCGTCTCGATGATCGGCAGCGCCGTGAGTGAGCCGCCGCCGAGCTCGTCGGACAGCTTGGCCGCCCGTTCCAGGAGGCGCGAGTGCAGGTAGAAGACATCGCCCGGGTAGGCTTCGCGCCCCGGGGGACGCCGGAGCACCAGCGACAGCTGCCGGTAGGCCTGCGCCTGCTTGGAGAGGTCGTCGTAGATGACCAGCGTGTGCTTGCCCTGCCACATGAAGTGCTCGGCGAGGGCGGTGGCGGCGTAGGGCGCGATGTACTGCATCGGCGCCGGATCGGAGGCGTTGGCGGTCACGACGATGGTGTAGTCCATGGCGTTGTGGTGCCGCAGCGTCTCGACGACGGCCGCGACCTTCCCCGCCCGCTGCCCCACCGCGCAGTAGATGCAGATCACGTCGGTGTCCCGCTGGTTGATGATCGCGTCGACCGCGATGGCCGTCTTGCCCGTCTGCCGGTCGCCGATGATCAACTCTCGCTGGCCCCGCCCGATCGGGATCATGGCGTCGATCGGCTTGATTCCCGTCTGGAGCGGCTCCTTCACCGGCTGCCGCTTGACGATCCCGGGGGCGACAACATCGATCTGCCGCTGCGCCGATGTCTCGATCGCGCCGCCGCCGTCGAGCGGGTTGCCCAGCGGATCGACCACGCGTCCCTGGTAGCCGTCCCCCACGGGGATGTCCAGGACGCGCCCGGTGCGCCGCACCTCGTCGCCCTCGTGCAGCCCCGCCCATTCGCCCAGGATGACCGCGCCGATGTTGTCCTCCTCCAGGTTGAGGGCCAGCGCGGTCACCGTCTCGCCGGTCTCGCCGGAGGTGATCTCGAGCATTTCGCTCGCCATCGCGCGGGTGAGGCCGTAGATGCGGGCCACCCCGTCCTTGACCTCGAGGACCTCGCCGACCTCCTCGGCGTGGAGCGCTTCCTCGAAGCTCTCGATTTCTGCCAGGAGGACGCTCTTGATCTCGCCCGCCCGAAGCTGGGAATCTGCCATAAAGCCTAGTTTTCCTGTTCTTGAATCTCGGCAGCCATGAGCCTTCGGCGCATGATGTCGAGTTGTCGTTTCAGGGATCCGTCGTAGAGTGTATCGCCCTCGCGGAGGACGATGCCGCCGATGATCTCGGGCCTGACCCTGACGCTTGGAATCACGGTCGCGCCGGTCGCCGACGAGAGCCTGCCTGCCAGATCTTCCGCCTCGCCCGCTTCCAGTTCCCGCGCCACCGTGACCTCCATGTGGCGAAGGCCGAGATGCCGGTCGAGGAGGCTCTGGAAGTCGCGCATGATCGCCGGCATGAGGCGCTGACGCCCCCTGTCGACGACGACCTTGAGGAAGCGCAACAGCATCGGTGGCGCGGACGCCCCCAGCGCGCGATCGAGCGCCTCCTTCTTGGTATCGGCGGACAGGCGGGGAGTTGCGAGGAACTGCAGCACCCTGCCCTCCGCCGTCAGGTCCGCCACAGCGGCTGCGGCGTCGCCCCACGACACTGCTCCCCCGTGGCGCTCCGCCAGATCGAAGAGCGTCTCGGCGTAGTTGCGGACGACCGTGTCCTCTCTCACGCCAGCGCCCCCTCGGACTCGTCGAGGTCCTCGATGTAGTCCACGGCCAGCTGCCGGTCCCGGGCCGCGTCCAGCCGCTCGCCCACGAGCCTGGACGCGACGGCAAGCGCCACATCCACCGACTCGCGGCGCACCGCCTCCACCGCCGCGTTGCGCTCCCGCTCGATTTCGCGGCGCGCACCCGCCAGCATCGCCTGCGTCTCCTCGCGGGCCTTCGCCTCCAGCTCCTTGCGGAGGGTCTCCGCAGCAGCCCGGCTCTCGGCCAGCATCGCCTGCGCCTGGCGCCGTCCCTCGGCCAGCTGCTCCCGGTATTGCGCCAGCAACTCGTCCGCCTCGTCGCGCTGCCGCCGAGCCTCGTCGATGTTGCCCTGGATGCTCTTCTCGCGCGCGTCGAGCGCACCGAGCAGCGGCTTCCAGGCGAACCTGGCCAGGATGAAGAGCAGCGTCGCGAAGGTCAGCAGCGTCCAGACGGACAGCCCCCAATCAACGGCGAAAAGGCTGTCCCACGCGCTCTCCTCCGCCGCTGCCGGCGCGGACCAAGCTCGTGCGAGTGCGCCGTGAAGGCTGCCGGCTCCCGCTCCTCCGATGCTCACGCGAGGAAGAGGAAGAGCATGGCCAGGATGATGGCGAAGAGGGCGGCCCCCTCGACCAGTCCGGCCAGAAGGATGGCGAGGCCGCGGATCTCGCCGGCGGCTTCGGGCTGCCGGGCGATCCCCTGCGTGGCCCCTTCACCGATCCGGCCGATGCCGAGACCGGCGCCGATCGCGGCGAGGCCCGCCCCGATGCCCGCGCCGAGGAGGGCCTGGGTGCTCTTGGCGACCTCGGCCGAGGCGGCCGGGTCCTGGATCAGGTTGAAAGCTGAGTCAAGCATTGTGTCCTGGTTCCCCTTTTTTTGGGTCTGGATGCGAATTGACGGTTCGAGTCTAGTGTTCATGCCGCATGAGGCCGATGAACACGGCCGACAGCATGGCGAAGATGTATGCCTGGATGAAGGCGATCAGCAGCTCCAGGAGGAGGATCGCCGATACGAATGCGTAGGAGCCCCCGGCGATCAGCCAGCGGCCGAATGCGATGTGGCCGAAGAGGAAGATGAAGCCGAGGACGGAGAAGATGAGCATGTGGCCCGCGGTCATGTTCGCGAAGAGCCGGATCGCCAGCGCGAAGGGCTTCGTGAACTTGCCGAGGAGTTCGACGGGGGTCATCACCGCCAGCATGGCGTATTTCACGAACCCGCCCGTGCCCGGGGGCGTGTAGAAGATCGTGCGCATGTAGCCGCGGAACCCGAGGGTCAGGAAGCCGGACACCTCCGTCACCACGAAGGTGATAATCGCCAGCGTGGCCGTGACGGCGAGGTTGCCGGTGGCCGAGCCTCCCCAGGGGACCAGCCCCAGCAGGTTCATCGTCAGGATGAAGAAGAACAGGGTGAGGATCAGCGGCACGAAGCGCTGGTACCCGTGGCCGATGTACTCCTTGCAGAGATCGTCGCGGAGGAAGATGACGACCGCCTCGATCGCGTTGGCCAGGCCGCTCGGCGCCCGGCCCGGCCCCTGCCGCGTGATGACCCTGGCCGCCATCATCACGAGGGCCGCCGTGATCACGGCCGCGAGCAGCAGCAGGACGACGTGCTTCGAGATCGACAGGTCGACCGTGAGTCCGCCCACCTGGAAGGGTGTCCACTGGGGAAGGCCCACCTCCCCGAGGAAGGGAAGCTCGTAGTAGTTCCCGTCGAGGATGTGATGGCCGAGCATCTCCCCGAGGTCGAATGGACCCCCGTGTCCCGCACCCGCCGAATCCTGCGGCGCCGCATGCTCCTGAGGCCGAACGGTCATGCCCGTCATGACCCTGCCGGCGAGGCGCCGGCGCGCAGCCGGCGGTGTTCAAGGCACGACTCCGCCAGGAGGACCGCGACCAGGAATCCGCCCAGCGAAAGGAGGAAGGGCGCCGGCTGGGCTCGGCCGGGCACGACGAACAACAGCACGCCGAGCACAACGACGGCGACCCTCGCCGCGAACCCGGCGCCGATGGCAGCGAAGATGCGGTCGTTGCGGATCCTCCAGCCCTTCAGGAGAAAGTGGGTCGGAAGCTGTGTGCCCAACGTCAGGATACCGGCACCGAGTACCGCCTGCCGGGCTCCCTCGGCGAGGAAGGGCCAGGTCACGAGCACCCCGCCGGCCACGATTGCCGCAGCGGTGGCGACGAACGTCATGGACTCTTTCACCGATGTTCTTCCCCGCTGCCGGGTCCCTCCCTTTTCCTGTTTGCCGGTTCCACCACAGCCCTGACATAGAGCGTATAGAAGCCTGCCCCGATCCCTGCGAGAGCGCCGATCAGCACGAACAGCGGGGTCGTCCCCAGCCGCTCGTCCAACCGCAGCCCGGCCCAGGTGAGGATCAGGACCGTCAACACCCAGCTGATGCCGTATCCCGAGAGACGGCCAGCGTCCCCGAGCCCGCCGGACGACCGCCGTGGTGTTCGACCGCCGTCCAGCACGGGACACTCTCCTGATTGACGCAACGAAGGCCCCCGGAATCAGCCTCGCAGAGCGGACTCCGCAAGCGCGGTGCCGGGGAAAACCTAACGCTTGTGAAAATTTTCGCAAGCGTCGTCTTGACCCGAAAACGCCGCCTCGCCTATCTTCCGCGGAATCAATCGGACAAACATTCGTCGCAACCCGGAACGGGTATGAGCCCCACGTCCTCCCCCGCGCTGAAGGCGCCGCCCGCCCAGTCGGCCGACCGCGATGTCCAACTCCTCCACCGCGCGGGCGAAATCGGCGAGGAACTGCGCGCGGCGGTGCAGCGCCGCATCGTGGGCCAGCAGCACATCGTCGACAGCATCCTCACCGCCATGATGGCGAACGGCCACGTGCTCCTGGTCGGGGTGCCCGGGCTGGCCAAGACGCTGATCATCTCGACGCTCTCCGAGGCGCTGCACCTCAAGTTCAACCGGATCCAGTTCACCCCCGACCTGATGCCCACGGACATCACCGGCACCGAGGTCATCCAGGAGGACAAGCTGACCGGCGAGAGGGTCTTCCGCTTCGTGCCGGGGCCGATCTTCGCCAACATCATCCTGGCCGACGAGATCAACCGGACCCCGCCGAAGACGCAGGCGGCCCTCCTCGAGGCGATGCAGGAGCGCGACGTTACCGCGGCCGGCCAGACCTACCACCTCGACCCGCCGTTCTTCGTGCTCGCAACGCAGAACCCCATCGAGCAGGAGGGCACCTACCCGCTGCCCGAGGCGCAGCTCGACCGCTTCATGTTCGACCTGCGGATCCACTATCCGGACGCCGGCGAAGAAGAGAAGATCGCGACGCTGACGCAGGAGGTGCAGGACATCCCGATCGAGCCCGTGGTGCACGGATCGGAGATCATCGAACTGCAACAGCTGGTCCGCCGCACCCCGGTTCCCCCGTCGATCGTGAGCCATGCCGTACGCCTGGCGCGCTCGACCCGACCCGGCGGAGAGGAACAGGCGGCGGTGGCAAAGCGTTACATCAGCTGGGGCGCGGGACCGCGCGCCTCGCAGTACCTTGTGCTGGGGGCCAAGGCGCGCGCCGTCTTCCGGGGCGCCCCGATGCCCACCATGCAGGACATTCACGACATCGCGCCGTCGATCCTCGCCCACCGGATCGTGATCAACTTCGACGGTGAGGCCGAGGGGCTGAGCACGCGTGACGTCATCGACGAACTGCTCAGCGAGAGCAAGCGATGGATCTAGAGCCGGGGTCGCCGGACGACCAACCTCCAAGTAGCAGGGTCTGGGCGCCATGGCGCTGATTGCGGGTCTGTGGGCCGCGTTCGGCTTTCTCCTGGGGGTCGCCGGCGCTCTGACGGCGACGCTGTCGGCGGTGGTGAAGATCACCGATTCGAGGGCGCGCATCCTGGCCGACGAGGGCTTCGCCGGCGCGGCGGCCCTCACCGCGCTCAGGACCGGCGAGGCGGACATATCCGTCCTGGGGGTTTTCCGCGCCATCTGCAACCTCGGCGCCGCGGCGGCCGGAGTTGCCGCCGTCACCGTCATGTGGGGTCCGCGCGGCATGTGGATCGGCGGTCCTCTGGTGGTGCTCGCGGTACTGCTTTTCGGCGAGGTGGGCCCGCGCGCCCTTTCCGGCCGCCGCCCCGTGCGCATGGCGCTCGCGGCCGCACCGTTCCTGCAGCGGGCGTCCGGCATCCTCAGCCGCATCTTCTTCCCCGTCCTCGCGCTGGGACGGCTCCTGGGGCGCGTCTCCGGCCGCGCCGAGGCCTCTCCCGATGAACTCCAGGCGCGCGAGGCGCTGGAAATCGGTGCCGGCGAGGGCGTCGTCGAGGCCGACGAGCAACGCCTCGTCGAACGGGCGTTCAAGCTGGACGAACTGGACGCCCGCGACGCGATGACCCCCCGGGTCGACATCGTCGCCTGGCAGGAGACCCGCCTTCTGGGCGAAGCGCTCGGCGAGCTCGAGGACGTCCCGCACTCGCGCGTCCCGGTGTACGGCGAGAGCATCGACGACGTGACCGGCATCCTGCACGTGCGCGACGCCTATCGCGCCTATGTGGCGGGCCAGCGCGACACGCGCCTGGGCGACCTCGCCCGCGAGCCGATGTTCGTGCCCGGATCGCTCTCGCTGGCCAAGCTTCTCGCCGAGTTCCGCGCCCGGCGCATGCACATGGGCATCGTGGCCGACGAATTCGGCGGCACCGACGGTCTGATCACGCTGGAGGACGTCCTCGAGGAACTCGTCGGCGAGATCGTTGACGAAACCGATGTCGACGAAGACCCCGTCACGCAGCTGTCGCCGGACGAGATCGTGGCTGCCGGCGCTGCCGAGGTGCGCGAGATCAACGACCGCTTCGATTTCGAGCTGCAGGCGGGCGAACACCGCTCCCTCAACGGGTTCATTCTCGAGGAGCTCGGCCACGTGCCCGAGGCCGGCCATTCCTTCGCGGCCGACGGGGTGCACGTCAAGATCCTCGAGGCGACCGACACCCAGGTATTGAAGGCGCGCCTGCGCCGCACGGGCACCCCGGAAGTCCGGCGCTGATGGCGCTGGTCATGCCCTTCAACGGGCGCACGCCGCGGATCGCGGGGTCCGCCTTCCTCGCGCCGACCGCGGTCGTGATCGGGGATGTCGAGGTCGGCGAGGACGCCAGCATCTGGTTCGGGGCCGTGCTGCGCGGCGACCACCCGGAGAACGGCATCCGCGTGGGGGCGCGAACCAATGTGCAGGAGAACGCCGTGATCCACACCAGCGAGCAGGCCCCGACGGTCATCGAGGACGAGGTCACGGTCGGACACGGCGCCATCATGGAGAGCTGCCGCATCGGCCGCCGCACGGTCGTGGGGATGGGGGCGGTGGTGCTGCAGCGCGCGGAGGTGGGCGAGGGCTGCCTGATCGCGGCCGGGGCGGTGGTGCGCGAGGGGGCGAAGATCCCGCCGCGCCGCCTGGTGGCCGGGGTGCCGGGCCGCGTGCGCGCGCTGAGCGAGGACGCGGCCTCGTGGACCGAGCGCAGCGCCCGTCACTACGTGGAGATGAGCCGCCGCTTCATGGCCGACCGCGTCTGCGAGCTGTGCGGCGGGCCCGCGCTGGAACGCCATTGCAAGGTCGTGTGCCTGAACTGCGGCTTTCAGCGGGACTGCAGCGACCCGTAGCCACCCGTGGATGAAGCCGCCCGAGCACCGGGAGTGGTGGGCGATGAGGCCGGCAAGGCGACGACCCGGCCGTCGCCTGTCGCGGCCCTGTCCGGCACGGCGCGGGCACCCGGGCTCCCGGCAAGGCGCAGCCGGCGCTCAGCCCGTTTCCAGAACCGTGCGCGCGTACCAGCCGACGATCGCGTCCCCCCAGGTGTAGGCGACGCCCGCCCCAAGCGCCAGAAAGACGCCGAAGGGCACCAGCCTGCCGGTCCTGAGCGAGACCGGGGCAAAGACGAGAGCGCCGAGCAGCGAACCCCCGAAAAGCGTCACGAGCACCCCCGCCGGTCCCACGAACGCCCCCGCCATCGCCATCATCTTCACGTCGCCCCCGCCCAGGGCTTCCTTGCCCAGGACCAGCCTTCCCACCGTCGCCGTGCCCCACAGGAAGCCGAACCCCAGCGCCGCGCCCAGGACCGCGCCCTCCAGCTCCGGCCCACCGGCAAGAGGAGCCAGCGCCAGGCCGACGGCCGCGCCGCCGATGGAAAACTGATCCGGAATGATGTAGGTGCGGGCGTCGCTGACCGCGATTCCGAGCAGGATCGTCAGAAACACGCCGCCGCGCAGCGCCTCGGGGTGCACGCCCCACCTCGCGGCCATCCCCGCCCAGATCAGCCCGGTCGCGATTTCGACCAGCGGATACTGCACGCTGACCCCCGCGCCGCACCGGGCGCACCGCCCCCGGGCGATGACCCAGCCGAGGACGGGAATGATCTCGAACCAGCGGAGCGGCGCCCGGCAACTCCAGCACCCGGACGGGGGCCGCACGACGGATCGCCCCGCGGGCCATCTCGCGATGCAGACGTTGAGGAACGACCCCAGGGCGATTCCGATCATCGCCGCGAGGCTCGTGAGCAGGCCGCCGCTCATTCGCCGGGCCGCGTGAGGAGGTACATGAGGATCGAGCCGGCCACCGCGACGTTCAACGAATCCACCCCGGCGGCCATCGGGATCGCAATCGCGCGGGCCCGGCGCACGAGGCGCGCCGGAAGCCCGCCTGTCTCGTTCCCGAGCGCCAGCACCCAGCCCGGGGGCGCTTCCCACGCCGGGCCGCCCACCGGCTCGCCCGCGGCGTCGGCGCACAGCAGGTTGACGCCCCGAAGCACGTCCATCGACCCGGCATCGACGCGGCTGTCCTCACGCCCGCGGGCACCGGCGGGCTCGCCGGCTGGACCTGGGCTGCCGATCATCGGCAGGTGGAACACCCCGCCCGCCGAGGCCCGCACCACCTTGGGGTTCCAGGGATCGACCGTGCCCGGGCCGACGACGATCCCGTCGAGTCCGAACCCCCAGGCCGACCGGACGAGCGTCCCCAGATTGCCGGGATCCTGGACGCCCGCCGGCATCAGGTAGCGGCCGCGGCCCACGGGTTTCGGTTCCGGGGGCGGCGCCTCGACGCACGCGACGACCGGCTGGGGCCGCTCGGTGGAGGCGAGGCCCGCGACGTCACGGTCGGGCGCGACCGCCACGTCCACGCCGCGCTCGCGGCAGTCGGCGAGCAGGCGCTGCCCGTGCTCCGCGCGGCCCGCGAAATCCTCGCCGAGCAGCACCCAGCGGACCTCGAGGGCAGACCTTAGCGCCTCCCGCACCACGCGCGGTCCCTCCGCCAGCGCCAGACCTTCGCGCTCCCTCATCCTGCGGACCGTCAACCGCCGCGCCAGGCGGGCCCTAGATTTACTGATCACCGTGTCACCTGCCCTTGCCCCGCCGACGAGGCGCCATGCCCATGCCATCGACTCTCCCGGTCGCCCTCACCATCGCCGGCAGCGACAGCGGGGGCGGCGCCGGCATCCAGGCCGACCTCAGGACCTTCCACCAGTGGGGAGTCTACGGCACCTCCGCGCTGACCGCCGTCACCGCCCAGAATACGCTTGGGGTGCAGGCGGTACACGCGGTGCCTCCCGCAACCGTCGCGGCGCAGATCGAGAGCGTGGCCGGCGACATCCCTCCCGGGGCGGTCAAGTCGGGGATGCTGGTCGACGCCGGCATCGTCCAGGCGGTCGCGGCGTCGCTCCGCCGCCACGGCCTCGGCGCCTACGTCCTCGACCCGGTGATGGTGGCGACCAGCGGCGATGTGCTGCTGGCTCCCGGCGCGGTGGCGTCGATCCGCGACGAGTTGCTGCCGCTGGCCGCCGTCGTCACGCCCAACTGGCCCGAAGCCGTGATCCTGACCGGAGTGGAGGAACGGGATCTCCGGGGCATGGAGACGGCTGCACGGGACCTCGTGGGGCGCGGCGCCGGGGCGGCGCTGATCAAGGGCGGCCATCTGGAGGGGGACGAGGTCGTGGATCTGTTCTGGGACGGGCGGTCCCGGCGGGTGTTTCGCGGTCCGCGGATCGACACGCGCCACACGCACGGGACAGGCTGCACCCTGAGCGCGGCGATCTCGGCCGGACTGGCGCGGGGCGCCCCGCTCGAGGCCGCCGTGGAGGATGCGGTGAACTGGGTGCGGGCGGCGATCGCCGGCGCCCCCGGGATTGGCGCGGGGAGAGGCCCGCTCGATCACTTCGCGGAGGTGGCCATCCCGGGCAGCACAGACTCGATCAGCCCGCCCAGGACGCCGCCCGCCGCCTCGCCGTAGGCCATGACCTCCTCGTGGTCGATGGCCTCCAGACCGAGGCCGGCGGCGCGGTTGGTGATCAGGGAGAACGCCAGCACCCTCTGACCCCCCGCCCGCGCGGCGGTGATCTCCGGCACCGTGGACATGCCGACGGCGTCGGCGCCGGCGGCGCGGAGCGCGCGCACCTCGGCCGGGGTTTCGAAGTTGGGGCCGTGCACGCCGCCGTATACGCCCCGCGGCAGGGCCACGCCCGCCTCCAGCGCGGCCTCCTCGGCCATGGACATCAGGGCGGAATCGCACGGGCGGCTCATGTCGGGGAAGCGCGTCTCGCCCACCGCGGCCGGACCGGCCAGAGGGGCGCGGAACATCAGGCTGATGTGGTCGTCCACCAGCATCAGCGAACCCGGAGTCAGGTCCGGCCGGATACCGCCGGCCGCGTTGGTCAGGATGACGATCCGCGCACCGGCGGCGCGCCCCGTGCGCACCGGCGCCAGCACGATCCCGGGCCCGCACCCCTCGTAGAAGTGGAAGCGGCCCGCCTGCACCATCACCGGAACGCCGCCCAGCCGCCCCAGGGCGAACTCTCCCGCGTGGCCCTCGACGGTCGCATCGGGGAACCCCGGCAACTCGCCGAAGCCGACCCGCACCGGGTCCTCGACCCGCTCGGCCAGTCCCCCGAGCCCCGACCCCAGCACGAGGTGCGCGAGCGGGCGGACCCCGGCCCGCTCCCGAAGGATCCGGGCGCACTCCGCGATCGGCGGGCCGCCGCTCAATCCGGCCCCTCCGCGGTCAAATCAGCACGCCCGCGATCGACGCGGTCATGAAGGCCGCGATCGAACCCCCGATCATCGCCCGCAGACCCAGCCGCGCGAGATCCTTCCTCCTGGCGGGCGCGATCCCCCCGATCCCCCCGATCTGGATGGCGATCGAGGAGAAGTTGGCGAAGCCTGAGAGTGCGTAGGTGGCGATCGTGGCGGAACGGGCGCTCAGCGTGCCCTGCCCCATCTCTTCGGCGAGCCCCAGGAAGGCCACGAATTCGTTGGCCACCGTCTTCAGCCCCATCAGCGACCCGACGGGGACGGCATCCTGCCAGGGCACGCCCATCACCCACGCCACCGGCCCCAGCAGCCACCCCAGAATCCCTTCCAGCGACAGCCCCTCGATCCCCGCCAGCCCCCCGGCCCACCCCAGCAGCGCGTTCAGCAGCGCGATCATGGCGAGGAAGGCGAGGAGCATCGCCCCCACGTTGAGGGCCAGCTGCAGCCCCTCGCTGGCTCCCCGTGCCGCGGCCTCGATCACGTTCACGTCGGGACGCTCCAGCTCCGTCCTGAGCTGCCCCGCGGTCTCCGATTCCTCCACCTCGGGCACCATGAGCTTGGCCACCACCAGAGCGGCCGGCGCCGACATGAGCGACGCCGCCATCAGGTGCCCGGCGATCTCCGGGAAGAACCCCATCAGCATCCCCGCGTAGGCGGCCATCACGCCGCCCGCCACGGTGGCGAATCCCCCGGTCATCACTGCCATCAGCTCCGAGCGGGTCATGCCGTCGACGAAGGGCTTGATCAGCAGCGGCGCCTCGGTCTGCCCCACGAAGATGTTGCCCGCCGCCGACAGCGTCTCGGCGCCGCTCGTCTTCATGGTGCGCTGCATGATCCAGGCGATCCCCGCCACCACCTTCTGCATGACGCCGAGGTGGTACAGCACCGTCATGACCGACGCGAAGAAGATGATCGTGGGCAGGACGTTGAAGGCGACGAAGGCCCCGGTGCGCGCCACCTGCTGTCCCTCGGCGACGAACCCGCTGTTGCCCGGCTCGCCGGTGCCCACGGGGACGTTGTTGTAGACCAGGTCGCCGAAGAGGAAGCGCGCGCCCTCCAGGGTGAAGCCCACCGCCGCGAGGATCACGTCGTTCGCGGCGTCGAACACGCCCGCGCCGAAGGGCGTCCGCAGGATCAGCACGGCGAAGATGAACTGGAGCGCGAGGCCCCACAGCACGATGCGCCAGGGGATCACCTTGCGGTTCACGCTCAGCGCCCACGCGGCCACCGTCAGAAGGATGACGCCGAAGAGGCCGCGGAACCTTGCTGGCCCCACGCCGCCGTCCGCCTGCGCTGCGGCCCCTTCGGGGAGCGCCGCGACGCCGTCCACAGCGGACGCGCCCAGGTGGCCCAGGCCCTCGGAAAGGGGTGCGGCGATGGCCAGGAGCGCGGTCGCGGCGGTTTCCATGGGCAGGTACATGCGGGACCTCGCAGTGGGTGCCGGGGAGGCGGCGGATAGAGTGTCGTGTCCCGGAAGTCGGCAAGCCACCGGGAGCGCCGGTTACAATACTGCGCAGCCTGCCGTAATGACAGGATCGGGGCATCGGGCTCCCCGGATCCGGCCAAAATGGCAGGTTTCGCCGGCCCGGGTTGCAAAAACCTGCCAAAATGGCAGGAATCACGCGACAGGCAACCGCTTTCAGCTCCGGCACGCCACTTGCTTCAACTCCGCCAGTTATCTTTGAATCATCAACCGTCGGCACCGCCGGCACCGAAAAGGAACTGGCTACAATGGGCAAGATCATCGGCATCGACCTGGGCACCACCAACTCGGTGGTCGCCGTCATGGAAGGCGGGGAGCCCACGGTCATCGCCAATTCGGAGGGCGGCCGCACCACGCCCTCGGTCGTCGCCTTCGCGAAGGACGGAGAGCGCCTGGTCGGGCAGGTCGCCCGGCGGCAGGCGATCACCAACCCCGAGAATACCGTGTTCTCGATCAAGCGCTTCATGGGCATGCGCTACGGCGAGGTCGAGGCCGAGCGGCGGCGCGTGCCGTATTCCGTCGAGCGCGACAGCAGCGACCGGGTGGTGGTCAACCTTCCCAACGGCGGCAAGTCCTTTACCCCGCCCGAGATCTCGGCGGTCATCCTGCAGAAGATGCGGCAGACGGCGGAGGACTACCTCGGCACCAACGTGACCGAGGCGGTCATCACCGTGCCCGCGTACTTCAACGACGCGCAGAGGCAGGCCACGAAGGACGCCGGCAAGATCGCCGGACTCGTCGTCAAGCGCATCATCAACGAGCCCACGGCGGCCGCGCTCGCCTACGGCCTGGACAAGAAGAAGGACGAGAAGATCGCCGTCTTCGACCTCGGGGGCGGCACCTACGACATCTCGATCCTAGAGATCGGCGACGGCGTCTTCGAGGTGAAGGCCACCAACGGCGACACGCACCTCGGCGGCGACGACTTCGACCAGGTGCTGATCGACTGGCTCGTGGCCGAGTTCAGGAAGGACCAGGGCATCGACCTGTCGAAGGACTCGATGGCGCTGCAGCGACTGAAGGAAGCCGCCGAGAAGGCCAAGATGGAGCTGTCGTCCACCGCGTCGACCGACATCAACCTGCCCTTCATCACCGCGACCCAGGAGGGCCCCAAGCACCTCAACTACTCGCTCTCGCGGGCGAAGTTCGAGCACCTGGTGGACGACCTGATCCAGCGCACGATCCCGCCGATGCGGAAGGCGCTGGAGGACGCGGGGCTGAAGCCGGCCGACATCGACGAGGTGGTGCTCGTGGGCGGCTCGACCCGGATCCCGAGGATCCAGCAGGTGGTCGAGGAGTTCTTCGAGCAGGAGCCGCATCGGGGCGTGAACCCGGACGAGGTCGTCGCGGTCGGCGCCGCGATCCAGGGAGGCGTGCTTGCGGGCGACGTGAAGGACGTGCTCCTGCTCGACGTGACGCCCCTGTCGCTGGGCATCGAGACGCTGGGCGGCGTGATGACCACGCTGATCGAGCGCAATACGACGATTCCGACCCGCAAGGCAGAGGTGTTCTCGACCGCAGAGGACTCGCAGACCACGGTGGAGATCCACGTTCTGCAGGGCGAGCGCAAGATGGCCATGGACAACCGCACCATCGGCAAGTTCCAGCTGACGGGCATCCCGCCGGCGCCGCGGGGCATGCCCCAGGTCGAGGTCACCTTCGACATCGACGCCAACGGCATCCTGCACGTGACCGCCAAGGACCGCGCCACCGAGAAGGAGCAGAAGGTCCGCATCGAGGCGTCGAGCGGGCTGAGCGATGCCGAGATCGACCGCATGGTGCACGACGCCGAGGCGAACAAGGCCGAGGACGAGAAGCGCCGCGAGGCGGTCGAGGCCCGCAATTCGCTCGATACGCTGGTGTACCAGGTGGAGAAGGACACGGGCGAGTGGGGCGACAAGGTGTCGGCCGATACGAAGGAGCGGCTCGACGCGGCGCTGGAGCGCGGCAAGGAGGCGCTGAAAGGCAACGAGTCCTCCGAGATGAACGAGGCGCGGGACGCGCTCATGCAGGCGTTTACGGCGGCCGGCCAGGAGATGTACCAGGCGCAGGCGGCCGAGGCGGCGGCGAGCGGGGCCGGCGACGGCGACGCGCCGGCCGACGGTGACACGGGGGCCGGTGACACCGGGGCCGGCGCCGAAGCCGCCGCGGAAGAGGCCGAGGACGACGTGGTGGAGGCCGACTACGAGATCGTCGACGAGAAGCGGTAGCGGGGTGCGGCGGGGCGGCAACTGCGGCCGTCCCGCCGCGCATCCAACTCCTCGCCAACAGCGAACTTTCAACCGGTGAGAGATAGAACGATGTACGATCCACTCAGAGCAAAGACCAGGGTCGCCCTGTCCGTGGCGGCCTCCTTCATTTTCGGACTCGGAATCGCGTCCATGTTCGGCTTTACCGAGCGGCCCTTCAGCCTGCCCGCGGTGCAGACCGAGGCGGTGGTCTCGGAGGCCGAGGTGCAGCCGGCGCTCGACCTGAGCCAGGCGTTCGTGAACGTCGCCGAAGCGGTGACGCCGGCCGTGGTCCGGATCGTGACCACGCGCCAGGTGGCACGCACCAGCGACCGGATGAGGGGGCTGGAACGGTTCTTCCGGATCGACCCGCGGGGCGACGCGCCGGATATCAGCAGGGGCAGCGGGAGCGGGTTCATCATCGCCGAGGACGGGTACGTGCTCACCAACAATCACGTCGTCGAGGACGCCCAGCGGATCACTGTTACCCTGCTGGACGGACGTGAGTTCGGCGCGGAAGTCGTCGGGACCGACCCGACCACCGACATCGCGGTCATCAAGATCGACGGCAGCGGCCTGCCGGTCGCGTCGCTGGGATCTTCGGCCGAGGTGCGGGTGGGCGAATGGGTGCTGGCGGTGGGCAACCCCGGCTTCGGCGGCTCCAGGGGCACCAATCTCAACTACACGGTGACCGCGGGGATCGTCTCGGCCGTGGGGCGCTCCCTGAGCCTGATCAACCGATCCCTCCGGGACGACCCCGACTTCGCCGGCAACCCCAACCTGGCGATCGAGGACTTCATTCAGACCGACGCCGTGATCAACTCCGGCAACTCGGGCGGTCCGATGGTCAACCTTGGCGGCCAGGTGATCGGTATCAACGCGGCGATCGTGAGCCAGACCGGGGTCTACCAGGGCTACGGTTTCGCGATCCCCATCGACCTGGCGCACCGGGTGACGGAGGACCTGATCGAGTACGGCCGGGTGAGACGCGCGTTCCTGGGCGTGTCGATGACCCCCGTTACCGCCGAGGACGCCGAGTATTACGGGCTTCCGGATGTGAGCGGCGCGCGGGTGCGGCGGGTGAACGAGGACACGCCGGCCGAGCGCGCGGGACTCCGCATGGGCGACGTGATCGCGTCGGTCGACGGCGACAAGGTGCTCACTTCCAACGACCTTCAGCGCAAGATCGCGCTCAGGTCTCCGGGCGACCGGGTGCGGATCGGAATCTACCGCGACGGAAGGCCGCGCGAGGTGACGGTTCGCCTGGAGGAGCTGTCGTATACGGGTGAGGTGGCCGCCGCGCCGCCGCGCCAGCCCCGCGCTGCGGACAAGATCGGGGTGGTGGAGCTGATGGATCTGACCCCCGAACTCGCCGAGGACGCGCAGCTCGAAAGCGCCGAAGGCGCCCTGGTGCTGGCGGTCCAGCCCAACGGACCTGCCGCGGGCCGCGGTATCGACCGGGGCTGCATCATCACGGAAGTCGACCGGAATCCTGTCCGGGATGTCGACGATCTTCGCGACGCGCTCGCGGAGGTGGAGGCGGGTGAGGTGGTATCGCTCATCGCCGCCTGCCCGCACTTCGATGCCACCCTCGACATGGAGCCCGACGTGTACAACATCCGGGTTCCCAGGTAGCGGAGGGCCGCCGGCCCGGTAGCAGGCTGCGTCGCACCGACATGGGGGCCGGTCCCGGGAGTGGGCCGGCCCCTTCGCGTTTCCGCGATCCTCCGCCCCACTTGGTGCGCATCCGTGCCGCGTTACCTTTCTCTGTACCCGGAGCACGGACTCGTGGAGGAGCGAAAGTGGCGGAACTGGTAGACGCGCAAGACTTAGGATCTTGTGGCCCCTGGCCGTGGGGGTTCGAGTCCCCCCTTTCGCATGCCGGGGACGCGGGGCCGTGAGCGCCGCCGCCAGGCCGGACCCGTCACGCCTCGAGGTGACGGTCACCGAGGGTGAGCGCTGCCATCGGTCCGTCGAGGTGGTGGTCCCGGCCGAATTCGTCGCTGCCGAACAGGGCGCGGTAATCCGCAAGTTCGCGCGCAAGGTCCGGCTGAAGGGCTTCCGCAAGGGCAAGGCGCCGACCGGGGTGATCCTTCAGCACTACGGCAGGGAGATTCAGGAGGAGTCCGTCGACCGCGCGATCCAGAGGGCGTGCAGGCAGGCGATCGATTCGCACGGCCTGCGGCCCGTCTCCGAAGTGCAGGTCGGCGACCTTGGCTTCGGCGATGAGGACGGCGCGCTTTCGTTCAAGGCTTCGTTCGAGGTGCGCCCCGAGGTCACCCTCGGCCGTCTGGGGGGGTTCAAGCTCGAACGCGCTCCGGTGACGGTGCCCGACGGCGCCGTGGACGAGATCCTCGAGCGGCTGCGCAGGGAGAGGGCCGCGTGGCGCTCGGCGGAGAACGGCCGGCCGGAGGCGGGCGACTCCGTGACCGTGCGGCTGACGCAACTCGAAGGCACGGCCGAGCCGGGGGCGGACGACGGGGTGAGGCAGTACGACCTGATGCTCGGCGAGGGGCAGGCGCTGCCGGACATCGAGGAGGCGGTCCGTTCGCTGACGACGGGCGGTGCCGGCGAGTTCGATGTCTCCTTCCCCGACGACCACCCCGACGACGAGCGCCGCAGCACCCGGCATCGCCTGAAGATCGAGCTGGTCTCGCGGCGCGTGCCGGAGTTGCCCGCGCTGGACGACGCCTTCGCCCGCTCGGTCGGGGACTTCGAAGACCTCGAGGCGTTGCGCGCCCGGATCGGCGAAGACCTGGACAGGGACGCGCGGTCCCGGAGCGAAGCCGACTTCCGGGAACGGCTCCTGAACATGGTCGTCGAGGCCAATTCCTTCGATGTCCCCGATTCGATGGTGGGCGCCTACACCGACGCGCTGCTGGCCGAGGCCGGCGACCTTGAGGACTCGAAGCTCGAGGAGCTGAAGGCGGAGCTGAGACCGTCGTCGGAGTTCGCCGTCCGGCGCGAGCTGCTCGTGGAGCGGATCGTCGCCGAGCACGGTCTGCGGGCGTCGCCGGAAGAGGTCGGCGAGAAGGTGAAGGAACTCGCCGGCCGGCTGGGCCAGTCGCCCTCGGCCATCCGCTCCCGGCTGCGCAAGTCCGGAGGGCTGGACAACATCGAGCGGCAGCTCACCGACGCGAGGCTCTTCGAGTTCCTGATGGCGAAGTCGGACCTGGCACCACCCGAATAGAGAATCACACTGGAGATATCCGGATGGCGATCTTTCCGCCGTACGTAATCGAACGCACCAGCCGCGGGGAACGCAGCTACGACATATTCAGCCGGCTGCTGATGGACCGGATCGTCTTCCTCGGGAGCTCGATCGACGACAACGTCGCCAACATCATCGTGGCGCAGCTGCTCTTCCTCGACGCGGACGACCCGGAACGGGACGTGTTCCTGTACATCAATTCGCCGGGCGGCAGCGTGTACGCCGGACTGGCGATCTACGACACCATCAACCACCTGCGTGCGCCCGTGTCGACCTACTGCGTCGGCATGGCGGCGTCGATGGGGGCGCTGCTTCTCTCGGCCGGCGTGAAGGGCCGGCGCAATGCGCTCCCCAATTCGCGAATCATGCTCCATCAGCCGTCTTCGGGGTATCAGGGTACGGCGGCGGACATCGAGATCGCCGCAAAGGAAATCCTCGGCACGCGCGAGCGGCTCAACCGGATTCTGGCCGAGACCACCGGGCAGAAGCTGCGCAAGATCAACAACGACGTGGACCGGGACCGCTGGATGAGTGCGGACGAGGCGGTCGCCTACGGCCTCGTCGATCAGGTGCTTCGGAAGGAAGACGGGCCCGGACGCGGCGCCCCCTCGACCAAGGAGGCAAAATGACGAGCGACAGACACCTCCGCTGCAGCTTCTGCGGGAAGTCCAAGGAGACGGTGAAGAAGTTCATCTCCGGGCCTTCCGTGTACATCTGCAACGAGTGCATCTCGCTGTGCAACGAGATCCTCGCCGAAGAGGAAGAGCGGGAGAAGCAGGAGTCATCCGTCACGACGCTGAAGCCGTCGGAGATCAAGGCGGTTCTGGACGAGTACGTGATCGGGCAGGAGCAGGCCAAGCGGTCGCTCTCGGTGGCGGTGTACAACCACTACAAGAGGGTCCACCAGCGCGACCAGCTCGGCGGCGTGGAGATCGACAAGTCCAACGTGCTGCTCGTGGGACCCACCGGGGTCGGCAAGACGCTGCTGGCGCAGACGCTGGCGCGCGTCCTCCAGGTGCCCTTCACCATTGCGGACGCGACGACGCTGACCGAGGCGGGCTACGTGGGCGAGGATGTCGAGAACATCCTGGTGCGGCTCCTGCAGGCGGCCGACTTCAACATCGCCGAGTGCGAGCGGGGCATCGTGTATATCGACGAGCTGGACAAGATCGCGCGCAAGTCGGAGAACCCGTCGATCACGCGCGACGTGTCCGGGGAGGGCGTCCAGCAGGCGCTTCTGAAGATTCTGGAGGGGACGGTCGCGAGCGTGCCGCCGCAGGGTGGCCGCAAGCATCCCCAGCAGGAGTACATCCAGATCGACACGACGAGCATCCTGTTCATCTGCGGAGGCGCCTTCGAGGGCCTCGACAAGATCGTGGAGCACCGGCTTGGCCGGCGCCAGATCGGTTTCGGGGACAACGGCGAGGGCGCGGAGAACGGGGAGACGGTGGATGTTCCCGTTCCCGAGGAGCACGACCCCATGGAGTGGCTGGAGCCTGCGGACCTTCAGCGCTTCGGGCTCATCCCGGAGCTGGTGGGCAGACTTCCGGTGATGGTATCGCTGGAGGAGCTGGACGAGGAGTCGCTGGTGCGGATCCTGCAGGAGCCCAGGAACGCCCTGGTCAAGCAGTACCAGAAGATGTTCGAGCTCGAGGGCATAGGGCTGACCTTCGATCCGGGGGCGCTGCGGAACATCGCGAGCCAGACGCTGGAGCGCGGCACCGGGGCCCGCGGGCTTAGGGCGGTGCTGGAGCGGATCATGCGGGACGCGATGTTCGAGCTTCCCGCCCGAAGCGACGTCAGGGAGGTGGTCGTCACCCCCGAGAGTGCCAGCGGCAGGGTTCCGCCCCTCCTGGTCCTGAGGCCGGAGGCGCAGCGGAAGGAAGCCTGACCGCTCGCTGACGATGGCCACCCTGCAACGGGTCGACGGCTCGCATGAGATCCCCGGCGAGCTCCCGGTCATCGCCCTGCGCGACCTGGTCTACTTCCCCTACATGGTGCTTCCACTGCTGATCGGCCGGCGGCCCTCGGTCGCGGCGCTGGAGGAGGCGGAGGCCGGCCGCGGACTCGCTCTGCTGGTGGCACAGAAGGATCCGGCCGTGCAGGATCCGGGGCAGGAGGACCTTTATCGCTCGGGCACGGTGATCCGCGTGGTGCAGGTATCGCACCTGGCCGACAGGACGGCGAGGGTGGTGATGGAGGGGCTTGGCCGGGCGCGAATCGCGGAATTCCTGCCCTCCGGAGCCGGGTTCCGTGCCTCCGTCGAGCTGCTTACGGATACCGAGCACGACGCTGACGCGACGGCTGAGCCGGATCCGGCGCTCGAGGCGCGCGTCGTCGAGGTGACGAAGCTGTTCGGGCGATACGTCCGTCTTTCGGACAAGATTCCCAACGAGGTGGTCGCGCCGATCTGCGAAATCGGAGACCGGCTCCGCCTTTCGCACCTGATCGCCGGCCACCTTCTGATCGGCACCGCCGAGAGGCAGGAGTTGCTGGAAGCCATCGAGATCGGGACCCGGTTCGAAATCCTGCAGGCGATTCTCGTGCGGGAAGTCGAGGTGCTCCAGATCCAGCAGAAGCTGGACGAGCAGATCAGCTTCCAGATGGAATCGGAGTTCGGGACTCCCCCGCCTCAGGGACAGGAGCCTCCCGGGACGCTGCATCCGGCGGCAGCGGCGGCCGATCCGGAGTGGGCGGAGCTGGAGGTCACCATCGGGGAGACCCTCCTGCCCGACGAGGTGCGCAGCCGTGTGGACAAGGAGTTCGATCGCCTCCGGAAGCTGAATCCGGTCGCGCCCGAAGCTTCGGTGATCCGCACCTACCTTGACTGGATCCTGGCGCTTCCGTGGGAACGCGAGACCCGGGACAGCCTGGATGTGGACCGGGCGGCGGGAGTGCTGGAGGAAGAGCACTACGGCCTGGAGGAGGTCAAGGAGCGGATCCTGGACCACATTGCGGTGCTGACGCTGGTCGGGCGGCTGCAGGGACCGATTCTGTGTCTGGTCGGGCCGCCCGGGGTCGGCAAGACGTCGCTGGGCCGAAGCATTGCGCGCTGCCTGGAGCGGGAATTCGTGCGGGTCAGCCTGGGCGGCGTGCGGGACGAGGCCGAGATCCGGGGTCATCGCAGGACCTACGTCGGCGCGCTGCCCGGGCGGATCGTGCAGGGCATCCGGAAGAGCGGGTCGCGCAATCCGGTCTTCCTCCTCGACGAGGTCGACAAGCTGGCCCGCGACTTCCACGGCGATCCCGGCGCGGCGCTGCTGGAGGTTCTCGATCCCGAGCAGAACCGGACGTTCACCGACCACTACCTCGAGCTCGAATTCGACCTGTCGAACGTCCTCTTCATCGCCACGGCCAATACACTCGGGGAGATCCCGGGTCCGCTGCGCGACCGGATGGAGGTGATCCGCCTGCCCGGCTACCTGGACACCGAGAAGCGGGTGATCGCCCGGGAGTTCCTCTGGCCGAAGCAGGTCGCCCGGCATGGGCTCGACCCGTTCGAGCCCGAGATCTCCGACGGGGCGATCCAGACGATCGTGGCGGAATACACGCGGGAGGCCGGGGTGCGCGAGCTCGAACGGCGGCTCTCCCGGGTTGCGCGAAAGCTGGCGCGGCGGGTGACGGGCCCCGAGTTGGATCCTCTCGGCCGTGTGGGTTCCGGCGAACTGCGGGAGTTGCTGGGGCCGCCGGCCCACCTTCCCCCTTCGCGGGAGGCCGGCGCGGACCGGTCCGGAATCGCCTGCGGGCTGGCATGGACGGCGGCGGGCGGCGAAGTGCTGGAAGTCGAGGTCGCGGTAGTGCCCGGCACCGGCAAGATTCAGCTGACGGGAACACTCGGCGACGTCATGAAGGAGTCCGCGTTTGCGGCCGTCACCTATGCGAGATCGCGGGCGCGCTGGCTGGGGCTGAAGGAGCAGTTCCACCGGGAGATGGACATCCACATCCATATCCCGGAGGGGGCCACCCCCAAGGACGGGCCCTCGGCGGGGATCACGATCGCGGTCGCGCTCATATCGGCGCTGACCGAAACGCCTACCCGGGGCGATCTGGCGATGACGGGCGAGATCACGCTGCGCGGACGCGTGCTCGTCGTGGGCGGAATCAAGGAGAAGGCGGTGGCGGCGCTGCGCGGGGGAATCAGGAAGGTGCTTCTTCCGGCGATGAACGCGATGGATATCGAGCGGCTGCCGGACGAAGTGCGGGAAGGGGTTGAAATGGTGCCCGTCGAGACCATGGATCAGGTGTTGCGGGAGGCCCTCGTCTCGCGTCGGCCCGCAGTTGGCCGCGGGGAGGAGCTGGCGCCCGGTTCCCTGCAGATCACCTGAGGCCCGGCCCGTGGTGATTCGCAGCGTCGAATTCGCCGGTTCCGTGGTTCAGCCGGATCAGCCGCCTCCGTCGCAGCTGCCGCAGATCGCTTTCGCCGGGCGGTCCAATGTGGGGAAGTCGTCGCTGATCAACCGGCTGCTCGGCCGGCCGCGGCGCCGGGTCGCCAGGGTCTCGGCGTCGCCGGGGAAGACCCAGGCCCTGAACTTCTATGTGGTAAACGGCTCGTTCTGTCTGGTGGACCTTCCCGGTTCAGGGTACGCCCGCGCCCCCCGGGCAGTGCGTGACGCGTGGAGCGTGCTCGTACGGCGGTTTCTGTCCGGCAGCCGAAAGTTGCGCGGGGTGGTGTACCTGGTGGATTCTCGGCACCCGCCCACCGCGGGAGACAGGGAATTCATCGCGTATCTGGCCGAAACCGGGGCTCCGGCCTTGATCGCGTTGACCAAGGTCGACAAGCTGAAGGCCAGGGTGCGGGAGGGGGGCATCGTCGGTCCGGCCGCACTGGAACTGGGAGTCTCGGAGGAACAGGTCGTGGAGAGCTCGGCCCGCACCGGTGAGGGCGCGGACGAGCTCCTGGCTGCCCTGGAGGCACTGCTGGAGGAGGAACCGTGACCCGGTGTGACGGATGGAAGGTGAGAGCCGGGATCAGAGGCGTCGGGGTGGCCATTCTGGCCGGTGCGGCCGGGTGCGCTCCCGCCGCGCGGTCCGGTGCGCCCGCCGCTGAGGCGGCGTCCCCGTACCGGGACGCGGAGACCGTGACGGCCTCGTCGGGAACGCTCACGCAGGAGCAGATTTCGGTGCGGATGACGGCTGGCGACCTGCGGATCGAGCTCACCCCGCTGTCCGAATGGGTGCTCGAGGCCGCCGCGCCGGACACCCGGGACCGGCTTGCCCGCATCGGCGAGACGCACGGACCGGGCCTTGCGGGCCGCTCGGGAGCGGGAGTGCCGGTGCTCTTTCTGGTGACCTTTTCGAGCATGCGGCCCGGCGTTGAGTTTCACCCCGACGACCTGCACCTCGTCTCGCGCGGGCTGCGGGAGCGCCCGGTGGCGATCGAGGCAATCACGCCGGGCTGGGGAAGCCGGCGGCTCGGCCAGCAGCAGAGCGCGGTAGCGGTGTACGCCTACCCGGAGTCGGTGGATCTGTCGCGGAACCTCACCGTGCGCTACCGGGATCGGGAGGATTCGTCCTGGTCGGCGGTCGTCGCCCGGGTGGAGGCCGAGAGGGGGCGGATCCCCCGTTGACGAGGACGGCGAGGCGCGGAGCTCCAGGCTGTTATTCCTCCTCGAGACCGAACTTCTTCACCTTGCGGTAGAGGGTTCGTTCGCCGATGCCGAGGATTTCGGCGGCCTGTCGGCGGTTCCAATCGACCGAACGGAGAACCGCCTGGATGACTTCGCGCTCCATGTCGTCCAGCGTCATGCCGGGCCGGTAGGCGATGGCGTTTGGGGGTGCGGCAGCGTCGTCGGTCGGGGGGGGCATCGGGTCAGCGGGGTCGGGGTCGGCAGCGGAGTCGGGCTCATCGTGTGCGTCTCGCCGATCATAGACGATTTCGGCCGGGGGGAGTGGGTCGACCTCCCTGTCCGCAGCGGGGAGCAGCACATGACTGCGCCGTTCCTCGGCCTGGAACTCCTCGAAGTCGCGGCGGAGGTCTTCCAGGTCGACCTTCATCTCCATCATCGTGCGGAAGATGAATTCGAGTTGGGGGCGGAACGAGGTGCGACCGTCGCCCGTCCGATCTGCGCCGCCCGCCGACGGGACGAGCGCGAGTCCTCCCTCGCCGGAACGCACGTCCTGCGGGATGTCCTCGGCGCGGATTTCGCGGCCCGGAGCCAGGACCACCATGCTCTCGATGAGATTGCGAAGTTCGCGCACGTTGCCGGGCCAGCGGTGGCGCACGAGGATTTCCATCGCGTCGGATGAGATTCCCCGGAAGGGGCCGCGATCGTGCCGCGCGCTTGCCTCGGCCACGAAGTTGTCCACCAGGAGAGGGATGTCGTCGCGACGGTGGCGCAGCGGCGGCAGGGAGATGGTGAGGACGTTCAGCCGATAGTAGAGATCCCTGCGGAAGTCGCCGGAGACGACGAGGTGCTCGAGGCGCTGATTGGTCGCGGCGAGGATCCTGACGTCGACCCTGATCAGCTTCTGCCCCCCGACGCGGTGAAACTCCTGCTGTTCGAGGATTCGGAGCAGCTTCGTCTGGGTCTGGAGCGGCATCTCGCCGATCTCGTCGAGGAAGATGGTGCCGCCGCTGGCGAGTTCGAACAGGCCCTTGCGGGTGTCGATGGCACCGGTGAAGGCACCCTTTTCGTGACCGAAGAGTTCGCTCTCGAGCAGCGTCTCGGAGAGCGCGGCGACGTTCACGGGGATGAAGGACCTGTTTCGCCGCCGCGAGAGCGCGTGCAGACCGCGCGCGACCAGTTCCTTGCCGGTGCCGGATTCCCCGGTGACCAGAACGGTGGCATCGACCGGCGCGATCTGGACGATCCGTTCAAGGACCTCCACCATGGCTTCGGTCTCGCCGACGATGCCGGTGGCCCTGCGTAGCCGCGCCCGTTCGATCGCTCTCGTCCCCACGAGCACGATCTCTTCGGGGTCCGCCGGACTCCGGAAGGTGGTGGTGGTGCCGGCCGGTGTTGGCCCCCGCCGATCCGGCTCCACAACGGCGAGAACCGGGATGCCCAGCCGGGCGGCTTGTCGGGTATGGCGACCTGCCGCGTCGGTGCCCGTGCCGCCCGTGAAGACAAGCAGGACGGGATCTTCGATGCGGTCTACCGCCTCGGAGGCGGTGAACAGCTCGACATGGTAGCCCTCGTGGCGGAATCCGTCCCGGAGCTTACCGGCCAGGGGAAGGTCGTGCGTGGTTACGAGAACGGACTCAGCCATGGCAGGGCTCCGGCGACGAAATGCGCGCTACCGTCGGATCGATCCCTTCGTGTAGAAGGGAGGGCGCTGTGTGCGGGCAGCGATGGTCCTGCCCCTGATGAGGATCCCGATGTCGGTGCCGGGACGCGCCAGTTCCACAGGGACGTAGCCGAGCGCGACGCCCTCGCCCAGTGACGGGCTCGCGACCCCGGAGGTGACGGTGCCGACCTCCTCGCCGGCGTGCACGATGGGGTAGCCGGGACGGGGGAAGCCCCGCTCTGTGCAGCGGATCCCGGTCAGGCGCCGGGAGACACCCCGCGCCTTCTCGGCGGCGAGGGCATCACGGCCGATGAAATCGCCGGCGTCCAGCTTCACGATCCAGCCGAGGCCGGATTCCAGGGCCGTGTGTTCTTCGTCGAGATCGTTGCCGTAAAGGGCGTAGCCCATCTCGAGGCGGAGCGAGTCGCGTGAGCCGAGGCCTGCCGGGGACAGGCCGTGTGGCTCGCCCGCCCGCGTGAGGGCCTGCCACACGGAGGCGGCGGTTGCGGCGGGGAGGTAGAGTTCGAAGCCGTCTTCGCCGGTGTAGCCGGTGCGGCTGACGATCCCTTCCGCGCCCGCCACGGCGCCCTCGGCGAAGCGGTAGTAGCCCACCGCGTCGAGGTCGACGTCCGTCAGGGAGGTGAGAATGGGCTGGCTGGCCGGGCCCTGGAGGGCGATGAGGGCGATGTCGTCGGAGTCGTCGGAGATCGTGACATCGAATCCAGCGCCGTGTTCGGTCACCCAGTTCCAGTCCCTGGCCCGGTTGCTCGCGTTCACCACGAGGATGAAACGGTCGGCGCACCGGTACACGAGGAGATCGTCGAGGATGCGGCCGTCCTCATTGCAGAGGGCGGAGTACTGGGCCTGTCCGACGGCGACCTTCGAGACGTCGTTGACGGTCAGGTACTGGACGAGGTCCTGCGCCTGGGGTCCGCGCACCGTGAATTCGCCCATGTGCGAGACATCGAAGAGACCCGCGGCCTTCCTGACGGCAAAGTGCTCGGCGCGGATGCCTCCGGCGTACTGAATCGGCATCGCGTATCCCGCGAACGGCACCATCCTGGCCCCGGCCGCGGTGTGCACGTCGAAGAGTGGCGTCCTGGTCAGATTGTCGTCCATGCTCGTTATCCGATCAGATCCAGCAAGATGGCCTTGATGACGTGCAGACGGTTCTCCGCCTCCCGAAATACACGGGAACGCGGACCGTCGATTACGTCCGCTGACACCTCCTCGCCCCTGTGGGCGGGCAGACAGTGGAGGAAGATACCGGACGGGCGGGCGCGCGCCATCACTGCGGCGTCGACCTGGTATCCCGCGAAGGCGATTTCGCGGGCGCTCTGCTCGTCCTCCTGTCCCATCGACGCCCACACGTCGGTTGTGACGATGTGTGCGCCTGTGGCCGCTTCGGCCGGTGTCTCCACGACTCTCACCTCGGCGTTCGACTGCGCGCGCGCCAGAATCGCGGCGTCCGGTCCATAGCCGTCCGGGCAGGCCAGTCGCAGCGAAAACCCGAGGCGGCTGGCGGCGTTGAGCCAGGAATTGGCCATGTTGTTGCCGTCTCCGATCCAGGCGACGCGAAGGGCGCTGACATCGCTGCCGAATTCCTCGGCGGCGGTGAAGAGGTCGGCCAGGACCTGGCAGGGATGCAGCAGGTCGGTGAGTCCGTTGATCACGGGTACGGACGCCTCCCGCGCCAGCGCCACAACCTCGTCATGACCGAAGGTGCGGATGAGGATGGCGTCCACATAGCGGCTGAGGACCCTGGCGGTGTCGCTGACGGTCTCGCCCCGGCCGATCTGGGAGTCCCGGTCGGAGATCATGATCGCATGTCCGCCGAGTTGCGCCATTCCCGCTTCGGTGCTGACGCGGGTGCGCGTCGAACTCTTGCGGAAGATCATCGCCAGACAGCGACCTTGGAGAGGCCTGCCCGGCGTCTCGCCGGCCTTCACACGGCCGGTCAGGTCGAGCAGGTGCTTCAGGTACGCCGCATCGTGCCCGGCGAGATCGATGAAATCCCGTTTCGTGTCGGACATGCGGCGGCGTGGGGTCAGCAGTCCGTGGATGGAGCCGCCCGAGCACCGAGAGCGGCGAGGCGCCGGGCTGGCGAGGCGCGACGAAAGGTGAATAGCGGAGCTATTCGCCCGAGGAGCAACGCAGAACGTAGCCCTGGAGTAGCTGAATGTATACTAGACATGACAGAATGTAATGTCGTCTTTACGGTGTGCACACTCGAAGCGAAGCGGCCCAGCACGGATGCATCGCCGCTCGAATGCCGGGGGGATTCTGTCCACGGGCTGTTAAAGGATGTACCGGCTGAGGTCGTCGTCGGATACGATCTTGCTCAGGCGTTCCTTCACGAATTCCGCTGTAACGACGACGGTTTCGCCGCGCCCCTCGTCGGGAAGGTCGAAGAGAAGGTCTTCGAGAAGCGTTGTCAGTACGGTTCGCAGCCTGCGCGCGCCGATATTCTCCATTCGGTCGTTCAGATCCGCCGCGATGCGCGCGATCTCGCTGATTCCGTCGTCCGTGAACCTGACGGACGCGCCCTCGGCCTCGACCAGAGCTCGGTACTGCAGCACGAGGGCGTTCCGGGGCTCGCGCAGAATCCTCTCGAACTCCGGGGCGTTCAGGCTGTTCAGCTCAACGCGGATGGGAAAACGCCCCTGCAGCTCGGGGATCAGGTCCGATGGCTTGGCGACGTGGAAGGCTCCGGCGGCGATGAAGAGCATGTGGTCGGTGCGCACAAAACCGTACTTCGTCTGGACGTTGCAGCCCTCCACGATCGGCAGGAGGTCGCGCTGCACGCCCTCGCGGCTGACGTCCGGTCCCGCTCCTCCCCTGCCCCCGGCCACCTTGTCGAGCTCGTCGAGAAAGATGATCCCGATCTCCTCGGCGCGATCCAGCGCCTCGTTTACGACCTCGTCCATGTCGACGAGGCGGTCGAGCTCTTCCTGCAGGAGGATGCGCCGGGCCTCGGATACGGTTACGGTTCGGCGCTTCTGACGCTTGGGCAGGAGATCCTGGAGCATCTCGGTGAAATTCAGGTCCATCCCTTCCATGCCCCCCACCGGGAACATCATGCCGCTCACCGGTGCGCCCTGCTGTACGCTCAACTCCACGTCGCGCTGTTCCAGGTGGCCGTCCTGCAGGAGCTTGCGCAGCTTTTCGCGGGTGCGCTGCCGGCGTTCGGCCAGGGCCGGGTCTTCCTCCCGATCGCCGCGGGAGGGCTGATCGTGCACCCCGCCGGGCCCGGCGACGAACAGTCGCGGTTGCCGGTCTTCGCGGTCCGGGTCCTCCGGCTTGTCGGGAGTGGTCTGCGGGTTTGGAGCCCTGGGCGAACTGCGCGCGGAATCGGGAAGGAGGAGGTCGAGCAACCGCTCTTCCACTCGTCGGGCGGCTTCCTCCTCCACCTCGTCTTCGCGCGCCGTCCTGACCATTGCAACCGCGGTGTCCACCAGATCGCGAACCATCGATTCCACGTCCCGCCCAACGTAGCCCACCTCCGTGAACTTCGAGGCCTCCACCTTGATGAACGGAGAGCCTGCCATGCGGGCGAGGCGCCGTGCGATCTCCGTCTTCCCGACACCGGTGGGACCGATCATGATGAGGTTGTTGGGCAGAATCTCGTCGCGCAGTTCGTCTTCTACCTGCTGGCGGCGCCACCGATTCCGAAGCGCGATGGCGACCGCCCTCTTGGCCGCCGACTGTCCCACGATGTACTTGTCGAGTTCGGCGACGATCTCGCGCGGCGTGAACTGGTCGAGCCAGTGCGGCGGGTCCTCCCGGACGTCCGTTTCGGTGGGCTCCGGGGAGGCGGGGGCGGTGGCCGAGTTGGTCACTGTCGTCATTCAGGATCGAGTTCCAGGACGGCGATGTCCCGGTTGGTGTAGATGCAGATGTCCGCTGCGATCTCCAGACTCCGCCGAGCGATTCCCGGCGCGTCCAGATCGGAGCAGTCGAAGAGGGCGCGGGCCGCCGCCAGGGCGTATGCGCCGCCGGAGCCGATCGCGAGAATCGGGTGGTCGGGCTCGATGACATTGCCGTCGCCGCCGACGAGGAAGAGGTGATTGCGATCGGCCACCGCGAGGAGGGCCTCGAGGCGGCGCAGGTAGCGATCGGTGCGCCATTCCTTGGCAAGCTCGACGCAGGCTCGGGGCAGATTCGAGGGCCAGCGCTCGAGCTTGCCTTCGAGGAGGGTGAAGAGTGTGAAGGCATCGGCGACGGCGCCGGCAAAACCGGCCAGGATCTTCCCATCCTTCAGCAGCCGCACCTTTCGCGCGGCGCCCTTCACCACGGCGTCGCCCATGGTCACCTGCCCATCACCCGCCATGGCCACGCGGCCTTCGCGGGCTACCGCGATGACGGTGGTCGCGTGAATGGGCACGCCAGGTTGGGTCGGGGCAACGGGAAGCATCCGTCGGAGAGAGTCCTGGGGGGCGTTGCGGGAGGGGCCGGCCGGGCTGGCACTCGACTCGGTAACGCTTAAAGGTAGATGCGTGTTACTGCCCCCGGAAGGGGTGGTCTGTCTGCGTCACTTCGGCCATCGTCATGCCCGCGGATGTGCGCCGAGGTACACCCTTCGCAGTCGCTCCTTCGAAGTATGCGCGTAGATCTGCGTTGTACCGAGCGAAGCATGGCCGAGGAGTTCCTTCACGGCCATGAGGTCGGCGCCGGCGTCGAGGAGGTGGGTCGCGAAGGTGTGGCGCAGCGAATGCACGGACAGATTCGCCGCCGACGCGAAGCGGCTGATCGCGTCCTGGACGGTACGCTGCATGTACCTGTTCGAGAGGCGGTTGCCGTGCTTGCCGACGAACAGCGCGCGGCAATCTCCGGCGGCCGTCTCGCCGCGCCGAGGCAGGTAGTTGCGCACAGCCATGACCGCCGCCTCGGTAATCGGGACAATCCGCTCCTTTCTCCCCTTGCCCAGAACCCGGAGCTGTTTCCTGTCGAGATCCAGCGAGTCCACGTCCAGTGAGCCCAGTTCGGCGAGGCGGAGGCCGCTGCCATAGAGGAGTTCCAGCGCAGCCAGGAGCCTTGTCGTCGTGAGGTCGTTGCGCCGAGCCGCGCGGGATTCGGTCCAGCGAAAGAGTTCCTCCATCTCCTTGAGCCGCATGTGTCCCGGCAGCGTCCGGTCGAGCTTCGGGCCGCGTACCTGGCTCGCAGGATTGGTGGGAACCTCGCCTTCCCGGTGGAGGTGACGGAAGAATGCGCGAACCGCGGCCAGTTTGCGCGCGATCGTTCGGGGCGCAAGCCCCCGCCGCCCCGATTCACCCAGAAACGCACGTATCGTGGTACGATCGACCTCGGCCCAGCGATAGTTCTCGCGGCCGAGATGGACCTGAATGAAATCCTCCAGGTCACAAAGGTCGCGGCGATAGCCTGCAATCGTCCGCGGGGAGAGATTCCGCACCACTTCGAGATGGTCGAGGAAAGACGCCACGCGAGAGGTCATGTCGCCACCAATCGCCGGGGCATGATCTCGTGGTCGGCGATCCATTGCTCGAAGCACCGGCTCGCCCGATCCGCCAGCGCCGCCCGGCGCTCCGCCTTCTTCCTTGGTCCGGCGACCAGAGGTTCGACCAGCCCCCAGTTGGAATTCATGGGTTGAAATCTGGCGGGATCCGCTTCGCGAAGGTATCTGAAGAGTCCCCCGACCATGGTCTCCGGCGGAGGAACAGCCGGACAACGCCCCCGGAGCACACGATCCAGGTTGATGCCGGCCATGATGCCCGAAACGGCCGACTCGGTGTAGCCCTCCACACCGGTCAGCTGTCCGGCAAAGAAGAGGTCGGGGCGCTCGTTCGACGAGCCGTATGCCGTCAGGCACGCCGGGAAGTTGAGATAGGTATTGCGATGGATGGAACCCCAGCGCAGAAACTCGGCTTGAGCAAGTCCTGGGATCATCGTAAACACACGCCTCTGTTCGCCGATGCGAAGCCGCGTCTGGAAGCCAACCAGGTTCCACATCTGTCCCGCCCGGTCCTCGCGCCGGAGTTGGACCACGGCATGGGGGCGGGAACCTGTGCGCGGATCGCGCAACCCGACCGGCTTCATGGGTCCGAAACGAAGGGTGTCGGGCCCCCTCGCCGCCATCACCTCGATCGGAAGACAGCTTTCGAAGTACGGGATTTCGTCCCAATCCTGGCCAGCATGAATGTCCGCCTTCCGCAGCGCATCGATGAAGGCGCGGTATTCGTCGTCGGTCAGCGGACAGTTGAGGTAGTCGGCATCCTGCCTGTAGCGTCCGGCCTCGAACACGACTTCGCGATCAAGCGACTCAGCGTGCACGATGGGTGCGATTGCATCGTAGAATGCCAGGCCGTCGCGGCCGAGTTCCTCTGCAACGCTCTCGGCGAGAGCGTCCGAAGTCAGGGGACCTGTCGCGATGACGGTGGGCCCGGACGGAATCGTCCGGGTTTCTTCGCGGATCACCCGGATCCCCGGATGCGCCTCGATGCGCCGGGTGAGCGCCTGCGAGAATAGGTGCCGGTCCACCGCCAGCGCGGACCCGGCGGGCACGCGGCTTTCGTCCGCAGACGCCAGCAATGCGGAATCGAGACACCGCATCTCGCGCTTCAACTGGCCGTGCGCCGTAGTCGGGAGCTCGCTCTTGAAGGAATTGGTGCACACCAGTTCGCCGAGGTCGTCAGTCTGATGGGCCGGAGTCCCCTTCACTGGTCGCATCTCCCGGAGGACGACCTGGTGCCCTCGCCCGGCGAGCGCCAATGCCGCCTCACAACCGGCCAGACCGCCGCCCGTAACGGTCACGCGGCCCATGCAACTACGCACGCGGTCATCGCCGCCTGGCTGCAGCCCGCCGTGGACGCCGCGGCCGCCCGGTCTTCCTGCGGGCCGCTGCGGCCGCAAGCAGTTCGACGGCCTCTTTGATCGTCGTCTCCAGCGGTTGCTTCCCTTTGGGGACGCTCGCATTGACAGTCCCATCAGTCACATAGGGTCCGTAGCGGCCTTCGAGAAGCTCGATCTCAGCTCCCGTCTCCGGATGCGGACCGATGAGCTTCAGGGTCTTTCCTGCTCTGCGCCGGGACTTTTTCGCCTGTGCCAGCATAGCCAGCGCCTGTTCAAGCGATATATCGAACGCCTCGTCCAACGAGTCGAGGCTCCTGAAGTCCCGGGCTCTCTGGACATACGGACCATATCGTCCCAGGCTGGCTCTGATTTCTTCGCCGCTGGCGGGATCCTTGCCGAGAAGCCTCGGCAGCGAGAGTAGCCGGAGGGCATACTGGAGCGTTACGTCCTTCGGCTCCACCCCTTTGGGAAGCCCCATCCAGCGGGGCTTGGCCGATCCGCGAGCGTCGCCAAGTTGAACGTAGGGTCCGTATCGACCCGACTTGAGGTAGACAGGGGATCCGTCATTTGGATCCACGCCGAGGGGCTCCTCCCTCCCAGCGGGGGCGTCGAGGAGTTGTGCTGCGCGTTCGACCGACAATTCGTCGATCATCAGGTCGTCAGGAATCGTCACCCGTTGAACCTCATCATCCTCCCCTCTTTCGGCATACGCCGAATTCCGGCCGATCTTGATGCGGATAGCCTGGCCGCTTCCGGGGTCGACGCCGATCGGGACGTTGGGATAGTCGATGGATGGGAGCGTCTTCCTGATCTTGCGCGCCAGGCCTTCGGTTGTGTCGTCTCCGCTGTAGAAAGCCTCGAGAAAGCGCCGCGACTCGGTCTGCCCAGCCGCGATGTCGTCCAATGCGTCCTCCATGCGCGCGGTGAACTTCAGGTCCACGTATTGCTCGAAATGCGTTCGAAGGAGCTGGTTGACCGCCATTCCCGTGTACGTGGGTACCAGACTACCTGAACGCTTGCGCACGTAGTCTCGCTCCTGGATCGTCGATATGGTGGGGGTGTAGGTGGAAGGCCTGCCGATTCCCTCCTCTTCCAGCTTTCTGACCAGCGAGGCTTCGGTGTACCGGGGCGGCGGCTTCGTTTCGCGCCGCTCCGGCTCGACGGCCCGGAGCGTCGCGGTTGCGGTCCCGGTTCCCCGCGCCCCGGCATCGGGGGACGTTCCTCCCTCCTCGGAGTAGACCCGGTCTCCCGTTTCGAGCGCGGGAAGCAACTGATCCTTCTTCACGTCACCATACACCTTGAGAAAACCGGGGAAGCGCAGCACCGACCCGTTCGCGCGAAAGATGTGATCGACACCGTCGATGTGGGCCGAGAAATCCATCACCGTGCGGTCCACCTCGGCGTCGGCCATTTGGGATGCGACCGTCCGACTCCAGATGAGCCTGTATAGAGCAAGTTCTTCCTTGTCCAGAAAGCGGGCCAGACGGGCGGGTGAGCGGGCAATCTCTGTCGGCCTGATTCCTTCATGAGCTTCCTGTGCCGCCTTGGACTTTGTCTTGTATCGTCTTGGGCCCCGGTAGTAGGCGGGGCCAAACTCACCCTGGATGTACCGTCCGGCGTCACCGAGAGCCTTGTTCGAAAGCGTCACGGAATCGGTCCGCATATAGGTGATGAGCCCCTCGCGGTTTCCACCCCCCATGTCGATGCCCTCATAGAGGCGCTGGGCGACGCGCATGGTCCTGCGGGGTGACATCCTGAGGCGGCGGCTTGCAGCTTGCTGCAGTGTCGATGTGGTAAATGGAGGGGCGGGCCGCTGCCGACTCGACTTGCGGTCCACGCCCCGGACCTCCCACGGCACGGCTTTCAGCGCGGCCTCGGCTATGGCCGATGCACCTCCTGCGTTCAGGGCAACTGCGCGGTTGGACGCAAGCTCGCCGGTCCGCGAGTCGAAGTCCCGCCCCGTGGCTACCGGACGACCCCCCACGGCCACCAGCGTCGCCGAAAACTCCCCGGCGTCCGCAACCAGCGTCGCCTTCGCGCGCCAGTACTCGGAAACCTTGAATCGCCGACGTTCCTCCTCTCTGTCGACGATTAGGCGAAGAGCCACACTTTGAACGCGTCCGGCGCTGAGCTTGGTCCGCACCTTCTTCCAGAGGACCGGGGACAGGGTGTAGCCGTAAAGCCGATCCAGCACCCGGCGCGCCTCCTGGGCCTGGACCAGGCGCTGGTTCACCTCGCGAGGGCGGGCAAGCGCCTCCGCAATGGCGGTTGGGGTGATCTCGTGGAAGGCGATGCGACGCACGGGCACCTTCGGCTTCAGGACCTCGAGAAGGTGCCAACTGATGGACTCTCCCTCGCGATCCTCATCCGTCGCGAGCAGCACCTCGTCCGCGTCTTTGAGGATCCTTCTCAGGTCCCGCACATGCTGTTTGCTTTCCGGGGGTACGATGTATGTCGGTTTGAAGCTGTGGTCGGTGTCGACTGCGAGCCGTCCCCAAGGTTTGCTGCGAATCGCCTTGGGCGTCTCGCCGGCGGATCGCGGGAGATCCCGTATGTGACCGTACGATGCTTCCACCCTATAGCCCGGACCGAGGAACCTTCCGATCGTCTTCGCCTTCGCCGGCGATTCTACTATCACGAGCTTCACTCAATATCTTCCTTGTCGTGTTCCATCATTGCGGGAAGCGGCCCATTGTTCGATTTCGGCACGGTGAGAGGGCTCATGATCGCATGTAGTACCTGATCCGGGGACTTCCCCTCGGTCTCGATGGCGATGCTCGCGCGACGGTAGTACGGCTCCCGGTCGGCGAGCAGACTTGTAGCGGCCCCCAGCGGGTCGGAAACCTGAAGCAATGGTCTCGCCGATGGAGATCCGGCGATCCGCTTGAGGGCCGACGCTACGCCGACCTGCAACCAGATCGATACGGTATCAGCACCCAGCAGCTCCATGTGCCCGGGCTGTGCGGGCCAGCCTCCACCAACGGAAAAGACCACTTGTCGGCGGCGCAGTATCTCCTGTCCCACCTCCGATTCGCGGCGCCTGAAATGGTCGAGGCCCGCCTGCCGGATGATGTGATCAACCGGCATCCCGTCGCGATCCGCTACCTCGTCGTCGAGATCCATGAATCTCCAGCCCAGGGCATCGGCGAGCATCCGCCCAACGGTCGACTTGCCTGCTCCCATGAAACCGATGATCACAATGCGCGTGGCCCTTGTGGCCCGGCCAGCGCCCACCCCGCAAGTACCGGGCATCGGCTCGTTCATCGCTCCTCCAGCTTCCGCTCGCTGAACCCGCGAGCCGCGAGATGCCGCAAATACGACTGGAAATTGCGACGCGTTTCCGCTAGCGAGTCTCCACCGAATTTCTCCAGGACCGCGTCAGCCGCCACCAGCGCGACCATGGACTCCGCGACAACCGCAGCTGCCGGAACTGCACAGACGTCGCTACGCTCCACCGTTGCTACCTGAGTGGATCCGTCGCGGAGGTCCACGCTGGGCAGCCTCTTCCGCAACAGGGTCGAGATTGGCTTCATGGCACCGCGGACAACCAGCGGTGCTCCGGTAGTTATGCCTCCCTCGAGGCCGCCGGCCCGGTTCCCCGCGCGCCCGAATCCTCCCGACCGCAACTGTGCGTCGTCACGGAAGATGGGATCATGGACACAAGACCCTGGGCGACCGGCGTTTATGAACGCGGGCCCGATTTCGACGCCCTTTATCGCGTGGACCGACATCACGGCCTGTGCCAGACGACCGTCCAGCTTCCGGTCCCACGACACGTGGCTCCCGAGGCCAACCGGGAGGCCGCGCAGCACCACCTCAAAGCACCCGCCCACGGTGTCGCCCTCTCGCCTGGCGTCGTCAATGGCATTGATCATCGCCTCCTCTGCGCCGAGGTCGAGGGTCCGCACTGGGGAAGTATCCGCCGCCTCGTTGATATCCGGGGGAAGATCGTCGGGGACATGAGCCTCCACATCCCCAATCCGGATCACGTGGCTGCCCACCGTCGCACCCAGCTCACCGAGCAGCGCCTTGGCCACTGCTCCGCATGCGACGCGGGCAGCCGTCTCGCGGGCCGATGCGCGCTCGAGGATGTCACGGGCATCGCGGCGGTCATACTTCAGAACCCCGGTCAGGTCGGCGTGCCCGGGCCTGGGCAGGTAGACCGGACGCACCGCTTTCGGGTTTGTGTCCGCGTCCGGGAACTCGTGGGCCATGGCGGTGGTCCAGTTCTCCCAGTCACGATTCCATATCACCATCGACAGCGGTGAGCCGAGTGTGACACCGAGTCGCAAGCCCGAGATGATCTCGGCGCGATCGGATTCGATCTGCATTCGCCGCCCCCTGCCGTGTCCTCCCTGGCGCCTCTTGAGTTCGGGATCGATGACCCGTGCCGGGTCGAGGGGCAAGCCCGCCGGCAATCCCTCGACAACGGCGACAAGGCCGCGGCCGTGGGACTCCCCGGCGGTATGGAAGGACAGGTGGGCCTGTGGCATTCACTGCACCGGGTCAGAGGGCGGAACTCGACAACGGCATTTGGAGCAACATGGTTGTCATAGATAGCAAAGGGCCCGGCTACGGGGAAGCGGGCGCCACGATCGTGGGGGTGACCATGATCAACAGATCACGTTGCACGGACGCCTCCCGCTCAGTGCGGAAGAGCCTGCCAACCAGCGGAATATCCATCAGCAGGGGGATCCCGGATTTCACTTCGGCTGACTCGGTGACGGTAAGGCCGCCGATCACCACCGTCTCGCCGTCCTCGACCAGAACGACGGATTCCGCCTTCTGCCGTCTGAACACGAAGCCCACGTCGGAGGGTGCCAGGTCCGCCGAGGACCGCTCCGCCGACAGGTTGAGCAGCACATCGCCGTTCCGTGTGATCCTGGGAGCGACTTCGAGGATGACCCCCGTCTCCTTGTAGTCGACTGTCGCCACCGGAAAGGCTCCGCGGGCTCCCGCGCCCGACCCCGCCTGCAGTTGGGCACCGGCATCAAGTACCCGGACCGGCGTCTCCTCTCCGACGACCACTCTGGCTGTCCGACTGTCCATGACGCGTACCGATGGCTTTGCCTCCACCTCGGTGAGCTGCGCGGATTCGAGCGCATCGATGAAGCCGACGAGGGTGGTGCGGCCGATCACCAGGGAAGTCAGCAGGGACAGGCTGGGGTTGGAGATGCGGTCCGCAGCATTGCCAAGGGCTGCAAGCGAATTGCCGCTCAGGGAGATGACATCGGTGCCTCGGGCAACCTGCTCGTCAGGGAGTGAAATGACCCCGTCGCCATCCAGGTCGGCCGCCCCCGGAGTCAGAATGTTGAGTTGATTCCCACCGACATCCTTCAGATCGTACGTGATTCCGAATGCATCCAGCGCAGTGCGGTTGATGAAGATGATCTTCGCGGAAATGTCGACTTGCTGAACGGGTACGTCGATCGACTCCACCAGATCCTCGACGGCTTCCAGAACTCGGGGGATATCGACAACCACCAGGGTGTTGGTACTCGGACCGACCGACGCCTGACCCCGATCCGTGAGCATGGGCCCCACCAGTTGCTGCAGTTCGCCGACATCGACGTATTTGGCCGCAAAGGCCCTGGCCTCAAGTGGAGCTACGGCCTCGTGATCGAGGAGTCCGCGGGCGCTCTCGACGAGTATGATCCCGGATTCCAGTTCTCGAGCGACCAGGCCATGGGCGTGCAGTATGGTACGAAGCGCCTCATCCCAGGGCTGTCCCCGGATTTCCGCTGAAATCGTCCCTTGCACCCCATCCCCGGCTACGAATGAGCGGTCCGAGAATTCGGCGAACGTGAACAGTACGTCCCGGATGTGTGCGTTGGTGAAGGTCACTGTGATCGGATCGTCCGTACCCGTTTCCGGTGGCAAGTTCTCCTGGCCCATCGCCCGCGACCCGTAGCCATGCATGCCAATCAGTACCAGCAGGCATCTGGTCATCCTAACCGGCGTCATCGGTTGGCCCCTCTCTCTCCGCCGGAGATTCTCATAACGCGATGGTTCACCCCATTGGGGGAAGCATTCTCCACCACAACGTGATCCGGGTGAATCTCGACAACACTGTTGCCTCCCACCGAGTCCCCGATGCGAAGCCTGACTCCCGTCGGCAGCGCCTCCGCCGTGAGTGCACGCTCGCCATCCTCCTCGCTTTTCAGTCCGACCTCCAGAAGCACCACGCTCAGCCGGGCATTGGGATGATGGATAATCCCCAGCAGCCTGACGCCATCGACCACCGGATTGCTCGCTGCCAATGCACCTGGAGGTGAGAACGGATCTCGGCGGTTTTCCGTCATGTAGGTGAAGAGTTCGCGACGGAAGGACAGACCGCCGGCGACCTGCGCCGCCGAGTCGAGTGTCTCGGTAGTCGCATCCGAACGGCTTGCGTCTTGCGCAGCGATACCGGCGTAGCTGGTCACCGTGATGTACAGAGCGGTGCCGACACACAGGGAGCCCGACCGGCCCGGTCGCGAGGCTCGGTTGCTTGTCCTCGCGCTTCGACCGGGACGGCGTAATCGTGTCAGTGTCATTGCGCAGTAGTCCCCGTCGCCGCTGGTGCGGCAGGCTCGGCGTTCGGCACGGGTGAGGCCACATAGGTCCGAATTCGGAATCGGGCCACCACGTCGTGAGCGGAACCCGGCTGTCCTGTGCCGGCGGGTGCGGCCCGGTCAGTTGCCAGGTCGGTGGGCGCCATGATTCGCTCCAGGGAAGCAACCGCCGTCAGGAAGGATCCGATCGCATGATATCCTCCCTTGACCGCCATTTCGTAGCTGTGGCGACCGTATGGCACACCCGCCTCAGGTGTTTCGGGGCGCAGCATGATTACCTCGACACCCGCAAGCCTCTCCTCCACGGAGACCGCCTCGAGAAGCGACGCCACCTCCTCGCTCGATGGTATCAACGCCTCCAATTGCGCCAAGTGGGCCTCGTGCACCTCGAGGCGACGTTTCAACTCGGCCTGGTCGAGGGAAGCCTCGGGGCCGGGCCGGCGGACGGATGCTTGCAGTTCCGCGAGTCGAAGGCGAAGTGTCTCCGCCCTTGCGGCCCGAGGCGCGCAGATGTACGTGTACGCGAAGTACACCGACATCAACGCCAGCACGCATGCCAATACGGCACTCCGCTGAAGACGGTCTCTGGGCAACAACCTCATGGCGCGCTCCTCTCGATACGGACAAACTCCAGAACGTCATCCGGGGGATCCTCGTATTCGGCACCAAGAACGAACCGGTAGGAGGTCGACACGCCGCCGTCTCCGTCGGGGCTGGGGCGTTCAAGGTGTTCGGTGCTGATCAATTGCACCTCCCGAATGAAGAAGGAAGCTTCCAGTGCGTTCCAGAAGCGGGTGAGCGTGAAGTTGTCCAGCGCCTGTCCTTCCACCTGAAAGCGGATTCCAGGTGTATCCGACGCAACCCCTGCAATCCCGGTGATCCACGCGCCCTCCGGTAATGCGGCGGCAACCTCGTCGAGGATGTGGGGCCACCGGTACCGAGTGGCATCGAGGTCCTCGATGGCGGAGATCAATGCGCTGATTGAGTCAAGCCTGTCTTGCAACTGCAGAAGCAGGCGGGTCCCTGCAGCCGACTGCGCCGAGTCGCGAAGTGCGTCCTCCACCGCAACCTCGAGGATCGAAACCTGCCGGGGAAACGTTATGGCGAGATAGGCGGCTGCCCCGAGTGAGCCCAATACGATCACGCCGCACACCAGCGTCCAGACGTCCAGGCGGATCCCCGCCAGCCCTCTGCCAGACCCGTGTCGTCGCCCCCGGCGGGCTCTGCTACGCGAGTGCTCTGGTGCAAGATCGACTTCTATCATGAGGCCTCCACTTGGAGGGACGCGGCCGCTAGCCGCATCGAAGGGCGAGTCCGATGGATTGGAAGAAGAGTGGAGGGGCCTCGGTCAGAACGTGTCGACCGTCCATGCCCGCAGCGGCAGGCACCCTCTCAAGGGGATTGGCAACCCGTGTTTCTACCTTCAGTCGGTGAGCAAGGACTCGCGCGGCTCCCCTCACGCAGGCTCCCCCACCGCTGACGAACACCCGACCGATGCCTTCGCCGGCCCGTCGCGTCCCGAGAAACGCCCTTGCACGTTCGATCCCCGCTGCAACGATGTCTGCGCCCGTGTCCAGGGCGCGATCGAGTCCCTCCAACTGGTGCCGACCCAGCAGGGTCTCTTCAGCCAGATCGGCCGGCAACCCGTAGACTCGTCGCAGCAGCTCTCCAAAACGCCGCAGTCCCAGTGGAAGATCCCTGATGAGTGCGGGAATCCCGTCTTGCAGGATGATGATGTTGGTGGCTTCCAGGCCGATGTTGACCAGTGTCACCACGCCCTCGGAGACACTCGGATAGTTGTGGCAGAGCCCGTTGGAGAGCGCGAAAGCCTCGGCATCGAGCAGAGCCACACCGACGCCGGCGGCCTCGAGGAGCGCCATTCTGGCCTCGACGGATTCCTTCTTGGCAGCGACGAGCAACACCCTTGTCGGCTCGGTACTGTCGCGAGATGGAAGAATCTGGTAATCGAGCTGAACGCCTGCGACATCGAAGGGTATGTGGCGCTCGGCCTCCTGCCGGATCAGTTCACGGGCGTTTGATCCCTGTACCCGGGACATTTCAAGCGTCTTCACGAAGATGTCGTGCCCACCCAGGGCCGTAACCACATTGCAGGTGCCGATGCCGGCGTCGTCCAACAGGCGGCGTATGGTCTCCGCCACGCGGTCCGGCCTGACAATCTCTCCCTCCGCAACCGAGCCCTCCGGGATCGGGCTCACCGCCACCTTCAGGACCTCGGGGCGGTCACCGCCGTGATCTACCTCTGCCAGCTTGATATAGCCGCTGCCGACATCCAGGCCCACGGAAGTCCTCCTCCTGCCGAAGAGTCCCATCGCCTACCCAGTCGCGAGTCCTGCGGGGATCAGCCAGGATCGCCCGGGCAACGGAATGGGCCTCGCAAGCGACTGGGCCGCCCGGAGGGCCTCGAACGCAGCACACGCCGAACCGTCCAGGAAGGATCCGGGCCGCATCGATACCCGTCCTCCCGCGCGCACCAGTCCCGTTACGCTGGCAGTGCCGGACAGGATCACGTTCCCCGACGCGAGAACCAGACCACTCCACGACGACCCCGATTCAATCGTCAGGTCACCGTTGACCACCAGAACGCCGGCGCCCCTCCCCGCCGAATGCACGGTCGTGCCACTGTGCACCAATCCAGACCAGCAACCAAGACAGGCTGCCCTGGGCGGCGATTGTCCGGTTGCCACCTGGTGGTCGGCCAGCCGTTGCAGCATCGGACGGCTGAACCATCCCAGTCGAATCGCGGCAAAGTCGGGGCCATCCTGTCCCGGACCCCACGCTGGAGGCGGCGGCGGTGCACCGCTGACGGGGACGACACCCGTCCCGAAGGCGTCGCGCAACGCAGTCACATCGTCGCAGCGCGCGAACCCGCGACGCCCACCCAGGATCGAGTCCGCGGTGACTTGCGCCCCGGGCTCAGCCTGAAACGCCGGGCTCTCTACAACCGCACCGTGGGCGGCAACCCGCACCTCGGGATCCATCCACCAGACCAGGCGCCCCCTGCGCACGGGAGGGCCGCCGTCCGCGATGGCCTCGCCGATGAACACATGAATCTCATTCGAGAGACGGAGGTCCATGACTCTCTGAGATCCTTCGCGGCCAAACGGTCTGCGAAATAGCTCGCTCGCGGAATCTCCCACTTGCGAAACGGGGGTCCCGCGGACAGTGCCGAGCGCGATTTCTGTGGCGTCACGCGCTCCCGAGTGGTTGGCGAGCACACTGCCTCGCGACGTGGCGGCGCGCAGTTGCCCAATGGCAGCCGTCAGCGCAGCAGTCGCGATGGCCGCCAACAGGGTCAGCGCCAGAAGCACGAGAACGAGGGCGAACCCTTCACTGCTCTGCAGTCGGCCCTTCCTCACCGTACGCCCCACGCATTCCAGGACGCGGATCGCGACGGGGCATCGGCATTGGTCCACATGACGCGTGCCGCAACGCCGTTTGCTCCCGCCGGACCGAGGGTGGTCGAGTCGTCGGCTATTCCCGTTGAGGTCAAGGGCTGCCATCCGCTGTTTCCGACTCGATACCGGAAGGCGCCGCTCGAGAAGCGGTATTGTCCCCGCTCGAAGTAGGCGCTGGCGAGAGCCCCTGGCCGCGGAGGATCCAGGGACCATATCGCGGTGGAGAAGCCGGGAACGTCCTGACAATCCAGCGAGCCCGCCGCGGCCACCCCGACGAGCCTCGAGACCTGCCAACCTGTCTCACTGGAAAAGACCAGCACGGAATCCTTTTCGGGATCCGGCGAACGATATCCGGAAGTGGCCACTCCCCAACCGTCATCGGGTTGCGTCCGGCAGGCGAGGCCGATGCCGCGGAACGCGCGCAACGCCAGTACGCCGGCATCGGTGTCCCAGTCCGTTTGTGCCTGGCCATGGCCGACCTCGGTCACAAGCAGATGGTGGATCAACCGGTTTTCGTCCAGGATACGTGCCTCGGCCACAATGCGGGCTGCGGTCGCGCTCTGAACTGCGGTGACCCACCAGGCAACCTGGATGATCAGCAGAAAGAGCGTGCCCGCCACCACCGCCTCCGTGACCGCGAATCCGGTGTTCCCACGCGAGGGGCGCCGCATTTCAGACAGCTTCACTGAACAACCGCGTCCGTCAGAAACCGCATGACGACCGGCTCTGGCAATGCGATGTGGTCCAACTGTACCCATGCTTCGCTGCCGGGGTCTCTCGGGACACTCCAGGTCAACCTCCCCGAGGGAAGGTCTCGGTGCCCGGAAACCGGCCCGCCACCGACCCGGGCCGAGTCGGCAAAGCTCTGCAGCGCTGCCTGGGCCTCATCCAGGGCTCTTGCGCGGACCAGCGTCCGAGCCGCGGCGGCGGTGAGGGACGAAACGCCAACCACGCCCAAGCCTACGATCGCCACCGCCACCACCAATTCGGCGAGTGATGTTCCCGCGGTGTTCATCGGCGCGACACCCTGCCAAGGGACGAGATCACGAGTGCCCTCTCCTGCCCGGCCTTGCTGAAGCGCAGGCTCTGACTGGCCACCCAGCCGAGTCCGACGGGGCCGTAGCGTACGCGACTTGCGGCTCTACCCCTGCTCAGGCGCAGGGTCACTCCGCCGGGCCCGAGATCGGCGGCCGCGACGGTATCCCCAGTTGCGGAAATCACTCGGCCCCAGGGAGGATCGGACACAAGCTCCACCGTGGCGCTACCGTCCCGGACCGCGGCCCAGCGTGCCGCGGTGAAGAGCCGAGCCGCATCCTCCTGCGCCCGTGTAAGATCGAATGTCGCCCGCAGCCGGGACGCCGAAGTCGCGACGGGAGGCGCCAGCGCCGCAACGATCGCCAGTGCCACCGCAACCTCGATGAGCGAGTAGCCCGCCCGCCCTGCCGGACTCCCGATGCAGGCCGCTACTGAGTACATGCGATCTGCCCCTCCACCTGAGGTGTCGCGGATCCGATCGTCGGCGCGGTCGCGTCGCCGTAGTAGATGGCGCAACCCTCGTCCGTCTCGAGGGCAGTGTGCGTAACCGTCGCCGACCATCCGGCGGCAGTGGCTGCAGCAGTGACGGCAACGGCCTCGGAGGCCACGAATTCGAGGGTGGTCAAGTCGTCGCTGTATTCGTAGTTGGTGGCGTAGTAGAGCTCCTGTTGGGCCGCGAGGTTCCTCAGATCGGATTTCATCGCAGCGAAGTAGGCCAGTTCACGGGTTGCCGAGAACTGTGGGATCGCAATGGCGGCGAGGATGCCGATGATGACCAGGACGATCAGTAGCTCGATGAGTGTAAAGCCTTGTTTTCCAGTCATTGGGATAACTCCATCAGAGTTGATTGTTGCACCGGACCAGCTCATGGCCCCTTGGTCGCGGAACCAACATCGGAAATCGACGCCCGTGATCGACGGAAGAACCGGGTGGCATTCAACCACGCGGGAAGATCAGGGATTGGAATGGGCGCTGGAATAGCTCGATGGGACAGATTTCGCCGCAGCCTCGCGCTTCGTCCTCAAGCAGCGTCGGCTACCGGGATGCCGACGCGGGAACCCTGTGGGTCAGTCGGCCAACCAGGCTGCGGGACCGCCCGTCCATGGCCTTGCCCGGGGGGGCAGCAGGTTGCTCCGCAGGATGAACCAGATCGCCGACACCCCGTCCTTCCATCCGATCTTCTTGCCCTCGGCGTAGGAGCGACTCGAGTAGCTGATCGGGAGCTCCACAAGGCGGGCCCTCGCCTGGGCCAGACGGGCCGTGATCTCCGGTTCGATGCCGAATCGGTCGACCGTGAGCGGCAGGGACTGCAGCACATCGGTCCGGACCATCTTCTGGCAGGTTTCCATATCGGTCACGCGAAGCCCGGTCAGGACATTGCTCAGAAGGGTCAGGAACTTGTTGCCGAGCATGTGCCAGTAGAAGACCACCCTGATGGATTTGTCGAGACCCAGGAAGCGCGAGCCGTACACCGCATCGGCCCTGCCTTCGGCAATCGGTGCCAGCAGCCTGGGAATCTCACCCGGGTCGTACTCGAGATCGGCATCCTGCACGACGACCACGTCTCCGGCGGCCCGGCCAAATCCCGTGCGCAACGCGGCCCCCTTGCCCCGATTGCCGTCGTGCATGAAAAGCCCGTCGATCAGCCCCCGGTCCTTCAACCGGGACAGGATCTCGCGCGTGCCGTCCGTCGAGCCGTCGTCCACAACGATCACTTCCTTGGCGACGGGAACCGCAGCTACGCGCCTGAGCAGCGTCTCGACCGTGGCAGCCTCGTTGTACGCGGGAATGACGACCGAGACCGTGATCTCCGCGTGCTCGCGGCGCTGGCGTCCCCCTGGCGGGTTGTCGGGCACCGGCGAATCGCCTCGGGTTCGAGTCCGGCCCCGACCTGAACCGGTCCTACTGCGGGGTCGTCCGGGCGACCTGAAGCAGCTGCCCGGCGTAGATGCGAGAACCTCTCAGGTTGTTGGCCGACTTGAGACGATCGACCGTCGTCCCGTACGTCCGCGCGATCTCCCACAGCGAATCGCCCGAACGGACCCTGTACCTGATTACCTCGGGCTGCGGCGGATTCGCCGGGAGCAGAGCCTCCGCCACCCGTGTGTCCGCGGCCCGCTCGCCCGCTTCCCGGAGTTGATCCACATAGGCGGCGTACTCGTGCGTATACACCGCGATATGGTAGTGGGGCGGCCTGCGCTCGCGCGTCGCTTCCAGTGCGCCCCTGCTCTCGAGGTGCAGGAGGACATCCTCGAGCCAGGCACGGCACGCGCGCGAGTTGCTTCTCCGCAGGTCCACCGCCATGCCTCTGGGATGCACCGAGTACCTGGAAGAATTGGGCGGCTGACGATCGAGCGACCGGGTGAGGCTGGTCACGACCAACTGTTCGCCGCATGCGCTTCGGTACTGCCGGGAGAGGCGTTCTACAAACAGCTTTACTTGCGGGCGCGCGTAGGGAAAGGAGACCTCGTCGTCGATCGCGTAGTTGGCGTTGCCCGCGAGCGGCACCAGCAACCCCAGTTCCACGAAGCGGTTGACGTGGGCCGCGTTTCTCAGGGGAGTGTAGTCGTATGCTTCGGCCTTCGCGTACTGTTCCTGCATCACCCGCCGACCGCCGGAGAGACTTTGTGCGGCCAGGTCGCCCGCCCAGCCGACCGCAACCGCTGCGAGCACGGCCCCGCCGCATGCGCTCGTCCAGAACGGGTTCACGCCCACCCTCACCGGTTTGATGTTCGATCGCAACAGCTTAGCGCCCAAGGCCGCCCCTCCTGCAACCATGTCAGCGGTTCCATGCACTCTGTAAACATATGTGTGCACGTCCCAAGACTGCCGCCACAATTATAACAGAAAACACTGCGGCGGTGCACGCTGACCCGCAAACGGCGGACGATCACCCGGCTGAGGCGTGGTTCTCCGCCACCACCGTCCAGTTGATCACGTTCCAGAAGGCGGACACGTAGTCGGGCCGGCGATTCTGGTAGTTCAGGTAGTACGCGTGCTCCCAGACATCGATACCCAGCAGCGGCGTCTTCCCATCCATGATGGGCGTGTCCTGGTTGGCCGTCGACACGACTTCGAGCGCGCCCCCGTCTCCCGCCGCCAGCCATCCCCAGCCCGAGCCGAAGCGACCCACGGCCGCCGCCGCGAATTGCTGCTGAAAGTCCGCGAAGCTGCCGAACGCGGCATCGATCGCCGCCGCCAGGACTCCGCTTGGCGCCCCTGCCCCACCGGGGGTCATGATGCGCCAGAAGAAGTTGTGGTTGACGAAACCGCCGCCGTTGTTGCGCACGGCGCCGCGGATCGCCGCGGGCAGCGCCGAGAGGTCGGCGACGAGCTCCTCGGCGGACATCCCGTGCAGATCCGGGTGCCCCGCGAGCGCCGCGTTCAGGTTCGCGGTGTAGGCTGCGTGATGCCGGCCGTGGTGAATCTCCATCGTGCGGGCATCAATGTGCGGCTCGAGCGCATCGTGAGGATATGCCAGATCGGGAAGCTGGAAGGGGTAGGCCATCTGTTGGGTCTCCTGAGAGTGATTACCTTGCTGGCGGCCCGTACCATGACGTGCCGGAGGTAGAACGTTGTCCAAAGACCGGATGCCCCCGCAAGGCTCCAGGAGGATTCTCCTGGTGGACTGCGACAGCTTCTTCGTCCAGGTGGCGCGCCTGGAGGATCCGGAGGGTGCGGGCAGGCACCCGCTGCTGCTGGTCGGCGGGCGCAGCAACCGAGGCGTCATCACCTCCGCTTCCTACGCCGTGCGGGACTACGGAGTGCGTTCCGGGATGCCGACGGCCCAGGCGTTGAAGCTGTGTCCCGAAGCGCTGGTCGTGCCGGTTCCGCGCGGCGCGGTGACGGAACGGAGCCGAGCCGTGCGGGCTGTGCTGGCGGAACTCGCACCGGTTGTGCAGGCCGCGTCCATCGACGAGTTCTACCTCGATTTGACCGGAACCGAGCGGATGCTGAGGGGCGAGGAGTTGGCCGCGACGGCCGACCGCATCCGCTGCGAGGTGAAGGCCCGAACCAAAGTCGCCGTATCGCTGGGCGGAGGGACCCAGCGGATCGTGGCCAAGGTGGCGACCCGGGTCGCCAAGCCGAACGGCGTCCACGTGGTGCCGCCGGGCGGGGAAGCAGCCTTCATGTTGCGCTTTCGTCTGTCGGATCTCCCCGGGATCGGTCCGGCTTTTCTCAGGCAGTTGTCCGCCAAGGGGCTCCGCACCGTCGCCGACGCCGCCTCCGTCGAGCGTGAATGGCTGACGCGCTGGTTCGGGCCCGGGCGCGGCGCCTGGCTCTGGGAGCGGGTCCGGGGGATCGACGCGAGCGAGGTCGACGCCCGTGATCGACGCAAATCCATTAGCTCGGAGCGCACCTTCTTCACCGACATCGACGATGACGACGAACTGGAGCGGCGCCTCCTGCAGCTGAGTTGCGGCGTGGGAAGCCAGTTGCGCGGCAAGGAACTGCGGGCACGCACGGTGACCGTCAAGCTTCGTGACCACGACTTCACCACGCGGCAGTCCGGCAGCACCCAGCCCGAGGGTCTGGAGACCGACCGTGCGATCTTCACCGTGGCCCTGTCGCTCCTCCACAACCTGCGATACCGGCGGCGCACCGGAGCGCGGCTGCTCGGAGTCGGCGTCTCCAATCTGGTGCGGCAGGCGCCGACCCGGCAGGGCGACCTCTTCGGGGAACGCGCGGCGCTCGAGAGCGAGCGCGACCGGGTCATCGCACGCGCCGTGGACCGGATCCACGACCGTTTCGGCCACGAAGCTCTTCGACCGGCGCGGATCATCCCCGAGCCCGGCGACTCGCCCGTGAAGCGCCGCAAGAGACCGGCCGCCGGGCCCGGCCGGCCAGCCCCCGATTAGCCCCCCCGGTCAGCTCTCCCAGGGCCTCCGCTCGAAGTAGTCGCGCGTCATCTCGACGACCTTTGGCGCGAGCAGACCCAGCGCGATCAGATTCGGCCAGATCACGATCGCGAGGAGCACGTCGCCCATCGCCCAGATCACGCCCAGGGGCAGCACCGCGCCGATGAAGTGCATGATGACGAAGAGCATCTTGTACGGGATGACGGCCTTGGCGCCAAAGAGGTAGTTGGCGCAGCGGTCGCCGTAGTAGCTCCAGGCGATCGCGGTGGAGATCGCGAAGAGCAGAACCGCGAGCACGACGATGTAGTGCCCCCAGTCGCCCAGCGGGGAAAGCCCGCGCCTGAAGGCCGCCATGGTCAGCGGGGCGCCGCTCTCCACGGCCATCCCGTAGAGCGACGTGTACGTCTGGCCATCGTCTCCGGTGGCCGTGCCCGCCGCCGGATCGACCACGCCGCTGAACGGACGAGTCTGCCCCTCATCCACAAAAAGCCGCTCCACGGGAACCTCGTGCCAGGACAGCTGCGGGTCGGTGGGTCCGCTGTCGGCGTGGCGGCCATCATCGATGCGGATCGGCAGGTCGGAGCTTACGTCGAGATACCCGCCGTCCACCTGGACCGCGCGGTACATGAGGTCGCCGCCGCTCAGGGTGATCTCGGTCTCGAAGCGGTCGCTCCAGACGCCCGTCATGATGATCAGCAGCCCGGTCATGGTGCAGATGATGATGGTGTCGATGAACGGCTCGAGGAGGGCGACCACGCCCTCGGAGACCGGCTCGTCGGTCTTGGCCGCCGAGTGGGCGATCGGTGCGGATCCCTGCCCCGCCTCGTTCGAGAAGAGGCCCCTGCGAACGCCCCACATCAGCGTCACCAGGAAGGCGCCCACGCCCGTTCCCGCGACCCCCGCCGACGGATTGAAGGCCTCGCGGAAGATGAGCCCGAAGGTCGGGAACACGTCCGCCGCGTTAAGCGCGATGATCAGGAGCGCGCCCGCCACGTAGATCAACGCCATCACCGGTGCGAGCACCGCGGTCACCCTCCCGATCCGGGAGATTCCACCCAGGATGACCGCCGCCACGACCCCGGAGGTCACCAGTCCGCTGATCCACGGGGCGATGCCGAACTGGGTCTCCAGGTTGTCGGCCACCGTGTTCGCCTGGATGCCGTTGCCGGTCATGAAGGCGGTGATCCCCAGGATGAAGGCGAAGAAGATCGCCATCCACTTCCACTTCGGCCCCAGTCCGCGTTCGATGTAGTACATGGGACCGCCGGACACCGTGCCGGCCCATTCGCCCTCGTGCTCGTGCACGCGGTACTTCTGGGCGAGGGTGACCTCGGAATACTTGGTCGCCATGCCGAGTCCCGCTGTGACCCACATCCAGAAGAGGGCTCCGGGCCCGCCCCAATGAATGGCCAGAGCCACGCCGGCGATGTTCCCGATGCCGACCGTCGCCGACAGCGCGGTCGTCAGCGCCTGGAAGTGGGTGACATCGCCTTCGTCCTCCGGGTTGTCGTACTTGCCCGAGGCAACCGCGATCCCGTGCCCCAGGCGCGAGATCTGCACGAAGCCCAGCCGCAGCGTGAGATAGAACCCGATCCCCAGGAGGATCATCACCATGTAGGGGACCTTCTCACCACCAACCGAGATGCCTGCCTCGACGACGTAGGTGGTCAGGAAATCGGTGATCTGCTGGATGAAGTCCATGACATGGGGCTCCTTTGGATGACTCTCGGCCGATCCTTGGCGGATGTGGCGATGGCGCCGGGCAAACTACGGTCACCCCCGCGTTGGAAACAACCGCCGCGAGGCCGGGCCGGTGTGAAGTCTATCCCGGGGGACCCGAATCCCCGGCGGCTCTCAGGAAGCGCCGGCACAGCTGGGCGACCCGGTATTGGTCGTCGACTTCGGCCTTTGCGAGGATCGCCCGAATGTGGGGAACGAGCCGCGCCTCGCCCCAGCGGCGACCCGTGGCGGACTCCGCGCCCCGGGTGTCCCCCTCATCCGCGCCCGTGATCAGCGCCCACGCGCATGCTTCCTCGTAGTAGTCGCTGCCGGGGTCGGGGAGCCGGTAATCCGGAGGCAGCTCGTCGCGATCTTCCTTCACAAATGCTCTGGACATGCCCGCAATCTGGAATCCGGCGGCTCTCGTGCCAATGGTCGCTACCGCATCGGCACCCCCTCAACCCACCAGGTTGATCATGTCGAAAACGGGGAGGTACATCGCCACGATCATCCCCCCGACCACCACGCCGAGCACGACGATCATCACCGGCTCCACCGCCGCGATGAGCACGTCGAGGGCGGCATCGACCTCCTGATCGTAGAAATCGGCGATGTGCCTGAGCATCTCGTCCAGCGCGCCCGTCTGCTCGCCGACCTCCACCATTCGCACCACCATGGGGGTGAAGGCTCCCGACTCCTGCAGCGGCCCCGCGATGGTGGCCCCCGCCGCGATCGACGCCCGCGATTTCATTACGGCATCGTGAATCACCTGGTTGCCCGCCGTTCTCGCGGTGATGTCGAGGCCGTCGAGAATCGACACCCCGGATGCGACCAGTGTCGCCAGCGTGCGCGTGAAACGGGCCACTCCCGCCTTCCGCAGCAGATCGCCCAGCACCGGAACACCCAGAAGCAGGCGATCGGTCACAAGCCGGCCACGGCGTCGCCTGCGAATGCGTGTCAGGATCAATGCGGCGCCCATGGCGAGCGCCGGCAGAGCCCACCAATACCGCTGGACCATGGCCGAAGCGCCGATCACCAGGCGCGTCGGGCCGGGCAGCGGCGCTCCAGCGGCCGCAAACATGGTTTCGAAGGTCGGGATCACGAATGCGAGAAGGATCGCGACTGCGGGAATCGTGATCGCGAGTATCATGGCCGGGTACATCATGGCCGCACGGACCTTCCGCCCGAGCGTGTGGTTCTTTTCCAGAAACCCCGAGAGGCGCCCGAGGATCGTATCCAGGGCGCCAGCGGCCTCGCCCGCCGCAATCATGTTTGCGCTGAGTTCCGAAAAGACCCTCGGGTGGCGGCGAATGGCGTCTGCCAGCGCATGACCGGACTGGACATCGTGAATGACCTGCCGGATCACCTCGCGAAACGCCTTGTTGTCCGTCTGGCGGGCCAGAATGCCGAGACTCGCTACCAATGGCAGTCCGGCCTCGATCATGGTGGCGAACAAACGGACGAAGACCGCCACTTCCCGCCGCGAGACGCGCTTCAATCCGACCACCCCCCGTCGACCCCGTCAAGACTCTCCGGCGCCGGTTCTCCAACGGCACGGAGAAGTTCCGATGGATCTCCGCTGCGCTGAAGGGCGGCTTCCAGGGTCACTTCGCCGTTCAGGTAGAGCCTCGCGAGCGAATCGTTCATGGTGTGCATTCCGTAGCGCCGTCCGGCCTGCATGAGGGAGCGGATCTGGTGAACCTTGTCGTCCCGGATCACCGCCCGGATCGCGGCGGTGCAGACCATCACCTCGGTCGCCACCAGACGGCCCCGACCTTTCGCCCGGGGGATGAGGAGCTGGGTCACCACACCTTCCAGCACGGAGGCCAACTGGGCACGGACGCGGGATTGACGCTCCGATCGGAAGGCCGAGACCACGCGGTTCACCGATTCGGATGCCGAATTGGTGTGCAACGTCGAAAGGACGAGATGGCCCGTCTCGGCGATGGTGAGCGCCGCGTCCATCGTTTCCGGATCCCGCATCTCGCCGATGAGGATCACGTCCGGATCCTGCCGCAGCGCGTGTCTGAGAGCCACGGCAAAGCTCACGGTGTCGGTGCCGACCTCGCGCTGGTTCACCACGCAGCGGCGGTGCGGATGAAGGAACTCCACCGGATCCTCGATAGTGAGTATGTGCCCGCGCCGCCGCCGGTTGATCTGGTCCACCATGGCCGCAAGCGTTGTCGATTTGCCCGACCCGGTCGGACCGGTGACCAGCACAAGCCCTCGCGGCCGGTTCGTGAGTCGGTGGAGAATTGGGGGGAGTCCGAGTACGTCGAGGGAAGCCGCTTGCCGGGGCACATGGCGTACCGACATCCCCACGCCACCACCGCTTCGGAAGCAATTGCCGCGAAAGCGCGCCAACTCCGGAACGCCGAAGGAGAAGTCCAGTTCGCTGTCGGCGGCGAACCGGCGCCTCTGGCCCTCGCTGAGCACCGATTGGGCGAGGCCCGAGGTCTCGGACGCGTCGAGGATCCCCCACCCTTCCACATCGACCAGGGAGCCGTCTATCCTCATCCGGGGTGGGGCGCCGACCGTCAAATGCAGATCCGACGCGCCTCGGCGAACCATCTCCGCCAGCAAGGGTCTCAGCCCGTCTCGCCGCCGCTCCACGGGGGGGACGCTCATTGGCGCACCGTGACCAGCGGAGCAAGCCGCTCAAGGGTCCGGGGCCCGATTCCCGATACCCGGATCAAGTCCTCCGGCGTGCGAAAGGGCCCGTTCTCCTCGCGATACGCGACGATGCGATCGGCCGTCACCGGACCGATGCCGGGAAGCTGCCGCAATTCCGAGACCGTTGCGCGATTGAGGTTCACGGGAGCGCCGGAGAGCGCCGCGGCTGGAGTTGGCGAGGCACGAGCACCTGTGGAGGCACGGACGCTGCCCCCGGCTCCTGCGGCCAACCGCAGGAAGGGCCTCAGCCGCTCGATCGAAGCCGGACCGATCCCGGGTACCCGAACAAGTTCCTCGACGCCGCCAAATGGGCCATTCTCTTCGCGTTCCTGAACGATTCGGGCCGCACGGGCCGCCCCCACCCCGGGCAACCGGTCCAGCTCCTCCTCGCCAGCGATGTTGGGGTCGATCGTTTCGCCCGGCTCGAATGGCCGGCTCCTTCGCTCCCTGTCCTCGATTGCGGAGTCGCCGGCCGCTACCAGACTGTCCGCAATCGAGTCCCGTCCGGCCAGCGGCGCCTCCGCCGGAGGAGGGGCTGCCAGAAAGCGGATCAGCGCAGCAACTGCCAGAAGCAGACCGGCCCGGGTCATGCTCTTTCGTTCTCGGTCCGTCACACGCGGCCTCCCGTGCCTGTTCGCGATCGCCCCACCCCTTTCGGACGGCGCGGACACTCACACTGCACCCGGCGCGCGGGCACTTCCATGGCTGGATGGGACTATCGCGCCGTCCGGCCGCGGGACAGCAGATCCGAAGTCAGCAGGAACCGCCCGAAGACGTTGAGCTGGAACTGGGTCGACCCCGCGCGAAGTCCGACAAAGGAGCGGCGGTCCAGATACCGGACCCGGATGCCGAGCTGGAAATCGCGCACCGACGAGTCGACCGAAAGGGACGCGTCCCGTTCCAGCTGGTCGATGAAGGCGACGCAAGCGTTGTCGAAGCTCGCGATCCGGCATTGGACCTCGTCGAGGTACCGCAGGCTCAGGGTCAGGCGGAGCGGCGCCCCCCGCTCGCGAAAGGCTCTGAGCGGTGATCGGAACCGTGCCGAGGCGAGGAGGGAATGCGCGTTGGCCACCCTCCGGGTATCGCCGGTGGGGTCGTGGCTCTCACCCCGGTTCGCCCGGCCCTGATAGCTGAGCGTCAGTCCCCTTGCAAGGGCCAGCGTGACGGACAGCGGAATCTCGCGGTCCTCGCGGAAGCGATCCTGCAGGGTCCCGGCGCCGAATTCGAGGCTGCGCTCCTCCCGCCGGAAGCCGGAACTCACCGAAAGCCGCTCGATGGCGGCCGAAAGGAACCCAGGCAGGGGAACATCGCCGATGGACGCGTCGAGATCGGGCCAGACGCGGCGCGTGCCCGTCCTGTCGGAGCGCGTGTCCAGCGTCTCGTTCAATGAGCGGTCGTAGCCGAGGCGCAGGTTGGCGGAGCCGGGAAAGCGCATCCCGCCCCGCACATTCACCCGGTCGCGCTCGCTCAGCGTCGAGGCCGAATCGGGACCGATCATGAGAAAGTCCTCGCGTCCGCCCCATCCCAGTTCGTACACGGCTCCCGGGTCCACCGCGTCGCGGTTGAATCGCGACGTCACGCCACTGGAATAGGTGACCGAGAGCGGGTCGAAGGCCCGGGTCCACCACCCCTCCGGATCGCCCCCGCCGCCAGCCAGCCCCATCCTGCCGGGATCCAGCGAAAAGGCTGCCGTGAGATTGCGCTGTCCGTCTACGTTGCGCAGCAGGACGAGGGCCGTATCGAACGGCGTGTTGCGCGTCTCGACCAGATCGGAATTTCGCTCGGACAGGTATATGGTCGTCACTTCGACGCTGGTCCTCGCCCAGTCCGACAATCGTGGCTGAAACGCCAGCCGGGTTCGCAGATGCCGGTCCACCTCCCAACCCAGGTCCACCCCGCCGACCAGCCTCCGCTCGGCAGCCAGGAGTTCGCGCGTGGCGGGATCGGTCGCAAGCCGCTCCACCTCCAGGAGATCCCGCCCGCTCAGTAGATCCGCCTGCGCCGTCAGGGACTCGACCGGGCGGAATGCCACCCGCGCGGTGCCGCTCACCAGCTTGCGAGGAGCCTGTTTGGCCGTCACCAGCGAGTCTTCGGCGGTCCGGATGATCCGGTCGAAGCGAAGAATGCCGAGTTCGCGACTGAGGAGTTCGCTCTCGAACGCGAAGGTCTCCGGGGTCCAGCGGAGTCGCGCCCCGGCAATCCGATCTTCCAGGAACGAAGGCAGGATCGCGCGCAGCAGCGATCCCACACGCCCCGGGAAGATCGCGAAGTCGCGGCGGGGAGGACTCAGGCCGTAGCCCAGGAAGGCGTCGAGCCCGTCTCCATCGCTCTCCGTCGTAATCGTCTTCAGGGACGATCGAACCAGTCCCGCCCTCAAATCGAAGCCTTCCAGGAAGGTGTCCCAGAAGCCGCCCTGGTCGGGGGTGCGCCGACGGAGCGACATGTCCACACGAGTACGGTTGAAGCCCGGCTCGCGCAGCCCCTCGAGCCGATCCGCGCGGACATCGCTCCGTCCAATGAAGATGGGTGCCTGGCTCTCCCTCTCGTAGCTGAGCGACAGCGGCGCCTCGATACCCCAGTCCTCTGGAGCCAGCCGGTCCAGGTGCACTGTGGTCCGGACGTCGAGCGTCCGGTCGGTCTGGAATGTCGGGGCTGCCCGCAGCTGCCGGAAGTACCCGCCCCGGCTGCGGAAGGACGCGCGGGACCGGAGGAACTCTCCTCCCCGCACCTCGGCATCGATGGCGGACACCATCCCGGCGTCGCGGATGCTGCGCGAGAGGCGGAACTCATCCACCCACACCTCTCCGGACACCGGCATCCCGCTCTCGTTGACGACCCCGAGACTGATCTCCCGCACGGACGCCAGGTTGGGCGCTCGGCCCCGGTCCTGCAGCACCACTGCATGCGTCGAGTCCGCGGACCAGAGAACCAGCGGAGCATCCCCAGGCAGCCGCGGCTCCAGAATCAGCTGCTCCTCCGCGCGCCGACGAAGCTGAAGCCATTCCTCAAAGGCGATCACCACCTCGGGCAACCAGTCCTCCTCCGTCACCGAGCCGGGCGAATCGGCCCGGTCCAGGCGGGTCCGGTACATGTAGAAGTTCCGGTCGTCGGTTCCGATCTTGACGAAGAAGTACGCGGGAACGTGCAGCCCGAAGTCGCCTCTGGCCGCCACCGCCCAGAGTCTCGCCTCGCGGTAGGAGAGGAAGTCCCGGGGCCGTTGGGGGAATCGGTTGTACACCTCCACGCGGTCGCCGGGCAGCACGTCCTCGAAGCCGATGGACAGCGAGCGCTCGTTGAACTCGATCCCCCGCCCGCCGAATGCCAGCGTGGGATCGTCGAGCTGCTCGATGACGCCGGGCGGGGAGACGTAGCTGTCGCCGGCCGTCACTCGCGAGACCGGCCCGACCTCCACCCTGCCCTGCACGGACGTCGTATCGCCGCCGAGCCCCGCAAGCACCCCGGTCAGGGAGCGCTTGATCCAGGTCGAACCGACGATGCCCATGCGGGTCAGAACGAAGGAATCGTTGCGCTTGCCCGTAACCGTCAGACGAAGGTGGCGCACGGCGCGCAGCTCCGCTTCGGTGATCGCGCCTCCGACATCGACCCCGGAGGGATCGCGCAGCGGAACCCGATAGAGGCGGAACGAGGTGCCCGTTTCGTGCTGGTCGCGCACCAGATAGCGCGATGCGCCGTCCAGGCGGATCAGGAAGCGGCGGTAGCGCTCCAGGGTGTCCAGGTTGCCGTCTTCGTCCAGGTCCTCGGTATCCGGCCTTCCATTGCCGCGGGTGCAGTTGGCGTTCGGATCCCCCAGAGGATAGACCCGCCCCCGCTCGGCGAAGCAGTCCTCGTCCCAGACGCCCCTCCCGTCCGCGTCCGTGCCCCAGACCTCGCCCCGCCGGGGGTCGGCCTCCTGATCCAGGATCCCCTGTCCCCAGGGAATGTGCGTGACCGGCTTGACCCCGTTGGCCGCGCCGGTGGTATCCACGAAGAACGCGTCCTCGCTCACGATCCCGAGATCCAGGACCAGGGTGAGGAATTCCCCGCCGCGTGCGTAGAACTCGATGAAGTCGCTCTTCGTCAGGTCGGATCCGGTGGGACTGAGCACGGTGGTGATGGACGACCAGCCACCGGGTCCCACCTCGTCGCCGCTTTCGGGCCGGAACTGGACGAAGAGCCCGGGATCGCGGAGCGCACTCCCCGTGACCCGGATCTGCTGGTCGACCTCCGTGCTGGGGTTGAAGCCCTGAAAGACCCCCAGGCTGTCGCCGCTGGCGCTCTCCCGCACCCAGGTGTGCTGCCAGGTCAGCGCCGCCACGCTGCTTTCCGCAAGCACCGGCGGAAGCGCGTCCTCCGCCCCGTCCCTGAATGCCGGCCGGCTCCCGCGGCGCCAGTCGTGCCCCTGCACCGACAGCGGGCGCGCGTTCAGCCCGTCGTAGTCGTCGATGTACACGTCTCCCTGCGTGTTGGGGTCGGGCAGCGAAATCGCCGCCTCACCCGAGAAGTGGATCGACGACGGGCCGCCCGGATCCAGCCCCGGAATCGCGTCCAGCACGCTCGTCAGCAGCGGGGCGTCCAGGTCCAGGTTCGCGTTGACGCCGCCCAGCCCCACCGCCCCCGCCTCCACGCCCAGCTGCGGCCGCCGCACCAGCTCGTCCTCGGTCTGGTACAGCCCGATCAGGTCGACGGCCCCGTAGTCTCCCATGTCGTAGCGCGCGTTCAGCCCGAAGACCGACGAAGGGGCCACCTGGAAGAAGCTGCGCTGCTGCCACGACACCTCGAGAAAGCGCCCCGGATTGGTCGCGAGCAGCGCATCGGCATCGATGAGCGTCAGCTGCCCCAGGTCGTAGTCGATCAGGTAGTCCGCCCCGCGGATCAGCGGCCGCCCCTCCAGGGTCACGCGCTCGGTCCCCTCCCGGATTCCCACGGTCCCGAGCACGAAGGTCGACACCAGCCCTTCTCCCTGTACCTCGTAGGACAGGTTCAGCCGGAAGACGCCGCCGTTCTCGCGCTCGAAGGGATCGGCGTCCCGATAGATGCGCTCATTCCGGTTGGCGCCCAGGATCCGCCGTGCCTCGATGGAGTCGACCGGGAGGCTGCGCAGCGGCGCCGGATCCGCGAAGGGCTCGAGGGTCGGGAAGACGATGAAGGTGCCCGAAACCGGGGGCTGATCGTCGAAGGAGTCCAGCGCGGGCCGGTAGATCTGCGACGGGTCCAGCCGGTCCACCGGCGATTCCTCGTCGAGCCCGAAGAGACGCAGGTAGGTGAGGTCGTCGCCGTTGGGCCTGCGGGCGAAGGTGCGGCCGGCACTCTCCTCGCCGAGCGAGATCGTGAGTTCCACCGACCCCGGCTCCACGTCTCCGGAGGACGAGACCCGGTAGATCTGGTGCATCTCGCTCCGCCAGGTGGGCCTGCCCGGCTGGTGCTGCGCCGACGTCGCCTTCAGCAGCTTCAGACTCGGCCGCCCGCCCGCCAGGTACGTCCGCTCGGGGTTGTACGTCCCGATCGTGTCGCCCGATTCGGTGATGTAGGTGACCGCAAGCGCCTCGCCGGCGCCCAGCGGCACCCTGAGGGCAAACCACAGCCCGCTCGGATGAATCACGTAGTCCTGCCCCGGCTGCAGATACCGGAACCACGCCGACTCGCTGACGGTGTCGGCCCCGCTCCCGGCAAGGGCGTCCGCCTGGATATAACCTTCCACCTGCTGCCTCGCGTACAGGTCGATCTCCGACCGGTAGAGCTGGATCGGCTCGCGTCCGGGAGTCACGCTCGCGGGCGCGTCAGCGCGGGTGAGCGCGAGCGCGTCGACATGCGGGTAGTCGCGGAACGCCGCGGGATCGAACAGGAAGAAGAACTGCCCGTCGACGTAGTCGGCGTCGTCCAGCACCAGGGTGTCGGTCCGTGCGTACCCGCGCCCGGCCCCCTCGAGCCGGAACCGCCGCGAGTTGACCTCCCCGCTCTGCTGCGCCCACACGGAGCGAATGTCGACGGGGCCGGCCTGCAGCGCCGCCTGAAAGCCGAAGTTGCCCGTAGGCACCGCCTCGCCGAGAAAGCGCGACGGCGGGAGTGCGAAGTCGACGTCGCCCACGTCGAACCTCTGCAGGAATTCGCCGGGAAGCCCCTGGTAGCGGATGTTGACCCGGTTGGCGCCCTCGAATTCGCGGGTCTGGTCGTAGTCGACGTCCACGCGCACGCGCTCCGCGATGGACCCGTCGGCGTTGGCGACGAACTGGATGTCGGGCGAGAGCCGGGGCAGCAGCGACAGCTCGCACGTCACCTGCACCACCTCGTCGCAGGGCCGGTACCGGGTCCAGTCGCTCCCCAGCTGGCCCGTCGCCCGCAGCGAGAAGCCCAGGTCGGCGAATTCGTTCCGGAAGCGCGTGTCCAGCGCCGCGCGTCGGTCCGGGCTCGCCCTGGAGCGCGGATCGGGGAGGTTGCCGTAGTGGATGGTGCGCCCCAGCGTCCCGAAGCGCAGCAGGGGGTTGGCCGCCCAGTCGGGGGGTGTGGAGGGGGGGAGGGCGAAGGTGGCCGAATCGGCGGCCGGGCCCATCAGGGTCCGCTCCCCGACCGGTTCCGGCGGCGCGAGCACAGGGCCGAAACGAGTCACTGGAACGAGAGCCAGCCCCACGCGCACGACCGGGGCGGGCGGCACCGGAGGCGACAGCAGCGGCCGCGGCGGTCCGCGCAGCTCCGGCATCACCCACAGGACCGTGTCCACGAACGCGGGCGGCACCTGCGCGACCTGGGCTCCGACCCCGGATGTTCCGCACAGCATCGCAAAGGCCAGGACAACGCCCGCCCGCCGGCAGCCCCGGGGCCGCGGCCGCGGTCCGCACCGGGTCCTTCGCCTGCCACCTGTGTCCTGCGGGCAGGCGGCCTCGGAACGGTTATAATTCAGGATTAACATCTGGAATCCGCGCAGCCCCGGGAATCCCCGCGGCCCCGGGCGCCGGACAACCGACAGGCGAACGCCGGACATCCAAGCGGAGACTTCCACCCCACGGAGACACGAGTTCCAGCCGGACCGAACATGACAATCCTGACCCGCTACCTGCTGCGCTCGCTCACGGGTCCCTTCCTGTTCGCCTTCAGCCTGCTGACCGGGCTGCTCTTCGTGAATACGGTCGCACAGCGGCTGGAGGATCTCGTGGGCAAGGGGCTGCCCAGGGAGATCATCCTCGAGGCGCTCGTACTGTCGCTGCCCCACACCATCGCTGTCACTCTCCCCATGGCTATCCTCCCGGCGGTTCTCTATGCCTTCAGCGAGCTGGCCTCGCACAGCGAGATCGTGGCCATGTCGAGCGGAGGGGTCCGCCCGCGCAGACTCTTTCTTCCCGTTCTGGCCTTCGGCGCCCTCCTCACCGCGGTGACGTTCGTCTTCAACGACCAGGTTCTCCCCGAGGCGAACCACCAGCTCAAGAACCTGCGCAACTCGATCCGCCAGAAGAGTCCCACCTTTCAACTTCGCGAGCAGGCGGTCAACCAGATCGAAGCCGAAAACGGCATCGGACCCTACTTCCTCGTGGCCGACGCCATCGACCAGGACTCATCGGAGCTGACCGGTGTCACCATCTATGATATGAGCCGACAGGGGGTTCGGCGCACCACCCATGCGGATCGCGGCGAGATGGAGATGAACAGTTCCTTCACCGATCTGCACCTCCGGCTCTACGACGGTCACGTCTACGAGGTGGGCAGCGGCGAGCTGGGGACCTTCCACCAGGTCGAGTTCCAGCGTCAGCTCTACGTGCTGCGGGGAGTGGGCGACATCTTCGAGGATTCGGGTACCGACCAGCGCAGCGACCGCGAGATGTCGGTGCTGATGCTCATGGATGCCGAGAAAGCCAGACAGGAGGAGCTGGACGCGGTGCGCAGCGATTCCCGGGCGCGCGCATTGGGCGCCGTCGAGCGGGCGCTCGGACGCGGTACGGCCGCCGACTCGGCACGCCTGGCGGGCCCGCCCCTGGCGAAGACGCTGGCAATCCCCGGATCGACCCAGCTCCCCTCCGACGATCTGGCCCGGATGCTGGCGACCACCGCCCGCACCAACAACGCACGCGCGGAGGCGCTCGGGAGGCAGGTCAACCAGTACCGCGTGGAAATCCACAAGAAGCTGGTGATCGCAACGGCCTGCATCATCTTCGTGATGGTCGGCGTGCCGGTGGGCATCCGTTTCCCCCAGGGCGGCGTGAGCATGGTCATCGTGGTTTCGGCGCTGGTGATCGGGATCTACCAGTGGGGCCTGACAAGCGGCGAAAAGGTGGCCGACCGGAATCTGTCCGATCCGATGTGGAGCATGTGGGCGCCGAGCGTAGTCTGGTTCGTGGCCGGAACCCTGCTGGTCACGAGGATGGGCCGCTGGATCGCCTCCACGCGGAGCGGTGGCTGGCGCGAGATCTGGCTGGCGATCAGGAAGGCCGTGCCGCGCCGCTCCGGGAAGGCGGGGGCGGCAGCATGATCCGCACCCTGGACCGGATGGTCAGTTTCAGCTTCACCTGGCTGTTCAGCGTCTTCGTGGTCAGCGTTCCGATCCTCTTCGTCCTGGGTGACCTCTCCGAGCGGACGGGACAGTTCCTGGACCGCGGACTGACGGTGACGGAAATCGCGCTCGGTTACGTCTACATGTACCCGCACTTCATGATCCTGTCGGCTCCGATCGCCGCGCTCGTCGCCGCCGTCTTCACCGTGAACTCCATGACCATTCACAGTGAAATCATGGCGGCCAAGGCCGGGGGGATCTCCTTCCACCGACTCGTGGCCCCTCTCTGGCCGGTCGGGGCGGTCCTCACCGCGGCGGTGTTCTTCGTCGGCTCGGCCGTCCCCTCCATGAACAGGCGGGCGGCCGAGACATTCGGCGACCGTGAGGTTCGGGGGGATTGGCGGAACAACTTCGTGCACCAGACGGAAAACAGGGAGACGCTGAGCATCCAGCAGCTCTTCGTTTCGAATCGCTCCATCGATCGGGTGCTCGTCGAGAGCCGCGACGAAGACGGGTCGCTCAGGCACGTGTGGGCCAACCAGGGTCACTACACGGAAGAGGACGGGTGGACCCTGCTCGACGGCTACCTCCGCGTGATTCACCCGACCGGCCGCGAGACGTCCTATACATTCGCGCGCTATCGACGGCCCGGTCTGGGCGTCCCTCCCGAGGAGCTGAGGAACGACCCGCCCGAGGAAGACGAGATGGGTTACGACGAGCTGGGAAGACGCGCCGCGGCCGTGTATCGCTCCGGGGGCGATCCGAACGAACTGCTGGTAAAACGCGACCAGAAGCTGTCGATCCCGGCTGCAACGCTCGTGGTCATGCTCTTCGGCGCTCCGCTCGCCACTACGGTCAAGAAGGGCGGTGCGGCGCTCGGTGTGGGGGTCTCCCTGGGGTCGACCATCGTCTACATCATGCTCATGAGGCTGTTCGGGGCCATCGGCGCTTCGGGCGGGCTGGATCCCTTCTGGGCGGCGTGGCTCCCCAACTTCGTCTTCCTCGCGGTCGGTATCCTGCTGCTCGCACGGGTGCGGACTTAGCGACATCCCGGCAGGAATCATCGCTCGGAAATGTAATGTGAACATTACATATTGACATGTTTATATTACATTTCTCTTCTATCGGTCGGTGACAAACCCTGCGGCCAGCTCACCTACGCACACCTCCTCGACCGGACCGCGCAGCCGGACCGACCAGTCGGGCCGGAGGTCGACCTCCATGTCTCCACCCTCCATCCTGACGATCGCCTGTCCGAACGACATGAGTCCGCACTTCACCGCCGCGGCAACCGCGGCGCAGGCGGACGTGCCGGAGGACGATGTCGGCCCCACTCCGCGCTCCCAGATCCTGATTCGGATCTCCCGCCCCTCGGGGAGCTCCGCAAACTGGACGTTCGTCCCCTGCGGGAAGGAGTCGCTGGCCGCAATCAGCGCCCCGAAGTGCTCCACCTCACCCTGCCTCCACCCCTCGCCGAAGAGTACCGCGTGGGGATTCCCCACCGAAACCGGTACGGCCTCCAGCCCGCGTCCGGCACCCTCCGGCGACGGGAGCGAAAGCGCTACCCGCCCGTCCTGCCCGACGGTACCGGAGTCGACAAACGGCGCGCCCCTCGGAAACCCCACCTTCCCCATCTCGACCATCGCGTCATAGCTGCCGTCCGGCTCCGGCCCGGACACCCGCATCCGCACCCGGTCCCCGCCCACCGTCACCCCAAACCAGTCGTCGCCCGCCCGGCCGCGGCGCCGCAGGTGCGCGGCGGCGATGCGCAAGCCGTTCCCGCTGCGCTCGAACTCGCTCCCGTCGGGGTTGAACATCCGCAGCCGGGGCTCGCCGTCCCCGCTCCGGGATTCGATCACCACGATCCCGTCCGCGCCCGGTCCGCGGTGGCGGTCGCAGATCCGCCGGATCAGCGCGGGCGCAAGCATGGGCCCCGGGCCCTCCTCGAAGACCAGGTAGTCGTTGCCGTGACCATGTGCCTTGAAGAATCCGCGGCCGATTCGCAGGTCGGTTCGCAACTTTCTGCCTCCTTCTCTCGTCAGGTCGGTTGGCCGCGAGACCGGCAAGGTGGCCGGACCACTCGCAGCGGCCTTGAAAAGTCTATCGGATGGGCCCGGGAGGGTTCGAGAACGGGAGGGGATGATGAGGTTGCGGGGAACGTTCTGGAAGCGGGTGTGCGTGCATGGGGCGGCGGCAGCGGTGGCAGGACTGGCTGGCGCGCCCGCTGCCCTCCTGGGCCAGGACCCGGAGGCGGATGCCGGCGCGGCGGGTGGAGGCGGCAGGGCGGCACCGCCGTCGCTGCAGGCGCACCGTTTGACCGGCCAGCCGCCCACGATCGACGGACTCCTGGACGAAGCCGACTGGGCTGCCGCCATGGTAGCCGACGGATTCGTCGTCTTCGAGCCCAACGAAGGCGAGGAGCCCTCACAGCGAACGGAGGCCAGGGTGCTCTACGGCAGCGATGCGCTGTTCGTGGGGATTCGGGCCTTCGACACTTCTCCCGATTCGATCGTCGCGCAGCTCGCCCGCCGCGACGAGCGACCGCACTCCGACTGGGTCGACGTGGTCATCGACAGCTATCGCGACCGCCGCACCGCATTCGGGTTCGGGGTCAACCCGGCCGGTGTCAAGTCCGACGGCTACCACTTCGACGACGTCAACGAGGACGATTCCTGGGACGCCGTGTGGGAGGTGGCGACTCGCGCCGACCACGAAGGGTGGACGGCCGAGTTCCGGATCCCCTACTCCCAGCTGCGCTTCGACGGGGCGGACCGTCAGATCTGGGGCATCAACTTCGTGCGCTTCATCGCACGGCATCAGGAGCGGAGCCTGTGGGCCCCGATTTCACGGGGGGACGGGGCGCTGGTATCTCGCTTCGGCGACCTGGAAGGCCTGCAGAACCTGTCTCCGCCCGCGCGGGTCGAAGTGCTTCCGTATTCGCTCGTCAGACTGCAGGCGTCGCCGGGCACAACCACGGATCCCTTCTACGACGCACGTGACTTCTCATCCACGATCGGGGCGGATGTGAAATACGGGATCACCACCGACCTGACCGTGGACGTCACGATCAACCCCGACTTCGGACAGGTCGAGGCCGATCCGGCCCAGGTGAACCTGACGGCGTTCGAGACCTTCTTTCCGGAACGCCGACCCTTCTTCGTGGAAGGCTCGAACATCTTCTCCTTCCGCTTCATGGAGGGCGACGGCGACATGGCCAGCGAGGGCCTGTTCTACTCCAGACGGATCGGCCGAGCCCCCCAGGGGCGCGCGTCGGGCGCGCAGTACTCGTCGATCCCGGAACGGACCCGCATTCTCGGAGCGGCAAAGCTGTCCGGAAAGACCCGGTCGGGCTGGTCTCTCGGGTTCCTTCACGCGTTTACAGGAAGCGAGTCCGCGCTGCGCGCCGCGGCCACGGGTCCCCTCGACGACCAGGTGGTGGAGCCGGGCGCGCACTACGGCATGGCCCGGGCCACGAGGGATTTCCGGGAGGGCAAGAGCGCGGTGGGCGTGATCTCCACCTGGACCGCCCGGGACGGCGCCGGTGCGGAGGCCCTCGCGCTGCACTCCAGGGCCTACACCTTCGGCGCGGACGCGCGCCACCGCTTCGGCGACGACCGGTTCATCGTCTCGGGCTACCTCCTGGGGTCCGCGGTGCAGGGTTCGGCGGCGGCCATCGCCCGTACGCAGCGCTCCCCGGCGCGGTACTTCCAGCGTCCCGACGCCGAACACACCCGGTTCGATCCCGGGCTCACTTCGCTGAACGGCTGGGCCGGAATCGGCCACCTTCGCCAAGGTCTCGGGCGGATACTGGCGTTTCGCGACCGGCGCGCTGGCGCGCTCGCCCGGCTTCGATTCGAACGACCTCGGCTTCATGCGCGAGGCCGACCTGGCGGTTCCCTTCGTCTGGGTCGGATACAACCACTATCAGCCCACCACGCATCTGCAGCGCTGGGGCCTCGACTTCAACGCCTGGACCCCCTACAGCTTTGGCGGCGAGCCCTATTCGAAGGGCATGAACGTCAACGGAAGCGCTACCCTCAACAACTTCTGGCGCGGATACGCCGGCATCATGAGGGAGACGGGCGGGCTCGGCAGCGGCGCCCTGCGGGGCGGGCCGATGCTTCGATCCGACGCGGTCTGGGCCGGTTGGTTCGGGATCTCCACGGACTCCCGCAACGCGCTGCAGATCAGGGTCGGCAACAACTGGGCGGTCAGCCCCGAGACGGACTCGTGGCGCTACGGGACCGACGCCTCCGTCCTCTGGAGGCCGTCTACGCAGGCGACGGTGACCGCCGGACCCTTCCTGAACCGGCAGAGCGAGGCCACGCAGTGGGTGGGCCGCTTCGACCTGGCGTCGCCCGCGTACCTCTTCGGGCGCATCGAACAGACAACGGCGGGCATCACGCTCCGGGCCGACTGGACCTTCTCGCCGACCTTGTCGCTGCAGATGTACGCCCAGCCCTTCGTATCGGCGGGCCGCTACGGAGAGTTCAAGCGTGTGGACGACCCGCGGGCGGAAGAACATGAGCACCGCTTCGCCCCCGTGCACGTCCGCGACGCCGAGGACGGGCGCTTGACGGCGGACATCGACGGGGACGGAACGGCCGAGTCGTTCCGTGGCCCGGATTTCAATTTCAAGCAGTTCCGGTCCAATGTGGTGCTCCGGTGGGAATACACCCCCGGCTCCACGCTCTTCGCCGTCTGGTCGCAGGGGCGCAATCACTTCGCGCAGGACGGTGCCTTCGCCTTCGGGCGCGATCTGGGGACCCTGCTGGATCAGCACGGAGACAATGTCTTCATGCTGAAGCTCAGCTACTGGATCGGGTAGCGGACCGGGCCCGGCGACCTCGCCGACCCACTGCCGAGCCGCTTCGGATGCCGGCCCATTGCCGGTTGCCGGGCGGCTCGGCAGTTTTGCGTCATCCACCGGGCCTGTTCCCCGGGGTCCGCCATCATCCACCCGCATCCCGGGGGACTCAACGGAGCCAACATGAGTCCGGCCACGCGCTTCCTCGCCGTCGTCAAGAACGAATGCGAAACCTGTCACCTCGTCGCGCCCGTGCTGGGCGAGATCGCGGACAATGGGCACAGCCTCACGGTGTACTGGCAGGACGACGGCGGGTTCCTGGCTCCGTTTCTCTCATCCGGGGTGATCGGCGACGCCGAGCTGGAGCAGTCCTTCCGCCTGGGAATCGAGACCGTCCCGACCCTCCTCCGGCTTGAAGACGATCGGGAGTCCGGCCGGATCGTTGGCTGGAATCTGTCGGAGTGGCGATCGCTGACGGGCATGCCGGAACTGGGCGACGGGCTGCCGGCGCAGCGGCCCGGCTGCGGCTCCCGCTCCGTCGAGCCCGGGATGGCCGAAGCGCTGCAAGTGCGTTTCGGCAACACCGGAATCCGTTCGCGCACCATCGAGGTGGGTCCCGAGGCCGACCCCGTCGAAACCTGCTATGATCGCGGGTGGACGGACGGCCTCCCCGTGGTCCCACCGACCCCGGAGCGGATCCTGCGCATGCTCACCGGCACCCGCCGGGACCCGCGCGACCTGGTCGGCGAGATTCCACCGGAGGTGGCGCCGTGCACCGTCGAAAAGGTCGCCGTCAACGCGGTCATGGCCGGGTGCCGGCCGGAGTACATGCCGGTGGTTCTCACCGCGCTGGAGGCGGCGCTGGATCCCGGTTTCACCCTGCATGGCGTTACCTGCAGCACCTGCTTCTCCAGCCCGGTGATCATCGTCAACGGCCCCGTGGCTGGGCGCATCGGCATGAACTCGGGGCTCAACGCGCTTGGGCAGGGCAACCGGGCCAACGCCACCATCGGCCGCGCGGTCAACCTCGTGGTGCGCAACGTCGGCGGCGGACGCCCGGGCGAGATCGACCGCGCGACGCTGGGGTCTCCGGGCAAGTACACCTTCTGCTTCGCCGAGGACGAGAGCGACGCCGCCTGGGAGCCGCTCTCCGTGTCGCGCGGGGTGCCGCCCGGACGCAGCGCGGTCACCGTTTTCGCCGGGGACGGAGTCCAGGGCGTCACCGATCAGAAGGCTCGCACTCCCGGCGAGCTCACGCGCTCCCTGGCGATGGGTCTGCAAGCGGTGGGACACCCCAAGCTGTGCGAGTGGGCCCCGGCCGTGCTCGTCCTTTCACCCGAGCACTACCACGTCTATCGCGAAGCCGGTTGGGGCAGGCAGCGAATCACCGCGGCGCTGAGCCGTGAACTGTTGCGCGACGGGGCGGAGGTCCGGGAGGGCGCGGGTGGTGTCGCTGAAGGCATGCCGTCCTCGCGCAGCCACGAACGCATCCCCAAGTTCCACCCCGGCGCGCTGCTGGTCGTGCGCGCGGGCGGCCCTGCCGGACTGCTCTCGGCCATCCTCTCGGGCTGGCCCGGCGGGCGCCTGTTCGAGGAATCGCACCCCGTCACCAGAGAGATCACGGAATGAACGACACCACCGTCACGCTGCACGACCCCACGTCCGAGGCCGCCCCGGCCACCCGTCCCCGCCGCACGCCCCCGCCGTCCCTCGACGGCAGGACCGTCGCGCTCTTCGACATCGGCAAGGCGCGCGCCGACGAGTTCCTCGACTACCTCGAGGCGCGGCTCCACGCCCGGGGCATCGCCACCGCCCGCTTCGCCAAGCCGACCAACGCCAAGCCCGCCACCAGCGCAATCCTCGACGACATCGCCGCGGGCACCGACGCGGTCATCCAGGCACTCGCCGACTGAGGCTCATGCGTATCGTGCGGTCTGCACGACATCAAGGCGCTGGACGACCGCGGCCTCCCCGGCCTCCTGATCGCCACAACCGCCTTCCGCGAGGCGGCCTCCTTCCAGATCCCGTCGCTCGGCTTCGAACCCCAGATCGTGTGGGTGCCCCATCCGGTCCAGAACCGGCGCCCGGAGGAGCTCGAGCGGCTGGCGGACGATGCGCTGGAGGCCGTTCTGCGGGGGCTGACGGCGGATCCGCGCTGAATCAACCCGCGTCCGCTCCAGGCACCCGGCCGGCCATTCCCGATCAGGACGGGGCAGCGGCCTCAGTTCCGGTCGTATGCGAGGACCAGAGGCTCGGACGCCCCCCCGCCGGTGAAAATCGACCGGGTCATGATGAGGCGGTCGCCGATCACCTCGAACGTTTCCCTGACCCTTCCGCCGGACACCACCTGGTGTTCCAGCGACAGGAGCGATCCGTCCCAGTCGACGTTGGTGCGCACCCGGTGCTCGCCCTCGCGCAACTCGATCTCGGTCCCGTCCATGGGGATCGTCATCGTATTGCCCGGAATCGGCGTGTAGACCAGCTCCGTCTCGTCGGCCGTCAGAATCAGGGTCTCGGGGCGCCTGCGGAGCACCTCGATCGTCGTTCGCATGTGCGCGATCGACATGCGGCGCGACTCGTACATCCGGCGGATGCGGCGCATGTAGCGCGACTCGTTGCGGGCGATGTCGGCCACCGGCACCTCGTCCTCCACGCCCTCCAGCTCATTGGGTATCTGCGCCGTGCTGCTCGCCACGTCCAGCTCCCAGCGACCGGAATAGGCGGCAAAGAGCGACGCCGCGGCCTCGCCCGTGACCGGGGGCCCGGCACCGCCGCCGGAGCAACCCGGTGCGGCTACGGATCCCAGAAACACGGCAAGCAATGCGCACGCACGAGTCACGACGCGTCCAGCCAACTCAGGGCGGTGCGCTGGGTGCCCAAATCGTAAACAAGACTTTACATGTTGTAATGTTTTCATGACGGTACAGTGATTGCCCGAGCCAGCACGTCCAACACGAATGCACGCCACCCGAACGCAACGGGGGACCTGTTGACGGATCGCTAGTATAGCGGGCCGCCGCGGGCGCGCAAGGCGGACGGCCGCGGCGTTTGCCGATCGCTCCTTGCGAAGGGGCCTGGCCAGGCCCCCGGGGATCCTACATGCCCGTCAGAAGCTTCAGCAGCAGGTTCATGACCGCCAGGATGACGGCGCCCATCAGAGCCGCGCCGAAGGTCTGGATGTCGAACCCCCGTACGACGGCCGCCGTCACCTTGAGGGCGATCGCGTTCATCACGAACGCGAAGAGGCCGAAGGTCAGGATCAGCAGGGGAACGGCGAGGATGGCCAGCACCTTCCAGAGGGCCCAGTTCACGAAGCCGAGCACGAGTGCGCCCACGATCGCCGCCCTGGCGTCACGCAGGTGGATGCCGCCCACCAGCCTGCTCATCACGAAGAGCAGCGCCGCGCTGACGAGGGTGTGAATCACGAATCCCACGGTTTTCCTCCAGGTTGCTGGTTGTTCGTCAACAGGAACCGGACGGTTCGGGCGGCCCGTTTGTTTCCGCCGGAAGGGGCGTCCGTCTGTACCGGGCCCCCGCCTATTCCCTACGCAACAGGCGGTCGAGGTCATACACCCGGCCCCCCTGGACGACCACCTGCACCTCGCGCGTCGCCCGGATGTCGGCCAGCGGATCGCCGCCGACGATCACCAGGTCGGCCAGCGCGCCCGGCGTGACGGTGCCGAGCTTGCCTTCGTAGCCCAGCGCCCGGGCCGACTCCGAGGTGGTGGCGCGGAGCACGTCGAGAGGGCGCATTCCGCCGTACCGGACGAGGGCCTCCATCTCGACCTGAAGACTCAGCCCCGCCGGGTTGATCGGGGCATCGGTGCCGACCACCACGCGTCCCCCGGCGTCCAGGACCCGGCGCGGCAGCGACGTCATGTCCTCGGCGAGGCGGCGGGCCAGCGCCATGTCGGCGGGCGCGCGACCCGCGGCCGCCATGGGCGCCCACGGGAAGAAGGCGGCCACGCGGGGGTCGTCGAAGAGCGTGGAATCCTCGGCGGTCAGAAGGCCGTAGGCGCCGTAGATGCCGACGGTGGGGGTGATCGTCATGCCGGACGCCGCCAGGAGGTCCACGACATCGCCGTAGCTGCGCGACAGCTCCGAGATCTTGGTGGAGTAGCCGCGCCGGCTGGTCCCGCGCACATGTTCGACTCCGTCGGCGCCGAAGGCCACCGCCGGGTAGAGTTCGTGGGAGGTGACCGGCAGCCCGAGCGCATGGGCTTCGGCCACCACGCGCTTCTGCACCGGGTCCGCGAGGCGCACGTAGGTCTTGATCAGGTCGTAGCCCAGTGCGCGTGCGTTGGCCATCTCGAGATCCACCTGCGCCGACGAGCCCAGCGCCGGCGCACCCGGATAGTAGACGCGGCTGCCGTCAATGGTACCGCCGGTGCCGAACCAGCGCGGCGCGATCCGCTTCCCGGACTCGCCCGCCTCGCGCGCTTCGGCGATCTCATGCGGGTCGCACGCCGGACAGCGGACTGCGGTCACCCCGTAGGCGAGCCATAGCCGGCCGGTCTGCTCACCCCCCGAGAGGCCGCCGTGGGAGTGCATCTCGATGAGCCCCGGCATGACGACGCTCCCGCCGGCGTCCACGACGCGATCGGCCGTGCGGGAAGGATCCCGGTCCGCCACCTCCACGATCCTGCCTCCATCGATGAAGACATCGACGTCATGCCGCAGGGAATCGGCGCGTCCGTCCCACAGCGCCCCGGCCCGGATGAGCACCGATCCCGGCCGCGGTGCGCGCTCCCAGGTCAGCTCCAGCGGGATCTCCTCGATGGCGCCCCCCCGCAGGTCGACCCGGCGGAGCCGACTGCCCGAAAGGTGGACGATCGACCGCGAGTCGCCGGACCATGTAGGGTCGGCCGCGGCGTCGTTGGTGAGCCGCCGCGCGACCGTCGCGGCAGGGTTTCCGTCGGCGTCCAGCGGTACCGCCCAGAGCACCCCGTCGGAGACGTACGCCATCCACGACCCATCGGGCGATCGGACCGGACCGTCCGTGCCCCTCGTCCCGATGGAGAGCCCCGGCAGGTCGAGGAACCGCTCGCGGACCTGGATTCCGGACTCCAGCCACAGGGCTCCCCATCCGCTCGCAGCAGGCATGGGCGGCGCCGCCGGCAGGACCAGCGCCCGGTTCACGCCTTCACGGAAGCGCGCCGAGTACGGCCAGTGCGCGGAGGTGACGACCGACCGGCCGTCCGGGGACCACGATGGCCGCCCTGCCCCGTTCAGCCCCGAGCGGATCACGCGCACCGTCCCCGTCCCGAGGTTGAGCACGCTGATACCCGTCTGGTAGCCGGAACCCGTGAAGGCGATGCGCCTTCCGTCGGGGGACCAGGATGCGAGGGTGGCGCCTGCACCCTCGGTCACGCGCTCCACCGTGCCGGCGGCAGCGTCCCACACATGCAGATCCAGCTGGCCGTCGCGGTCCGAGGAGAAGGCGAGCCGGGAACCGTCGGGCGACCACGCGGGGTCGGTCTCGACCCAGGCGTCGTCGGTGATCCTCCGGGTTGCGCCGCCGAGCGAGTGGATCCAGAGGTCGCCCAACGCCGAGAAGGCCACGCTCCCGCCGTCCGGCGACACCGCGGGGGACACGATGCCGCGCACGGGGAACGGGCCGGGAGCCGTGAGGTCCCGGGGCCTGCGGTCGTACGGCTCGCGGTCGAGGACCACCGTTCCGGTGAAGGGGATGTCGGCGGGCGGGCCGCCGCCTGCCGCGCGATAGCGGATCAGGCCGTCGCCGGTGTAGAAGAACCCTTCCGCCGTGACGGCCGGCCGGAAGGGAAACACATCCTCGTCCTCGCCGGTCAGGATGGAACCGCCCCCGCCTGCATCGACCATCCGCAGCACCGAGCGTCCGCCGCCGATGGCGTTGTAGATCAGGGTCGCGCCGTCGGCGGACCATGCGGGTGCGTTCACCTCGCGGTCCCCGGCCCTCGCAACCTGCCGTGGCCCGCCACCGCCGTCGCGCACATTCGCCACCCAGACTCCCCCTGCCCCGCCCTCGCCGGCGGCCGCGTAGGCGATGTCGTCGCCGGCGGGCGACCAGGCGGGACCGTACTCGCTGCCGGGGGCGCCCGTCACCTGCTCCACGAAGCCGTCGACCAGGCGCACCGTCCAGATGTCGTAGCTGCCCGAGCGGTCGGAGCTGAAGGCGATCCGGCCCCCGTCGGGCGACCAGTGCGGTTCACGGTGGTCGTGCGGGCCGCGGGTGTGCTGCCGGAGCTCCGACCCGTCCGCGGCCACGCTCCAGATGTGGTAGTTGCCGTCCCAGTAGGCCTGAAAGGCGATCCGCCCGCCGTCCGGCGACCAGGTGGGCTGCCGCGCGTCGCCGAGAGGGTCAGTCAGCGGCTCCGCCCGTCCGCCCACGGACGGCATCACCCAGATGCGCCCCACAAGGTCGAAGGCGAGGGTGCCGCCATCGGGCGAGAGCGCCACGGCGATGTTGGTGCCCTCGGTCAGCGCGACTTCAAACGCTCCCGCCTGGGGGCGTGCCGGCGCGGGCACTGCCAGCATTGCCGCCAAAAGCAGAGAAAGCGATCCAGGGACGTGAGAAATCACTTGAAGTATCGTCTTCAAAAGTGTTTTACTCCATATTTTTATATGTCAAGGGCCGACACTGTCATCGTTCGTTCATCCACGTCACCAGCGCGTCCTGGGCCACGATCAGCACATGCCCCTGCCCCGGCACGATGTCCAAGGTCACCTTCGCCCCCGCCTCCTCCAGGCGCTCGGCGGTGGCCTCCGAACCGGTCACCCAGCCCGGATCGTTCTCGCCGACCATCAGCCAGACGGGCAGGCCGGACAGGGGCGCCAGCGAGTCCTCTTCCGTGTAGCGCCCCGGCATGGCGATGATCCCGCTCACGCGGTCCGGCACGGCCAGCGCGGCGTGGAACACCCCGATCCCGCCGGCGGATGCCCCGGTCATGACGATGTCGCCGGCCGCACCCTCGAAGTTCCCGTCGATCCAGTCCAGTACGGCGTTCATGACATTGCCGGCCCCCGTGGCCAGGCCGGGCCCGTAGACCTCGACCCCCACGACCGCATACCCCGCGGCCGGGGCAGCCTGGTCCCAGTAGGAGTCGAGGAGGCTGAGGACCAGTTCCGAATCGCCCCGCCCCCATGGAAATGCGACAACCACCCCCCTGGCCGACACCGACGGACGCAGCACGGCGATGTTTACCACATCCCCCGTCGCCATGGTCAGCGGGATCCACTCGACGACCTCGGGCTCCTCGGGCCCGACGGTGCCGCCGGCGCCACAGGCCGGCAGCAGGGCCGCGAACAGCGCGGGAAGCAGCGTTCCGCGGAACCGCTGCGGGCCGCGCCCGGGGCCGCTCACGCCGAGTACCATCGCGGGGTCACCCCGAGTGCCATCCCGCCGTCACGGAATCAGGTTCCGCCGCGCCGTGTTCCTCACGATGAACAGGCCGTCCCCCGTGCTGGTCATGACCACCACACCGCTCTCGAAGTACGGGTAGTTGCTCCACGAGGCGCCCCCGTACGGCGAGTTGTCGAAGAAGGCGATCTCGACCGGATCCGTGCGGTCGGTGATGTCGAGGATCCTGAGCCCCGCGCCGTAGTTCGACTGGTACATCAGGTTGTCGCGGATGTACAGGTTGTGGTCGGTGTCCGGCGTCGCGGCGATGTACTCGCCGGCGAGGATCGGCTCGTCGAGGTCCTCGACGTCCCAGATCAGCGTGCGGGTGCCCTCGACGAGTCCCTGCGGCTCGTCTCCCTCGTCGTTCATGTAGAAGAAGCGGTGGTCCTCTGTCAGCCACCCCTGGTGCGCGTAGGCGACCGCGGGGTAGCCCTGGACCGCGATCGAGACCGGGTTGTCCTTGTCGGTCACGTCGCTGATGCTGAGCGCGGTCTCGTTGGAGCCGAGGCAGATCTCGCGTCCCTGGTAGTCCTCGTCCGGGCCCTGGTAGTTCACGCACTGGGCGTCGTGGGAGTAGCCGGTGCCGCGGCGGCCCGACTGGTTGTCGAAGAAGCAGCCGGCGAATTCGGGCTGGGAGGGCTCGCTCAAGTCCAGCATGTGCAGTCCGCCCCCGCAGGTCTCGCCGCCACCGCTGCTCCCCACCACGTAAGCGAACCCGGTCCCCTCGTTGATCACGATGTTGTGGGCGCTGGCGATGCCCTCGTAGAGGAAATCCGGCTCGAAGGTGGCCGGTTCGCCGTCGAAGTCGCGCAGGCGCCGCAGGTCGAACACCTGCACGCCGTGCTGGTTCGCGCCGTCGGCCACGATGTAGGTGTGATCCCGGTAGACCTTCATGTCGCGCCAGACGCTGCTGCGCGAACCCGGCGTCTTCGGAAGGTCGCCCAGCATGACCGGGTTGTAGGGGTCGGTGAGGTCGACGAAGGCGGTCCCGTCGGTGCGTCCGACGATCGCGATCTCGCGGCCGGTCTCGGGATCGGTCCAGCCCCAGATGTCGTTCAGCCGGGCGCCGCGGCCGCCGGCCATCTCCTTGATCGGCAGGAAGGAGACGATGTTGACGTTGTCGCACTCGTACCCGGAGGCGTCGTTTTCGACGCAGGGGATCTCGTCGTCCAGGCCGACGATGGCGGGAAGCCCGCGATGCTCGCCGATCATCAGGTCGCCCGGCGTCCAGCCGCCCGCCGCGCTGCGCTCGACGATGACCGCCCCGCCGGCCCGGCTGTCGATCCCGCCGGCCCCGACCACGGCCACATCCCCGGCCAGCGCCACCGAGCTGCCGTAGGAGGCGTTGTCGGCGAGGTCCTGCTTGGCCGAAATGGTTGCGCCTCCCCACCCCGATCCCGCCTCGCGGGCAAAGTGGTAGACCGCTCCCGTGCCGCCGTTCGCCCCCGGGGCCCCGACCCACACGTCGTCCCCGTCGAATCCGAGCGACGATCCGAACCGGTCGCGGCCCTGCGAACGGAACGGCCGCAGCACGCTCCCGGAGACCCATGCGCCTGATTCCCCGTCGATGGTGAAGGTCACGACCGCGCCGGTCCCCTGCCCGGCCCCGGGCGCTCCGACGAGCGCCAGCTGTCCCTGGACCGCAATCGTAGTCCCGAAGCCGCTCCGCTCGCCGAGTTCCGTCCCGGCCTCGAGCATGCCCCTCGGGCTCGGCCGGCCCGACATCGGATCCAGGCGAAACGCGAACGCCTGGATCGGGGCGTCCCGGCTGGGGGCCGTCGTCGCGAGCACCGTGGATCCGTGGAGGGCGACCGACGTGCCGAAGCCGCCCATCGCGTCGCCGGGACGCGCCTGCCCGCTCTCGGTCCACCGGTCGCCGTCCAGGGCGAAGACGTACACGGCCCCCGCGCCCTCGTCCTGTCCTGGCGCCGAAATCACGGCTACACCCTGGCCGATGGCCACCGCCGCGCCGAAACCGGCGTCCTCGCCGAGGTCCGCCGCGGACAGACGCGCCACTTCCATCCACGAGCCCGTCTCGTCCGTGCGATAGACCATCGCCGCACCGCGCCCGCCGTCCCATCCGGGGGCACCGATGATCACGGTGCCGCCGTAGGCGTCCAGAGAGCGGCCGAATCCGTCGGGCGCCGCGGTCAGCGGCGATACGGTCAGCCTTCCGGTCTCGCCCCAGCCGCTGCCGGTGCGGCCGTAGACGTAGACGATGCCGGGGAGGGTCTGGTTGCCGGGCTCCCCGATCAGGACCTGGTCATTCGCCACGGCCGCGACGCCCCCGTACTGCTGGGCGGCCAGCGGTGGGGCGGCGAGCGTGAGGCAAACGGCGAGGGAGAGGCAGATTGTGGATGTGGCGTGGAGGTGTTGACGGCGTGTCATCATCACTTTGTGAATCCTTTCACATGCTCGCGTGGGCGAGCGCGTACCTGGCTCGCTCGGGCGAGCGCGGAGCTGACTGGCGCAAGCGAGCACGAAGTGGGGTGCATGCTGTCTGGAAGTATGGTGCGGACTCAGGTCCGTGAACAGACCCGCGCGTCGGGACTCAGTGGTCCAGCACCCGCCCCAGATCCTCGCACAGGTCCGCCGCATCCTCCAGGCCGACCGACATGCGGAAGATCCCGTCTCCGGCGTAGGCCCGGTAGGTCTCCAGCTGATCGCCTGCCAGGCGGAAGGAAGACTCCATCAGCGACGGCGTGTCCATCCAGAAGATCAGGCTGCGGTGGTGTCCCAGGGAGACCGCGTAGTGGATCACCCGCAGTCGCCGGGCCATCTCCTCGGCCAGCTGCGGGCCGCCGTCCACCTGGAAGGTGAGCATGCCGGAGAAGTTGCTCATCTGGCGCCGCGCCAGATCGTGCTGCGGGTGCGAGGGCAGGCCGGGATGGATGACCCGGGTGATCCGCGGATGGTCCTCCAGGAAGCGTGCCACGGCCAGTGCGTTCTCCTCGTGGGCCGCCATCCGGATCGGCAGGGTGGCCGCGCCGCGCAGGATCAGCCAGGCGTTGAAGGGCGACAGCACGCCGCCGTAGTGGATCGCCGCTTCGAGCCGCAGCGCCGCGATGTCCTCCCTGCTCCCGAGCACGGCACCGCCCACCGCGTCGCCGTGACCGCCGATGTACTTGGTGAGGGAGTGCATGACGTAGTGGGCGCCCAGGTCGAGCGGACGGGTCGCGACGGGCGTGGCGAAGGTGGAATCGACCGCCACGCGGACCCGGGGGTGCGCCGCGGCGATCTCTCCGACGGCCCCGAGATCGGTGAGCCGGACGATGGGGTTGGCGGGGGTTTCCAGCCACACCAGCCGGGTCCGGGGGCGGATGGCCGCCTCCACGTTGCGCGGATCGGAGGTGTCGACGAAAGACGCCTCGATCCCCATGCGGGGCAGCGTGTCCCGCCCGAGTTCCGCCACGCCCGCGTAGTTGGTGTCGGACATGATGACGTGGTCGCCGCTGCCGAGCAGCGAAAAGAGCACGCCGGCCGCAGCGGCCATCCCCGACCCGAAGCAGAGACAGGCCTCGGCGCCTTCGAGGGCGCAGAGCTTGGCTTCGAGCTGGGCCACTGTGGGGTTCGACCAGCGGGTGTAGAGGTAGCCCGACTCCTCGTCGAGGTCGTGGGCGGAGAAGCCGCCCGCCTCGCGGGTGACGAAGGTGGAGGACATGACCAGGTTGGGCGCGGAGGCTCCGGTGGCGGGATCCGGGGACTCGCCCGCGTGGACGGCGGCGGTGCGGAGACGTGCGGTAGGCGGCTTCATGATCGGTTCTCCCCCGGGGAGGATGGCTGGCAGGGACGGACGTCATCTGGCGACTATGGTAACATTGTGGGGCGGCAGGACCGCGAGTCCCCGGAAGGACCGCAATGGCCCGGCCACCAGACACCCTCGGCCAAGGACACCGACCCCCGTGCTGGATCAATTCCAACGGTATTCACTCACCTTCGGTCCGTCTCCGCTGGAGAAGCTCAGCCGCCTGTCGGCCAGCCTCGGCGATTCGGTCGAGATCTGGGCCAAGCGCGAGGACTGCAATTCCGGTCTCGCATTCGGGGGCAACAAGATCCGCAAGCTCGAGTACATCGTGCCCGACGCCCTGGCCCAGGGAGCGGACACGCTGGTCACGATCGGCGGGGTTCAATCCAACCACACGCGGCAGGTGGCGGCGGTGGCCGCGCGGCTCGGCATGAAGTGCCGCCTTGTGCAGGAGAGCTGGGTGCCCTTCGAGGATGCCGTGTACGACCGGGTCGGCAACATCCTCATGAGCCGGGTGATGGGTGCCGAGGTCGAGCTTGTCGACGAGGGGTTCGACATCGGCATCCGCGAGAGCTGGGAGCACGCCATCGAGGATGTGAGGGCGAGAGGAGGCACGCCCTATCCGATACCGGCCGGCGCATCGGTGCACAAGTTCGGGGGGCTCGGCTTCGTCGGGTTCGCCGAGGAGGTTCGGGCCCAGGAAGCGAAGCTGGGGTTCACCTTCGACTACATCGTGGTCTGCACGGTCACCGGTTCGACGCAGGCCGGCATGGTCGTGGGGTTCGCGAAGGACGGGCGCGCTGGCCGGGTCGTCGGGATCGACGCGTCCTGCACCCTGGAGCAGACCCGCGCCCAGGTCATGGAGATCGCCCGCGGCACTGCCGATCTGGTGATGCTCGGCCGCGAGATCACGGACGACGACCTCGTGCTGATCGGCGACTATGCCCATCCCGCCTACGGCGTCCCTTCCGCAGAGACGAACGACGCAATCCGTCTCGCGGCCCGCACCGAAGGCATGATGACCGACCCCGTCTACGAGGGCAAATCCATGCAGGGCATGATCGACCTGGTGCGCAGGGGGTACTTTCCGCCCGGCTCGCGAATCCTGTACGCGCACCTCGGCGGCGTCCCCGCGATCAACGCCTACAGCTACATCTACCGGAACGGATGACCATGAGACACCGCCTCGCCACTCTCCCGGCAATCGCCGTCGCTTCGTCATCACTGCTCGCACCCCCTCACGTGCCCGCCCAGCAGCCCCCCGCGACCGTGACGGCCGAGGACTACGCGCGTGCGGAGTCGTTTCTGGGAAGCGCGACCGCCCCACTCGTCTTCGGCGCGACCGTGCAGCCCAACTGGCTGTCCGGCGACCGCTTCTGGTACCGCAACACGACTCCGGAGGGCGCCGAGTTCATCCTGGTCGACGCGACCGCCGGCACGCGCTCCCGCGCCTTCGACCACGACCGCCTGGCCGCGGCGATCGGCGCCGTCACCGGCGAAGAGATCGAACCCCTTGCCCTGCCCTTCCGCACCATCGAGCTGAGCGCCGACGCCGATGTCCTCACCGCGCAGACGGGCGACACACGGCTCCGGTGCGACCTCACCGCCTACACCTGCGAAGCCGCCGACCCCGCACCGGAACGCGACCCCAACGCGATTCCCTCCCCCGACGGCACGAGGGCCGCCTTCATCCGCGACCACAACCTCTGGCTGCGCGACCTGGGCACGGGCGCCGAGACCCCGCTCACCACCGACGGGATCGAGGACTTCGGCTATGCGACCAACAACGCGGGATGGGTCAAGCGCGACTCCCCCGTGCTGCTCTGGTCCCCCGGATCCGACATGATCGCCACCTTCCAGCACGACGCGCGCGGCGTGGGCATGATGCACATGGCCACCACCAACGTGGGCCACCCCGAGCTCGAGTCGTGGAAGTATCCGCTACCGGGCGACAGCCTGATCTTCCGCATCAGCCGGGTGGTGATCCACGTGGGCGAGCCCGATGCCGGGCAGCCCCATCGTGTGGTGCGCCTGCAGCTGCCGCCCGATCCGCACCGCTCGTCGATCACCGACCATGTGGCCGGACCCGGAGGCGTTCTTCTCGACGTGGAGTGGAGCGCCGACGGCTCGCAGCTCGCCTTCCTCTCCAATTCGCGCGACCACAGGCACGCGCAGCTCCGGGTCGCCGACCCCCGCACGGGAGAGGTGCGGGACGTGCTCGAAGAGACCGAGGAGACCTTCTTCGAGTCGGGCTCGGGCAGGGTGAACTGGCGCGTTCTCAAGGCGTCCAACGAGGTCATCTGGTTCTCGAAGCGCCACAACTGGGGGCACCTCTACCGCTACGCCCTCGACACCGGCGAACCGCTGGACCGCATCACCACCGGCGACTGGAACGTCCGCCAGCTGCTGCGCGTCGACGAAGAGACCCGCACGCTGTACTTCACCGGGACCGGCCGGGAGCCCGGCGACCCCTACTTCCAGTACCTCTACCGAATCGGAATGGACGGCTCCGGCCTGACGCTCCTCACCCCCGACAGCGCGAACCACACCGTGTCGCTTTCGCCCTCCGGCGCCTACTTCGTCGACAGCTATTCGACCCCGGTCATTCCCCCCGTGACGGTGGTCCGGGACGTGGACGGCAACGTCGTGGCCGAGCTCGAACGCGCGGACATCTCCGCCCTCCTCTCCTCAGGCTGGCAACCGCCCGAGCCGTTCACCGTCAAGGCGCGGGACGGGGAGACGGACCTGCACGGCCTCATGTACAGGCCCACGCACTTCGATCCGGCGCGCTCGTATCCGGTCGTCAACTACCTGTATCCGGGGCCGCAGTCGGGGAGCGTGGGCTCCCGGTCGTTCCGGGCCTCGCGGGGTGACAAGCAGGCGATCGCCGAGCTGGGGTTCGTCGTGGTCGAGGTCGACGCGATGGGCACGCCCGGGCGCTCGAAGGCGTTCCACGACGCCTACTACGGCAACATGGGCGACAACGGGCTGCCCGATCAGGTGGCGATGGTGCGGCAGCTCGGGGCACGGCACCCGTGGATGGACCTGGACCGGGTCGGGATCTGGGGGCACTCCGGGGGCGGATTCGCGAGCACGGCGGGGATCCTGCGCTACCCGAACTTCTACAAGGTAGCGGTCTCGCAGGCCGGAAATCACGACAACCGCAACTACGAGGACGACTGGGGCGAGAAGTGGCAGGGGCTGCTCGAGACCCAACCCGACGGCACCACCAACTACGACAACCAGGCCAACCAGCTCGTGGCCGGGAACCTCGAGGGCAAGCTGCTGCTGGCCCACGGGACCATGGACACCAACGTGCCGCTCTACAACACGCTGCTGGTGGTGGACGCGCTGATCGCCGCAGACAAGGACTTCGACCTGATCATGCTGCCAAACCGCGGTCACGGTTTCGGCAATGAGCCGTACATGATGAGGCGGCGCTGGGACTACTTCGTGCGGCATCTGCTGGGCACCGAGCCGCCGGAATACACGATCGGAGCCGGGAGAAGGCCGGTGAGCTGAGGGAGCGGTGCGCGCCCGCACACCCGCCCATTGGTGCTGCACGGCCTGCCGGGTTTACAATCACGGATGCGCTCGGCACATCCACACACCGGCAGAGGAGCGGCCGTGGCAACCGGAATCGACACCCCGGGCTTGTGCGCCGTGCTTGCCGCACTGGCGCTGCTGGCGGCTCCGGCCGCCCCGCTCACGGCCCAGGAAGAGCTGGCGGCCCGCAGCTGGTCCCTGGGCATCTGGGCAGCCGGCGGTTATCAGTGGACCGCGGGCCGGCTGGCCAACAACGCGGCCTCGGACAACCCGAATCTCCAGCTTCTCGAAACCGTGTCGAACCTGGGCCCTTCACCCGCCATGGCCGTCGGAGTGGAATTGCGACTGCCGCAGCGGGAGGTGGCCGTGCGCATGGGACTCGAGGCGACCTCGGGCGCAGAGGCGACCGGCCAGGTTGCGATCTGCGATCTCGTCAGCGGCGGCATTTGCGTACCCGAGGTGGCGCCGGTGCGAATACGCGCCGTCACCACGACGGCCCGGCTGCTCACCGGCAATCCGCTCTCTTCGGTTCGCCCCATCCTGGTGGGAGGACTCGGCGTACGGACGTTCGACTTCGACATACCGGGATGCCCTCCCGTATCCAGCACCGAGAGATCGCTGATCTGCCGGGCGACGACCGACCTGTTTCGCGATGCCAGTCCCCACTATTTCCTGCGCTTCGGCGCCGGGCTGCAAGCCGACACCGATCGCATTTCGCTTGCCCTCGAAGCTCTGGGCAGCACCGGGCGCTATACCGGCGGAGCAGGCCGCACCGACGGGAACTGGTATCATGACTTGCGGATCGCAGTCTCCACCAGCATTCCCCTCATATGAACGGCCGGCGCGGGTTCGGCATCCGGGTGCGCGTGTTTGTCCTTCTGGCGCTCCTGCCTGCCGACGCCGGCGCGAGTGCGTCCGGTTTCTCCGTGCCCCAGACGCCGCCCGCCGATCCCTACCAGCTCGGCATGGCGCTCATCGAAGGCGGCGACGTGGAGGGCGCGCTTGCGCTCTGGATCGGTGCGCGCGACAGCTTGTCGTCGGAGGGGGCGGAGGACGCCCGCATCGGCGCCGCCTTCATCCGATCCGTGACGGAGAACGAACTCGAGCGGTACGAGGAGATCGCCACCGTCATGTTCTACTGGGGCTTCTCGGGCGTGGCCACCGAGCGGACCAGGCAGGAAATCCTTGACGAGGGGCGGCGCACCTTCACTCTCGTCGATTCGACGGCCACCGAGTACTGGGAGGCGGTCGGCCGAGAGGATCCGGGCGCTCTCGCACTGGCGGTCAAGCGTTTCTGGATCGAACGCGATCCGACCCCGTCGACGCTGGTCAACGAGCGCCTGGTCGAGCACTGGAAGCGAATCGGATACGCCCGCAGGAATTTCGTCTACAACCATTCATCGGCCTACCGGACCGACGACCGCGGCACCTTCTACATCAAATACGGACTGCCGGACCGCGTCACGCGCGGGCATCTGCGCGTCAGCGAATCCGAACGGCGCTCCCGGAATCTGCCGATCGACTACATCGCCCGCTTCGACCAGCAGCCCCAGTACGAGATCTGGCGATATGCCACCATGCATCCGGGAGAGTTCACCTACTTCCTCTTCGGGAACACGCAGGGCACCGGTCCGTTCCGGCACGTCCAGGGACTGCACGAGGTCATCCCGTCCTCGGCGCGCGTGTCCGGAGAGGCACGCTACGCGGGCGTCCGCGCACAGCACTACCTGGAACTCTTCTACTACGAGGACCTCGCCCGGATGGGCGGACCATACGGGTTCAGGTTCGCCGAACTCGAGAGGCTCTGGAATTCGTCCCGGCGCCCCGTCGAGGGTACGCTCGAAGCCGTCTCGCGGCGGCACATCTCCGACGACCAGTGGGCTGCACGGGAGTCCCTGCCACCCGCGATTTCGGAGTTCGACGACCGGCCCAGGAGCGCGCTGTCGGCCCAGGCCGCGCGGATCCTGGAAGATGGAGAGCCCCGGCTGCTCGTCATGGCGGTGTCCTCTCCCATCTGGCTGCCCTCGACCGATGCGGACTCCATCCGCGATGGCCTGACGCTGGCGTCCTACACCGCGAACCACACGGTCATCCTCAGGGATGCGAAACTCTCGGAAATCGCGCGGGCCGGCATGCTGCCCGTGGACGGGCCGGGATACCTCTCCACCCTGATGCTGAGGCACGGCCGGCAGATCCGCCACCTGTCGGTGTCGGCGCGGCACGACGTCCAGGAGGACACGATCCGCCACGCCGCCAACCGCTTGCCGGGACACCTCCATTTCGGCATCGGCGAGCCGCTTGGGCGCTTGGCTGCGGACGGCGCCGGCGACCGCGCCGAGAGCCCCGCTCTCGACACGGTCGACTTCGAGGCAAGCGACCTGATCGTCGGGATCGCCCCGCGACCCGAACTGGATCTGGGCGAACTGCCGGTGCCTCTCCTGCCGGCGACCCGGTTCTGGCGCGACGATCCCCTTCGCGTCTATTTCGAGATCTACCGCTCGCGAGCCGTGCCGTCGGGAATGGTCGATCTCCGGGTGCACCTCTCGCCCCTGACGGACGCGGCCCCGGGCATCCCGCTCCCCGATGCCGAGGACCTCGACCTGACCACCGCCGGCATCGCGCTGGCAGTGGAATCCCCATCGGACCGGGACGAGCACTTTTTCGATCTGGATCTGCGCAACGAGCGCGACGGTTTGCTGCAGGTGATACTTCAGGTCACCGACCGCGAAACGGGGGCCACCCGATTCCGGGTGACCCCCATTGAACTGCTCCCCTACTAGCTCCGACCTCCCTGCTGCGGGCTGGCCGGGGCGACAACCGGCTACCGGATCAACCCGGTTCGCACCTCCAGCATCAGATCCGAGTAGATATCGCGGTAGCCCTCGATCACGTCGTCCGGCACCGCATCGGGGTGCCAGCCCTCGGCGCCCATGCTGGTGACTTCGTTTTCAAGCTCCCACGTGATGCGGTACACTCCGGCACCCGCCATGGTCGACTCGAGCCTGCGGCCCTTGAGCAGGATCCGGTTTCGCGCGTGCGTGACGCCGCGTGCTTCCTCGTCGGCGAGCACTTCGCGCTCGGTCCAGATCGTCTCGAAGTAGATCTCGCGGGAACTGTCCTGCCTGCGCGCGATCTGCAGAGCATACTTGCGCACGATCTTGTCGAGGCCGGCCTCAAGCGTGATTCTTGTGACCCTGCCCATGTCCTCCCGCCACAGATTCGCGGTGCGCGAGGACACGCCACCGGTGGCGCAACCGGCGGCCAGCAGACTGCCGGCCACTCCTGCGGCCAGGAACATTCGCCACGGTCCGCGACCGATCCTGCCGGGCAATCTCATCTCCGTACTCCCAGATCGTCCATCTGCTCCCTGTTCACGAGCATCCACAGCTCGTGCGAGCGAGCCTTGGCCCGCAGGGCGCGGGGACTGACGTCATTCATGTCCGGAGCGGTGCTCTCGCCTCCGGGCCCTCCGAAGGTATAGATCTCCTGGAGCAGGATGTCAAGCTCGCTCCCGGGAATCGGCAGCTGCAGGAACGTGTGCTGCACGAGGTCGCCCCACCCGCGGTCGTCGAAGTACTCGGTGCCGAAGCCATAGTGGAAAAGCTCGATCCGCTTCTCGTACTTCAGCGCCTCCCACAGGTCGCCGCAAGCGCCGCTGGGCGTCTGCGGGACGCACCGGTCGCCGCCGGGAGCAACGCCGTTGGGATCCTCGAACGGCGGCAGTTCGCCGTTGGTGGTGCGGTACTTGTTGACCACGGCCATCGCGGCGTCCCGGTTGCCCATGCGATAGTTCGCCTCGGCCGCCAGGAAATCCAGCTCCTTGTTGGTCATGTCCGGATACTCGCCCACCCAGTTGTTGGCGAACAGCGGGCGCCAGCGCCAGTCGATGTAGTTGGAGTAGTGGTAGATGCCGCGGTCGGCCGGGAAGGGGCTGTTCCCCATGTAGCGGATGTACTTGCCGCTTACGTCGGGCGCCCCTCCGGTGATGCGGCGGTCGTCCGTGTCGATGTCGAACGGGACCTTGTCGTTCGGGCCCGCGGCGATCCACTTCTCCCATTCGCCGGAAGCGTCTGCCGGCCCGATGGTTCGATAGTCGATCCGCGCCCATCCCGTGTAGTGCGCGATGTGGTGCTTGGCCCGATGCCAGGCCCAGTTGCCGCCCTCCTCGTAGTAGCCGGCGAAGTCCTTCGAAAGGCCGCCGGAGACATCGGATAGGACCGAACTCCAGTCGAGCCCCTCGCGTGCACCCGGCGTGCGGGCTACCTGGGTGCGGTACCGAGCCCGATAGGTGCGGGCGAGCTCGCCAAGGTAGGAGGCCGACCAGTCTCCGTTGAAGGCCACCCAGGTCGAGGGAATCGCGAAGTCGCTGCCCGCCATCTGGATGACTTCGCCGAACTTGGCCTCGGCGGCCGCCCAGACGGCGTCGTAGGGCTGCAACTCGAGCGCGGCCACGTCCTCCACCGTCTCGTCGACGATGAAGGCGCGGTCGAAGAGAACCGCCAGGTTGGACAGCGACAGCGCCTGAATGAACTTGCCGAAGGCAACCGCCCTGTTGGTATTGTCGGGACCGTCCCCTTCCTGGATGGTGACTCCGCCCTCGATCGCCAGGAGGCCGTCCCGCACGGCGGCAAGCGCCCGGTAGGAATTCTGCCACGGCGTTTCGGCCATGTTGTTGTAGCTGTAGGCGGGATCGTTGTTGTAGGCCTTGCGCGGCTCCCAGCCGGAGTCGCGCATGCCCCAGTTGCCCCAGGACGACGAGTGTGCGTCCGCCGCCGTACTGAGAGCCGCCGCGGGATAGGAATAGTGGGACACGGCCCACCAGGACTGGTATCCCCCGGATATGAGCGATTCGACGTCCGTCGGACTCGATATCGCGCGTTCCCGGTCCGGGTCGTTGAGGTTGGTGACTTCAAGATCGACGCAGGCTCCAAGGAGAACCGCCATGGCCGCGCAGATTCCGATCCGGCTTGTGGTTGCGTTCTTCTTCATGGATCTCTCTACCTCCTTTCCTTTCCCGATCAGAAGATCAGCTGCACGCTAGCGGTGAGCGTCCTGTAGTTGGGGTACTGGTAGTCGTCGATGCGGCCGATCGCGTCCGAACCTCCAGAGGAGTTTCCGGCTTCGCCGACCTCGGGGTCGTATCCGGTGTAGTCGGTCCAGGTGAGCAGATTGCGGCCGATGAGGTTCACCTCGGCGCCGGTGACCCGCCCGCGGAAGATCGCGTCGAGCCAATCCGGGTTCATCGAGTAGCGGAGAGACAGTTCGCGGAGCTTCACGTATGTGCCCTCCTCCACAAACCATCCGTTCATCGCGTTCGTGTTGTACAGGCGCTGGTAGTAGGCGACCGGCTTCTTCATGCCGTCCGCCTTTCCGAACTGGTCCTGGTCTCCGGAACGGTTTTCCCGGTACGCCCACTGACGCGTCTGGTTGTAGATGTCGGCGCCGAACTCGCCGTCGAAGAGCGCGTACAGCGAGAGGCCGCGCCACCTGAAGGAGTTCACCAGACTCAGGTTCAGATCCGGCGTGGAATTCCCGAGGTAGAGGAAGTCCTTGCAACCGGAATCTCCCTGTCGGCGCGTCGCGCACTCGCCGAACATCCGTATCGGCATGCCCCACTGGAACACGTCGTCACCCGTCTGCCCGTCGCTCTCCGTTCCCCAGAGATCGCTTGCGATCCCGTCCGTGTAGTTCGCGGCACCGGTCCAGACGAGCAGGCCGTCGTCGTTCAGCTGGAACTGTTCACAGGGCACGCCGGCCGGCAGATCCTCACAGGTGGTGGCCCACTTCGCCCCGTAGAACGCCCCGAAGACCTCGCCGTCGCGGAAGTAGAAGTAGTTGCTGCGATAGGCGGGCCGGTCCAGCTGGGTGATCTCCATCCGGGTCCGGTCGACGTTCACGCGCATGTCCCAGCCGAGTTCATCGCTGTTGATGATCGGCACCTCGAGGTAGGACTCCCAGGTGTTGGACTCCAGGGTGCCCGCGTTCTGCCATTGCGAGGAGAATCCCCCCGCCTTCGGCAGCGGCACCGACAGCAGCTGGTCCGTGGATATCGTGTTGGCGTACGTGACGCCCACGCTGGCGATGTTGAAGAGGACCATGTCCAGACCGAATTCGTTCTCGGTGGAGCGCTGGGGCTTGAGATCCTTGTTCCCGAGCGTGACCGGCGTGATCGTTCCGCCGCCCACGCTGTAGGTCTCGTACTGCGCCGCAAAACCGGGGCGGCGCCCCGCCGTGCCCAGAGACCAGCGCAGCTTGAACTCGTTGACCTGGTCGATCGGCCACCACGACTCCTGCGCCACGCGCCACGCCAGTGCGTTGCGGTAGTACGTATGCCACCGCTCGTTCTCGCCGAACAGGCTGGAACCATCGCGCCGGACCAGGCCGTCGACGATGTACTTGCCCTTGTAGTCGAGCGCCGTGATGAGGAAGTACCCCTCGGAACGGATGTCCCTGAGGAACGACGCGGCGCTGTAGGATTCCGGATTGAGGTTGTTGAGGCGAGGCACGTCCGCCGCGACGAAATCCGATCCGCTGGCGGAGAAACTCTCGAAGTGGGAACTCTCCTGGAGGTACCTCAGCCGGGTCCGCGTCGCCAGATCGCCGAACGCCTTGCTGAGCGAAAGGGTCAGCTCCCCGTTGATGTTCTGCCTGTGGGACTGGTACTTGCTCAGCCCGCCGGTCACCACCGATCCCTCCGCCGTCTCGCGTCCGGGCGGGGACAGGTTCGATTCGCGGAACGCATTGCGGTCCAGGCCGAAGACGCCCTCGACATCCATCCACGAGAAGGGAGTCCAGCGCGCGTTGACGCTCGCCTTGACGTCTTCCTGCCAGTCCCGGTTGTCGAGCAGCTCGAAGTGGTACAGCGGGTTGTCCTGGTTGGACAGCGGATCGGGATTCACGAAGAGACAGCCGTTGGCCGGGCAGTGACGAAGCCCGACGGTATTGGGATCCCGCCTCAGCAGGTCCACGTAGGGACCCATGAAGGTGAGGTCGTAGAACGGCGCACTCCCCAGATCCTCCTGCTCGGATTCGGTGTACGCGGTGCTGAGCGACACGTTGAGATTGCTGCGCACCTCGTGATCCAGGTTGATCCGGAAGCCCTTCCGGTCAAAGCCGTCGTTCCACCTGGAAAGGACGCCGCGATCGACCTGCCACTCGAAGGACGTCCGGTAGTTGGTGTCCCCGTTGCGTCCTTCGACGACCGCGTAGTTGGACATGAACGTACCGGCGGTGTAGACCCGGTCCACCTGGTCATAGATCGGAAGCGAGCTGGGCCAGGGGTTGTCCTGGAAGGACTTGAAGACCCCGGCGCCGTTGAGGGCGGGGTTTTCGATGTCGGGATCCGAGATGTCCTGGATCACATTCCCCCTTACGTCGACCAGATTGCCGCTGGCGTCGACTTCCCAGGGGTGGTAGCTGGACAACTGGATGTCGCCGGCGATCGCGTCCTGTCCGGTTTCGTTCCGGAACGCCAACTGGTTGTAGTCGCGGCCTCCGAATCCCGTTCCGCGCTTGGTGCGAATCTGGATCACGCCGTTCGCGGCGCGCGATCCGTAGAGGGAAGCGCCGGCCGCCCCCTTTACGACCTCGATGGACTCGATGTCGAGCGCGACCAGATCATCGAACGAGTTGGTCGTGATGACGCCGTCGATGATGATCAGCGGATCCTGCGAGCCGTTGATCGAGGTGGCGCCCCGCAACAGGATGTCCCCGGTGCTGCCGGGCTGCCCGCTGCCGCCGACCACCTTGATGCCGGGAACCTTGCCGATCAGGAAGTTCTCGGCGGAAACCGCCGGGACCGGTGTGTTGGCAATGTCCAGCTTTTCGACCGTGAACGGGAGCTTCACTCTTGGCGTGGCGCGGGCTACCCCGGTCACCACCAGCTCCTGCAGCTCCAGAGCCCCGCTGACGAGCTCGGCGTCGAGCACCGCGGTCTCCCCCGCGACCACATCGACCGTGAGGGTCTGCGTGTCGTAGCCCAGGATCTCGAAGGTCACGCGGTAGTTGCCGGGTGCTACGCCGACGATGAGGTAGCGTCCCGCGTCCGTGGTGAGGACGCCGCCCTCGGCATCGTCCAGCCTGACCAGAGCCGACTCGAGCATCTGTCCAGTGGCCACGTCCGATACGGTGCCGGTGATCGTGCCGGCCTGTTGGCTCATCGCTCGCGCCGGGGCGAGCAATCCCACAAGCACGGCAAGTCCAAGGAGCCAGCCTCGCCTCCTGCCTGGATCTGGAAGCCGGGGGCCCCAGTCCGTGGGTCCGAACGGGAATCTCGTCATGTTCACCTCCCTTTGCGGGGTGTGGCGGGAATGGGCGGCCGGCGCGGCCACCGCTTCTTCCGATTTCAAGCAACCATTCTCTGGGTGAATCGTGTCCAACGGGGTTTCACTACACCTATCTGACCGATGTTGCGACTCGCGCGCAAGGCTCGTCCCGGTTCTTTGGACGTTTCCATTCGGGCACGACACTTGTCCTGCCCGGCGGCAAGTGCGGGGAGAGCCGTCGACTCTCAACACTCCGGCGACATCGAGGGGACGACAAACCGGATCGCGATTCGCTCCGACAACGCGCGTTCGGACTGCGCGTCGCGGACGCGCGCCCTCAGCAGGTCAGGCAGCGGTGGCTGTTCGACGAGCCGAGCTTCTCCAGCAGCGCCACGGTGGCCGGCCGCGGCGAGACCCGCTGCACGGGTCCGTTGGCCAGATCCGCTACGGTCTGTCCGCGGCGGCTGACCGCACGGATGTCGGCGCCCTGCTCCACCAGGTAGATGATGAGCTCGTGGTCGCCGCGGGCCCCCGCGTGGTGCAGCGCGTTGTAGCCGTTGTGGTCGCGGGCGTTGATGTCGACGCCGAGCTCCTCCACCAGAAAGCGCACGGCCGGGAGCCAGCCGTCGGGCACGTGTCGATGCGCGTTGCCGGCAAAGCCCTCGCCGTAGCCTACACCCGAGGCCGCGTGAATGGGCCAGACGCCGGGGCCTCCCGCCGGGACGGGCGGCAGTCCGGAAGCGTCGGGCGCCAGCGCGCGCAGGGAGTCGGCGACTTCCGAGGCGCGGATCAGGTTCTGGCGCACCTCGTCGTCCAGGCCGGCGAGGAGGTCGTCGGGGAAGTTCGCCTGGTCGTCCTCGGGAAGGTCGTTGCGGACCGACTGGAGGAGGGTGACCCGGGAGGAGTCGTTCAGTTCGCTGTAGGTGGAGTCGGACGCGAGCTGGGTCCGGTTCTGCTGGCGGAGGAACTCGTCGGTGGAGAGGCGGCGGCGGCGGGGCGGGGCCACGGTCGGGATGCCGGGGTCGGCACCGTGCGCTACGAGGAGTTGCATCGCGGCGACGTCGGTCGCATAGGCCGCGCGCCAGAAGGCGGTGGCGCCGTCGGTGTCGACCAGGCCGCAGTTGCGGTTGCCGCAGCCGCTGTATTCCATGTACCACGGGTGCATCGTGAGGCGGGCGTCCGGGTCGGCGCCGGCCTTGAGGAGCGCCTTCATGACGTCCAGGTAGGTCGCAGTCTGGAGCCCCATCTCCTGGGGCTGGGGGTAGCGGGTGCGGGGCTGCCAGCGGGCGTTGACCGCTCCCCAGAGCGGGGTCGCGCCGTTCAGCGTCGAGGCGATGTCGGGATCAGCGCCCCGTTCGATCAGGGTGAGCGCCAGGTCGAACTGGCCGTTGATCGTGGCCATCAGCAGGGGGCTGGTGCCGTCGCTCGCGGAAACCGCATCGATGTCGGCGCCCCCGTCCAGGAGCGCGACCGCGGACTCGGCGTGGCCCTGCCGCACCGCGTGCAGCAGCGCCGTCAGGCCACCCTTGGCCTGGACGCGCCGTGGACGGAAGTCGTCCTCCTCTTCCTCCTCGGCGTCTTCGGGAAGTCCTTCCTCGTACACCTTCCGCGACGCGCGCACCGCAGTCTGGAACTCTGTGGGGGTCGGTGCCCGGGACCGGCCGGCCGTGAGGGCCTCGACCGCCTCGGTGCGGCGCCGGCCCGCGATCCGGTCGAGTTCCGAAAGCTCCTGCAGGTCCTCCACCCTGCTGCTGATGTCGGGGTCGGCGCCCGCTGCGAGGAGGGCATGGATGGCATCCGCGCGATTCATGGAGGCCGCGAACATGAGCGGAGTCTGGCCCCACCCGTCCTCGCGCGCGTTGGGATCGGCGCCGCGCTCGAGCAGCGCAGTGACCAGCGGGGCGGAGCCCGCCGTCGCGGCCAGGTGAAGGGGCGTGGTGCCGGTGCCGGGCGCGGGCGCAGCCGGGTCGGCTCCAGCGTCGAGGAGCAGGAGTGCGACGTCGTCGCTCCCGGTGCGGGCCGCGATGTGAAGCGGGGTGTAGCCGCCGATCCGGGTGACGGGCTCCACCACGGCCCCCGCGTAGAGGAGCATCTCGGCGAGGTCGGCGTCGCCGCGTTCGGCGGCCCAGTGCAGCGCGGTCATGCCGTCGCCCTGCGCCGCGTTGACGTCGGCGCCGCCGGCGAGGAGCGCGCGCACCGTCGCGATGTCGCCCTCCATCGCCGCGTCGGCGACGGGGGAGTCCTCGAGCCGGGGGGTGGCCGCGGTGAGGACGCCGATCAGCGCCGCGGCACCGAGGAAGCCACCTGTCAGCCGTGTTTGCCGGGTCGCCATGGCGGTCAGCCGTGTTTGCCGGGTCGCCATGGCGGTCATCCCTGCGTCGCCGCCGAGGATCCGGAGACGAGGGAGAATTCCCCCGTGCTGTCGCCGAAACTCTCAAGCTCCATCCCCAGACCATTGAGAGCCCACAGCATGGCGTTGGCCATCGGCGTGGCGTCGGGAGCCTCGAGGTGGAGGTTCCCCTCCAGCAGGCCGTTGCCGCCGCCCAGGAGAATGAGCGGGCAGCGGCGGTGGTTGTGCAGGTTGGCGTCGGCCATCGGCGAGCCCCACATGACCATCGTCTTGTCGAGCAGGCTGGCGTCGCCCTCCATGCTGTTCTGGAGCTTCTCGAGGAAGTAGGGCAGCTGTCCCACGCGGAACTGGCAGATCCTGTTGAACTCGAGGATCGCCTCTTCGCGCCCGCCGTGGTGCGACGCGGGGTGGAAGGGACGGTCCGAGCCGCTCTCCGGGAAGACGCGGTTGTCGGCGTCGCGGCCCGTCTTGAAGGAGATGATCCGGGTCATGTTGGTCTCGAGCGCCAGCACCTGCAGGTCGAACATGAGGCGCATGTGCTCGGTGAACGAGTCCGGCACGCCGGCGGGCGCCTCGGGCAGCTCGCGCTCCTCGCCGCTGGTGTTGCGGGCTTCGATGGCGCCGATGCGCCGTTCGATCTCGCGCACGTTGTCGAGGTAGCGGTCCATGCGCAGGCGGTCGGTCGCGCCCAGTTCGCGCTTGAGCGCGGCGATCTCGCCCGCCATCCAGTCGAGGATGCTCTTGCGCGACGCCCTCCGCGCGGCCCGCTCCTCTGGCGTGCCCCCCGCCCCGAAGAGCATGTCGAAGGCGACGCGCGGGTCGCGGATCATGGGCAGCGGCTCGTTCGGCGACGCCCAGCTGATCGTGTCGGTGTAGGCGCAGGAGTAGTTGTAGGTGCAGCCCCCGGCCTGGTCCAGGTTCTCGATGCAGAACTGCATGGACGGCAGCGGCGTGTCCTGACCGAAGCGCTGCGCGTACATCTGGTCGAGCGAGGTGCCCACCCAGATGTCCGAGCCCTGGGTCTGCTTCGGATGGGACTGGGTGAGGAAGACCGCGCTGGAGCGGAAGTGGTCGCCGCCGATCTCGGGCGTCGAGAAGGCCTCCGCCATGCGGCAGTCGGTGTTGCTGACGATGGTGAGCTGGTCCTGGAAGGGACGCAGCGATGTGAGCGCGCTCTCGGGCAGGATCTCGAAGTCCTTGCCCGTGGTGGCCGGCGCATAGAGGTGCTGGGTCGCCCCCCACTCGTTGCAACCGGCGAGGCCGTGCACCTCCTCGATGCACACGAGTCGGGTCGGGCCCTCGTCGGGGCGGGCGTGGGCGCGCAGGCGTCCGGCGGGGATCATGGCGTCGAGCAGCGGGAGCGCGGCGGTGGCGCCGAGACCTCTCAGGAAGGCGCGGCGCGGGATGTGTTTGCCGGTGATGAAGTGCATCGTCGTCAGTTCTCCTTGGGCATTTCCCGGGACGGCTCGGTCCCGGTTCCGGCCTGATCCTCGGCGGCGGCCAGAGGGGCTCTCTTCATTCTGAACGCATCGCTCTTCACCACGCCGAGCACTAGGGAAGAGATGCTGTAGTCGTCGGCTTCCGCCTGCCACACGATCTCTCGCACGGCGGGCTGGTCGTAGTGCTCGACCCGGCGCCCCAGCGCGTAGGCCATGAGGTTCTCGGTGAAGGTGCGCACCAGGGGCAGCGGGCGCTTCAGCAGCGCGGTGGAAAGCTCGGCCGGGGTCTGCACCGGCGTGCCGTCGTAGAAGTCGCCGCGCGTGTCGAGCGGCATCCCGTTCTCGAGCGAACGCCACTTGCCGGTCACGTCGAAGTTGTCGAGCGCCAGGCCGATCGGGTCCATGAAGCGGTGGCAGGATGCGCACTGCGGGCTCTCGCGGTGGATCTCCATGCGCTCGCGGGTGGTGAGCAGGCGGCCGTCGCGCGATGACTCGGTCTCTTCGAGATCCGGAATCCCGGGCGGGGGCGGGGGCGGGGGCGTGCCCAGCAGCACTTCCATGACCCACTTGCCGCGCAGCACCGGGGAGGTGCGGTTCGCCAGCGAGGTGAGGACCAGTACGCTGCCGTGCCCCAGCAGTCCGACGCGCCGGTTGTCTGGGTAGTCGACCCTGCGAAGGTAGGAACCGGCGACCGGCGGCAAGCCGTAGTGGGTGGCCAGACGCTCGTTCGCGAAGGTGTAGTCGGCGCGGAACAGGTCCAGGATGCTCGCGTCCTCCGCGACGAGGTGGTTGAAGAAGGTCTCCGTCTCCGCCCGCATCGCATCGGCGAGCATTTCGTCGAAGTTCGGGAAGAAGTTGGGGTCGGGGCGCACCTTGTAGAGGTCCTGCAACCGAAGCCACTGACCGGCGAAGCGGGTGCCGAGCGCGCGGGCTCCGGGGTGCTCCAGCATGCGCAGCGCCTGGCGTTCAAGCTCCTCGACGTCGTGCAGGCCTTCGCCGGCCGCCGCCGCGAGGAGCGTCCCGTCCGGCGGCGCACCCCAGAGGAAGAAGGAAAGACGGGACGCGAGGTCGACGCTCGAGATGGGGTACACCTCGCCCGGCCGCACCCCTTCCGGCTCGCGCTCGGTCCGGAACACGAAACGCGGGCTGGCGAGCACCGCCTCGAGCGCCATGCGGATCCCGGTCTCGAAGCCGTCCAGCCCGGCACCGTTTTCGTAGAAGGCCATGAGGCCGTCGATCTCGGCCGGCGCCGCCGCCCGGCGGTAGGCCCGGGTCGTCAGCGTCTCGATGATCCTGCGCGCGCACGGCAGCTCTTCCGCCGCCGAAGTGGGGCGGCAGACGAAGATCCGCTGGCGTGTCGGGTTGTCCGAGACCCCGGTCACATCGTAGGGGCCGCCGACGATCAGTTCGCGCACGTGCGGAAGGGTGGTGATCCCTCCCCCACCCGATCCGCCACCCGCCATCGACCAGTCGTGGGGCCGGATCAGGTCCTCGTACGGGCCATCGAAACCGCGGATGAATGCCGCCGACACCTTCCGCTGGCCGGCGCGCACGAAGATCCGCCCCGTGCTGATCGGCGCCGCGCCGCGCCCGTCCGCGCCCGCCCCGGTGCGGGCATGATGCAGCAGGGCCACGCTCTCGCCGTCGATCGAAACATCGATGTCCTCGAAACGCGTGTTGGAGCCCGAGGAGAACCCGAGTTGGAAGACGTACTCGCCGTCGGCGGGAAAAACGTGCTCGATAACGACGCCGCCCCGTGTCCCGTAAGGCGTCCCCTCGACGTGGTCCCAGGGGTGTTGCGACGTGTACTCGGACACCTTGTACGACCGGTCGACCGCGGGCGCCGTCCGGTCGCCGACCGCCCAGCGGCTGATGTCGGCCGCGGCGTTCAGATACGACTCGACAAGGGTCGGCGACATGGCCTGCACGTCGGCGATGTTGTCGAAGTTGGCGCTCATCTGGTCGAGCGGCAGCCAGTCCCCCGCGTCGACCGTGAGACCCAGCAGGTCGTGGACCGCGCCGGCGTACTCGGCCCGGTTGAGCCGCTGGAAGGTCCGTTCTCCGGGTTCAGGATGCGCGGCCGCTGCGCCGTCGAGGATCTCTTCGAGCCGCTCCACCAGGGCATTGAGCGTGTCGCCTGCGGGTCTGCGCGTTCCCGGCGGCGGCATCATCCCCGCGCGCAGCTTGCGCACCATTTTCTCGGCGATGTCGGCGTTTCGGTCCGCTTCCTCCACCACGAAACCTTCCAGCGAGAGGTTGCCCGTCAGGCGGCGCTCGTTGTGGCACCGCACGCAGACCTGCTGAACGACCTCGGTCTCGGTGGAGGTGGTGCGGGGCGCTTCTTCGCTGCCTGCCGTTGCCGGGCGAATGATGGGGCGTTGCAAAACCGCGTGGACGCCAAACGGGGTGGCATCCGCCGCCGATACTGCCGCCAGTTCCTGCCAGGGGGAAGCGGGGGCATCGCGCGGGCCGGTCCAGACCACCAGCGCACCCAGCGCGAGGAGTGGAACACCGAGTGATTTCATACAGGGCCGGTTCCGAAAAAGGGCAGCCACACCTGCTTCAGGCTAGCGACTTTGGCACGGGACGTGCAAGTGCTGCGGGATCACAGTTGTGAAACCGGATTGGAGATTCCCGGGCGTGTCCGGGCGCGCGGGGTTGTGCAGGCCGGTGTAGGGGATTCACTTGGCATGCCGTGAATGAATGACCGCCTGCCGCCTACGGCCACACCATTAGTACGGTAAACATTACATAATGTAATATTTTCTTTACATATCAACACGCATGAACCGATGACCGCACCCCGTTCGGCAACCTCGCCGCGCACGGCGACCACCCGATGCGCACGGGCGGCCGCCATCGCCCGGGACGTGTTCGGCTTCCAGGGCAAGGCCACCATCCTTCCCGGCGAGTTCGACCTGAACTTCCACGTCGCCGGGACCGGCGGCGATATCATCCTGAAGCTCAGCCCCGAATCGCGGCGCCCGGTCCTCGATCTCGTCGCGTCGAGTCTGCGGCACCTGGACGGCGCCCGGCTGCCGGCGGCGATCCCGCGACCCGTGCCGCCCGAGCACCGCGGCAACGCCTCCGGTCTGGTCGCCCGGCTCGACTTCGAGGGCGCACCGTACGTCGCCTGCGCGGTTACCTACGTGGACGGGATACCTCTTGCAGACCTGCGTCCGCGCTCGATGCGGGTCCTCGAGGCACTGGGCACGATGCTCGCGGAGCTCGACCTGGCGCTCGACGGTTTCGACCACCCCCAGCTCGACCGCGAATTCCCGTGGCGGATGGAGACCGCGCCCGAAACCATCCGCGCGCGCCTCGACGACCTGACGCACGGTCGGGATCTGGTGGCCGCCACACTCGACCGCGCGTTCCGCCGCCTGGAGCCGCTGCGCGACGCGCTCCCCGAGTGCGTCATCCACAACGACGCGAACGACTACAACGTGATGGCGGTGCCGTCGCTGCAGGGCGCGAGCCTCTCGGGGCTGATCGACTTCGGCGACGCGGCGCGCAGCTGGCGCGCGGCCGAGGTGGCGGTGGCGGCGGCCTACGCCATGATGGGACTGCCCGATCCGTTCGAGGCGGCGTGCGCGATCGCGGGCGGCTACTCGTCCGTGGTGCAGCTGAAGGAGGCCGAGTGCGCCGCGATCGTCCCCATGGTCGCGCTGCGGGCCTGCCTCTCGGTGTGCATCCAGGCGCGCGAGATGGCCCGCCAGCCGGACAACGCCTACCTGGCCGTGAGCCAGGAGGGGGCGTGGCAACTCCTCGACGCCCTCGCGCGCGCCGACTGGAGGATCGCCGAGTTCCGCGTCAGGGAAGCGTGCGGGCTGAGCGCGAGCCCCGCGCTGAAGACGATCGCGCAGTGGGCGGAACGGGCCGAACCACGCGCCCCGGTCATGCCGCCCGAGGTGCTGGCGCGGCCCCACACCCTCGACCTCTCGGTGGGAAGCCCGGAGCTGCCGCACCCGGGAGACGGCCCCCTCGACCGGTGGGTCGCGGAGGGGACCAAATCCGCCGGAGCAACCGTCGGGGTGGGACGTTACGGCGAGGCCCGGCTGGTCTACAGCGCCCCCGCCTTCCGCTCGCCCGGCAACGACGGCGACGAGGCCCGCACAATCCACCTGGGCCTCGACCTCTTCGCGCCGGCCGGCACCCCCGTCCACAGTCCCCTCCCCGGCACAGTCGTCTCCGTCGTCGACAACGGCGCCCCCGGCGACTACGGCCCCACCGTGATCCTGCGCCATACCGCCCCCGGCGGCACCGGCTTCCACACCCTGCACGGCCACCTCGACCACGCCACCCTGGGCCACCTCGAGCCCGGCGCCCACGTCGACGCCGGCGACATCATCGGCTGGCTTGGCGACGACGACGTCAACGGCGGCTGGTCGCCGCACCTGCACCTCCAGGTCATCGCGCTGGACCCCCTGCACGACGACGGCCAGCAGGTCGCCGAGCCCGGCAACTACCCCGGCGTCGCGCTTCAGCGCCTACGCACGGTCTGGGAAGCCGTGCTGCCCGACCCCACCGCTCTCGCGGGGCTGCCCGCCGCGACCGTCACGGCGGTGTCCCCCGCCGCCCAGCCCGTCTTGCGAAAGCGCGATCTAACCGCAAAGCGCAAGACGGTACTCGGTTCGTCGCTGAGTCTGTCTTACGACGATCCCATACACGTCGTGCAGGGCCGAGGCTCCTGGCTGTACGACGATGCGGCCCGCGCCTACCTCGACACCGTCAACAACGTGCCGCACGTGGGACACGCGAACGCCCGCGTGGCCGACGCCATCGCGCGGCAGTCGCGCATCCTCAACACCAACACCCGCTACCTGCACACGGAGATCACCGCACTGGCCGACGAACTGCTCGCGCACTTCCCTGCTCCCCTCGAGGTCGTGTTCCTGGTCTGCTCGGGGAGCGAGGCGAACGAACTGGCGCTGCGGATGGCGCGCTGCCATGCCGGGCGCGACGGCGTGGTGTGCCTGGAGGGCGGATATCACGGCAATACGGGCGGCCTGGTCGAGGTCAGCCAGTACAAGTTCGACGGCCCCGGTGGCGCGGGCGCCGGGCCGCGGGTCGCTGTGGCCCCCATGCCCGACACCTATCGGGGGCGTTTCCGCCGCGGCCAGGGCATGACCGACGGCGAGCTGGGCGCGCGCTACGCCGACGAGGTCCGGCAGGCGGCGGCGCGCCTGGCGGCCGGTCCCGGCGTCGCGGCCTTCATCGCCGAGCCGATCCTGAGCTGCGGGGGCCAGATCGAACCGCCTCCGGGCTGCCTGCGCGCGGCCTTCGAGCATGTGCGTGCGGCGGGCGGCGTCTGCATCGCCGACGAGGTGCAGGTCGGATTCGGACGCGTGGGCGACGCCTTCTGGGGGTTCGAGCTGCAGGGCGTCGTGCCCGACATCGTCACCCTGGGCAAGCCCATGGGGAACGGCCATCCCGTCGCCGCGGTTGTCACGACCCGGGAGATCGCCGACTCCTTCGCCAACGGGATGGAGTATTTCAGCACCTTCGGCGGCAATCCCGTGTCGTGCGCGGCGGCGCGGGCGGTGCTGGCCGAAATCCGCGACCGGGGGCTGCAGAGCCACGCGCGGAGGGTCGGCAACGGGCTGCTGCGGGAGCTGCGTTCGCTGGCGGAGCGCCATCCGGTCGTGGGCGACGTGCGGGGCCGCGGGCTGTTCCTCGGCATCGAGCTGGTGCGGGACCGCGAGACCCGCGAGCCGTTCGCCGAGGCGTGCAGCTACCTGGTCAACCGGGCGCGCGAGCGGGGGGTGTTGCTGAGCGTGGACGGCCCGGACCACAACGTGATCAAGATCAAGCCTCCGCTGGTGTTTGGAGAGGGCGACGCGGCTCTTCTGGTGGAGACGCTGGACACGGTGCTGGGCGAATCGGCACTGCGCGAGTAGAGGGTCGGCACGTCGAACGCGGGACCGGCGCGCAAGCAGGACCGTGTTCAGCCGCGCTTCAGCCGCGCTTCAGCGGTAGAGGCCGGATCGCTCGCATCCGGTCGCGGCGCATGCGCAGGGCGTCGGCCGCGCGGCCTCAGGGATAGAGGCGCCGCCGCCGCCACTTTCCCGTGGCATCGCGCTCGTATGCGAAGCGGTCGTGCAGCCGCGAGGGGCCTTCCTGCCAGAACTCGATCGCGTCGGGGACGATGCGGTAGCCGGACCAGTGGGCGGGCCTGGGGACGTCGCCGCCGGCGAAGCGCTGTTCCTGGGCGCGCAGACGGTCCTCCAGTACGGCTCGGGAGTCCAGATCACGGCTCTGGTCGGACGCCCAGGCGCCGAGCCGGCTCTCGCGGGGACGGGTCGCGAAGTAGGCGTCGGCCTCGGCGTCCGGCACCGGCTCGACAGCACCGCGCGTCCGCACCTGCCGTCCAAGCGGTTGCCAGTAGAAGGTCATGCCGGCTCTCGGATGGCCGGCAAGCGAGCGGCCCTTGGACGATTCCAGGTTGGTATAGAAGACGAATCCTCGCTCGTCGAAGTGCTTCAGGAGTACCATCCGCCCTTCCGGTGTCTCCCCGGGCCCGAGGGTGGACAGACACGCCGCCTCGGCGAAGACGATTCGCGGCTCCGCCTCGGCGTCGGCGAACCAGCGGCCGAACTGCTCGATCGGGTCGGGCGACAGATCGGACCGCTTCACGCCGGACTCTCCGGGGCGGGCATGTTCAATCCGCCCGCCGGGTCGATCCCGACACCCCGAGCTGATAGGCCAGCGACTCGTCGAGGCCCTCGAAGTCGAAGCGGAAACCGCTCCGCAACGCCGCCTCCGGGATGACCCGCGCTCCCTCCAGCAGCAGCGCCGTGCCCATCTCGCCGAACATGCCCTTCACCGCCAGCGAGGGTACGGGAAGCAGCGTGGGGCGCTTCAGGGCGCGGCCCAGGATCGTGGTGAAGGTAGCGTTCGGCACGGGGTGCGGGGCCGTGGCGTTGACCGGCCCCTGGAGCGCCGGGGTGATGATCGCATGGAAGATCAGGGCGACCAGGTCGTCGTGGTCGATCCAGCTCACGTACTGCCGTCCGGTGCCGAGACGGCCGCCGATCCCCATCTTGAAGGGCAGCAGCATCGTTCCCAGGGCGCCGCCGGCCGGACTCAGGACCAGGCCGGTGCGCAGCTGGACCACCCGGACGCCGGCGCGATCCGCCTTCCCTGCCTCGCTCTCCCACTCGCGGCAAAGATCGGCCAGGAACCCCTTGCCCGGGCGGCTGGCCTCGGTGAGCCGCTCCGCGCCCCGGTTCCCGTAGAAGCCGATCGCCGAGGACGAGACGAAGACGCCCGGGGGCCGGCGGAGTCCGCTGAGCGCGGCAACGATCAGCCGGGTACCGACGACGCGGCTCTGCCAGATCGCCTTCTTTTTCGGCGCGTTCCACCGTCCCCTGGACAGGCTCTCGCCGGCGAGGTGCACGACGGCGTCGACGCCCTCCAGGCGCGGGCCCTCGATCCGCCCTTCCATGGGATCCCAGTAGATCTCGCCGCGCTCCCGGCGCGGCTTGCGCCGCACGATCGGCAGTACTTCGTGCCCGCCCGTGGTCAGGAAATCGCGGAGAGCCGACCCGACGAAACCGCTGGCGCCCGTGACCGCGACGCGCAGCGGCGGTCCGTCCCAGGCGGCATGACGGGCAAGGTCCTGTGCGATTCGTCTGCCGCCGAATGCAAAGAAGCGATGGAGTTCGGACTCGATGACGCCCCGGGTGAAGACGCTCGCCGCGGATCCGAGCGGCGGTTCCCACGCGATCCGGTTGCGCAGCAGGGTCCCGCGGTCGCCGATGGCCTCGAATTCGTGGTCGTGCACCCACGACTGCAGCGGTCCCGACACCTGCTCGTCGCGGAAGCAGCGGTCCTTCTCGACAGCCGTGTGGCGCACCTTGAAATCGGCCCTCAGCGGTCCCCGCCGGGCCCGGATCGTCACCGTTCCTCCCTCGGCAACCTCACCCTCGCGCGCAACGACCCGGACATCCTCCCAGGGGGGCAGCAGGCGCTCCAGGGCACCGGGCCGCATGTGCCAGTCGAATACCTTGCCGACCGGGAACGGTATCTCGCACTCGTGCAGGAAGTTCGGCATCGCTCAGGCGCCGGCCGGCCACGAGATCCCGTCGACGGCCTCGCGAATGGCGCCGACTCCCGCCCCGGGTCCGTCCGGATGACCGAACACCGCCGACCCCGCGACGAGCACGGTGGCGCCGGCCGCGGCGAGGGAGGGCGCGGTCTTCGCGCTGACCCCGCCGTCCACCTCGAGCTCGATTCCCCCGGGACGGTGCGACTCGATCAGCGTGCGGGCGCGCGCCACCTTGTCGAGGGACCGGGGGATGAACGCCTGGCCGCCGAAGCCGGGATTCACCGACATGATGAGCAGCAGGTCGATCTCATCCATCACGTCCTCGATCGCGGAGAGGGGCGTGGAGGGGTTGAGCGCCACGCCCGCGCCGCTGCCGAAGCCGCGGATCATCTGAAGGGTGCGGTGCAGGTGCACCGTCGCTTCGGCGTGCACCGTGATGAAGTCGGCCCCGGCCTCGGCGAACTCGGCGACGTACCGCTCGGGCCGCTCGATCATCAGATGCACGTCGACCGTCCGCTCGGTCACGCCGCGCACGGCATCGGCGATGAGGGGGCCGATGGTGATGTTGGGGACGAAGTGCCCGTCCATCACGTCCACGTGGATCCACTCGGCGCCGGCCCGGTCCACGGCGCGGACCTCGTCGCCCAGCTGGTCGAAGCGGCAGCTCAGGATGGACGGGGCGATCCTGATCAAGTCCCTCCTCCGCGCTTCACTCGGCGCACGCCGCTGGCCCGGGCAACCACCACCTCGTCGGCCATGTCGAGGAAAAGACCGGACTCGACCACCCCCGCGCGCCGCGCCAGCCGGCTCTCCAGCTCCAGCGGATCGGCGATCCCCCCGTCGAAGTGACAATCGACGATCGCATGTCCGTTGTCGGTCAGGTAGACATCGCCCGCCTCGTCCGTTCTCACCTTCGGATCGGCGCCCAACGCCCGCAACCACCTCATATGGCTGCCGCATTCGAAGGTCACGACTTCAACCGGCACGGGCGCGCGCGCGCCGAGGCGGTTCACCAGCTTGGTGTCGTCGACGATCACCATGAAGCGGGCCGACGCCTGGGCCACCATCTTCTCGCGCAGCAGCGCGCCGCCCAGTCCCTTGATCAGGTTCAGCTCGGGGTCCACCTCGTCTGCCCCGTCCACGGTCAGGTCGAGCGGTGCGAGTTCGCTGAGCGTCCCCAGCGGGATTCCCAGCCCGCGGGCGGCCCTTTCCGTTCGGACCGAGGTGGGTACGCCCACGACGTCGACCAGGTCTTCGCGCTCGATGCGGGCAGCGAGGTGCCTCAGGAAGTGAGCGATGGTCGAGCCCGTGCCCAACCCGAGACGCATTCCCGAGGACACGGCGCCGGACGCCTCCTGTCCGGCTTCGCTTTTCAGGTCTTCGACGCGGGATCGTCCCAAGGGCTCACAGGGGTCTCCGGGTTTCTCTTGACTCCTTACGGGGTGAAATGTACGCCTTCACGATTGTCGTTACCAGTTTACTAATCGCCGGTATTGACCATCTTCCCATGTCACTTCCCAACAGCAAGATTCCGCCCATCCCCGCGGGACACGGGCCCATAGGACAGCCAACGCCATGATCATCGTCGCCCGGAAGGGGATCAGCGCAGAGCAGCTCGACCACATCCGCGAACGGGTCGAGGCCCTCGGCCTGCGCACCCACATCTCCATCGGGGAGACGCGCACGATCGTCGGCTGCATCGGCGACGAGGCCCGTCTGAGCGGCGTGTCGCTGCTGTCGATTCCGGGGGTCGATTCGGTGCATCCGGTCATGCGGCCCTACAAGCTTGCCGCGAGGGACTTCGCGGCCGACAGGACTTCGCGGGTGCCGGTGGGGAACTGCACGTTCGGTGGCGAGGCGTGCCCGGTTGCGGCAGGGCCCTGCTCCGTGGAGAACGAGGAGATGATGACCCGGACGGGGCGCTCCGTCGCGGGTCACGGGGCCACGCTCCTGCGGGGCGGCGCCTTCAAGCCCCGCACTTCTCCCTACTCTTTCGACGGCCTGAAGGAGGAAGGGCTGCAGATCCTGGCACGAGTGCGCGAAGAGACGGGGCTTCCGGTGGTCACCGAGGTGCTGGATCCGCGGGAGGCGGAGCTGATCGCCGGATATGTGGACATGCTGCAGATCGGGACGCGCAACATGCAGAACTTCTCGCTGCTCAGGGAGGTCGGGCAGCTGCAGCGGCCGGTGCTGCTGAAGCGCGGCATGTCGGCGACCCTCAAGGACCTGCTGCTGGCCGCCGAGTATGTGATGAGCCGCGGCAACATGCAGGTCGTCCTGTGCGAGCGCGGGATCCGCACCTTCGGCGGCGAGATGCGCAACACCTTCGACCTCGCCGCAATCCCGTGGCTGAAACAGGAGACCCACCTGCCGGTGATCGCGGATCCGTCGCACGCGGGCGGTCGTCGCGACCTGGTCGCGCCACTCAGCTTCGCGGCGTTGGCGGCCGGGGCGGACGGCCTCATCGTGGAGGTGCATCCGGATCCGGAGAACGCGTTTTCGGACGGCGACCAGTCGCTGACCTTCGACGGTTTCGCGGGCCTGATGCGCGACCTGAAGGTCTTTGCGGAGGCGGCGGGCAGGACGCTTTAGGACTCCGCCTGAACGCTGCGGCTGGAGGTTACGGCTGACGCTGCGGCTGGAGGCTACGGCTGTTCGGCCACCCGCTCCAGGGCCTCTGCCAGTGCCTCCAGCTGTGCTTCGAGAGCGCCGGCCGAGGTGCCCCCCCGGACCGCACGCGACTGCACCGACGCGGCCGGGTCGAAGATCGCGAAGACATCGTCGGTGAAATCCGGGTGGACGGCGCGCATTTCGTCCAGGGTGAGGGCGCTCAGTTCCCTGCCCGACTCTTCCGCCAGACGTACCAGCGCCCCCGCGATGTGGTGACTCTCCCGGAACGGGACGCCGCGGCGCACCAGGTGGTCGGCGAGATCGGTGGCCAGCATCTCCGCCCGAAGCGCCTCCTCGATCCGGGATCGGACCACGGTCATGCTCAGCACGGCGCCGGTGATCGCGGGCAGGACCAGCTTCAGGGTGTCCACCGAGTCGAACACGGCCTCCTTGTCCTCCTGCAGATCGCGATTGTAGCCGGTCGGCAACCCCTTCAGCACGGTGAGCAGCCCCACGAGGTTCCCCACCAGGCGCCCGGACTTGCCGCGGGTCAATTCGGCCACATCCGGGTTGCGCTTCTGCGGCATGAGGGACGATCCGGTGGTGAAGCCGTCGCCGAGCCGGACGAATCCGAATTCACTGGTGGAGAAGAGGACCAGGTCTTCGGCCAGCTGCGAAAGGTGCACCCCGGCCATTGCGGCAGCGAAGACGAGACGCGCGGCCCAGTCCCGGTCGGACACGGCGTCCATCGAGTTCTCGGACACGCGGCTGAAGCCCAGATCGGCCGCGAGGCGGGCGCGGTCGACCTCGAAGGGACACCCGGCGATTGCCCCGGCGCCCAGCGGCAGCACGTCGCACTCGCGATGCACTGCGCCCAGATCCTCGATGTCCCGCACGAGGGGCCAGGCCCGAGAGAGGAGCCAGTGGGCTGCCGGCACCGGCTGGGCCTGCTGCAGGTGCGTGAATCCGGGCATCACGATGTCCGTGGTCTCGCGGGCCCTGGCGGCGAGAGCGGCGGCCAGGGAGGCGAGACCGAGGCGCAGCGTCCGGATCGCGTCCTTCCCCCAGAGACGGAAGTCGGTCGCCACCTGGTCGTTGCGCGAGCGTCCCGAGTGGAGTTTGCCGCCCACGGGACCGATTCGTTCGGTGAGAAGACGCTCGACGAGGGTGTGAATGTCCTCGTCGCTGAACCCGGCGGGGCCGGCCTCCCCCTCCAGCTGTGCCGCCACCTCGACCAGGCCCCGGTCGATGTCGGCCGCTTCGGAATCCGACAGGATGCCCGCCCTCGCAAGCCCGCGGGCCCAGGCGCGGCTTCCCTCGATATCGTGGGGCCAGAGGCGCCAGTCCACGTCGAGAGACCGGTTCAGCGCGTCCATCTCGCCGGACAGGCCGCCGTCGAAGCGGCCTCCCCAGAGAGCGTGGCCCGACCCGCCGCCGGCAGATCGCATGGTGCCGGGTTCCGCCTGGTCAGTCGGCGGTGGCCGCCGTCACCTTGCGGAGCGCCCGCCGGGGGGCCGGAGCCCTGCGCGCCATCAGGCTCTGCTGTGCCGCGAGGGCCCGCTGCGGGAGGTTGAAGAGCTTGACGAAGCCCGAGGAGTCGGAGTGGGCGTAGCCCTCGCTGGCGCCGAACGAGGCCAGGTCGAGGTCGTAGAGCGCCGCCGGGGCCTTCCGCGACAGCACCGACGCCTGACCCTTGAAGAGCCGCAGCCGCACCGTGCCGGTGACGGGCGCCATCATCGAGTCGACCATGGCATCCAGCGCCTCGCGTTCGGGGGTCCACCAGCGGCCCTCGTAGACCAGATCGGCGTAACGGGGCGCCATCTGGTCCTTCAGGGCGAGGCAGCGGCGCGACAGCACCAGCTGCTCGAGCTCCTGCAGAGCGGTGAGCAGGATCGTGCCCCCGGGCGTTTCGTAGACCCCGCGCGACTTGATCCCGACCACCCGGTCCTCGATCACGTCCGCGCGGCCCACGCCGTGCGCCGATCCCACCTCGTTCAGCTCGGTGAGCAGCCGGAGCGCCGACAGCGGCCGTCCGTCGATCGTCACCGGCACGCCCGACTCGAAGCCGAGCTCCAGTTCGCAGGGCGTGTCCGGGGCGTCGGCGGGGTCGGTCGTCCACACGTACACGTCGGGGCCGGGCTCGTTCGCCGGGTCCTCCAGCGGCCCGCCCTCGTGGCTGATGTGCCAGAGGTTCTCGTCGCGCGAGTAGAGCTTGTCGAGGTCGATTCCGTCCAGCGAGATCCCGTGGGCGTGGGCATAGGCCACCGCGTCCTCGCGGGAAGCGATGTCCCACTCCCGCCAGGGCGCGATGACCCGCAGGTCGGGCGCAAGGGCGGCGAAGGAGACTTCGAAGCGCAGCTGGTCGTTTCCCTTCCCGGTGCACCCGTGCGCGAGCGCGTGGGCCCCCGTCTTCCGGGCGACCTCGACCATCCTCCGCGAGATCACGGGCCGGGCCATCGCCGTGCCGAGCAGGTACTTCCTGCTGTAGACGGCGCCCGCGCGCAGCACGGGGAGGGCGTAGTCGTTCACGAATTCCTCTCGCAGGTCCTCCCCGAAAAACGCCGACGCCCCGGTGGCGAACGCCTTGCTGCCGAGCTTTTCGACCCCGCCGCGCTGCCCCACGTCGGCGGCCATGCAGATCACGTCCGCTCCGTAGTTCTCGCGCAGCCAGGTCACGATCACCGAGGTGTCGAGCCCACCCGAGTAGCCAAGTACGATCTTCATCTTGCCGCTTTTCTCTCCTCAGTCACGCTCTTCAGTCGCGGCCGCCGGCAAGATGGCGGGCCGAAGCACCCGGTTCGTACGTCTCCCGCCAAGGTCGTACGGTGCAACCCGTGCGCTCCGAACCCGCCAAACCTGCCGCCGACCATCAGCCCGGTCGGTCTCGGGGTATCCATAATAGTAACTAATCATGCATCGATCATGCAAGATTATTCATTCGGAACGACGGCTCGCCGTTGCTCTATTTGCGGCCAGCGAGCTTTTCGAGCTCCCGTGCCACCGACCTCGCGGCCCGGGCACTTCGGAGAATGATGAGGACGGTGTCGTCGCCGGCGATGGTCCCGGCCAATCCGTCGTACTCCTCCCAGTCGATGCCCGAAGCCACAGCCTGGGCTCCCCCGCTGAGCGTCCGGACGATGGCGAGGCTCCCGACGGCTTCGGCCGAGACGAAAAGCGTCGGCAGGACCGAATCGAGGGGCGGCACGTGATCCCACTCTTCCGGCAGCGTGTAGTACGGCTTCCCGCCGGTGCCGGTGACCTTCACCAACCGCAGATCTCGAATGTCCCTGGACAGGGTGGGCTGCGTTACCGGGAATCCCGCCGATGCGAGAAGCTCGCGCAGGGCTTCCTGGTGCGGCACACGCCGGTCCTTGATGAGCTTCAGGATGGCCCGTTGCCGCGCTCGCTTCCCCCCGGTGGCCACCTGCTCACCCCCCCGCCCCGCACGACTCCCCCGTCGGATTCCGCCCGGTCTTGCGGCCGGGGGGCTCGCGGTCAGAAATCGTAGCGGACACGGAAGAGCAGCAGCCTGCCGATCTCCGGAGCTCCGACGAACTCGCGGTGCAGGTTGTTGAGGATGTTGTTCGCGGTGAGCGAAATCTGTGTGCCCGGCTGGAACGGCAGCCGGTAGCCGATTGAAGCATCCATCACCGAATACCCGTCGACGGCGCCGATGTACACACCCGAGTTCATCGGAAAGCCGTCGGTGAAGCGGAAGCGCCCCTGCGCCGTGAATCCGGAGGCCTGGTCGTCGAAGGTGATGCCCAGCGACCCCTTGTGGCTGGGGGCGTTCAGCGCGATGTCGTCGGTGCTCGTGCAGTCGCCATCCTCGTTGAAGTCGAAGCACTCGTCGCTCTGGTGAGAGTAGTTCGCGTCGATCCGGACGCGGTCGGAAGCCAGGATCTGGGCGGCCAGATTGACGCCGACGAAGTCGACTTCGCCGAAGTTGCGGTATGTGACCAGCAGGTCGGGGCCGTCGACCTGGTCCGGCACGACGGTGCCGAGGGGGAGCTGAGCCACGCCCTCGATGATCGGCCTGATCTGCGCCAGGGTCACCACACCGGCCTGGATGAGCGGCGTAAGGCGATGGACGACGAAGGCCGTGGTGCTCTCGGGATCGAAGAACACGTTCGGGGTCACGACGCTCAGCGGGCCAACGAAGTTCTCGACCCGGCTGTAATACACATCGGCGGCCAACAGCACGCGATCGTTGATCGTGCCCTTGTATCCGACCTCGAAGGTGTTGTTGATGGTCGAGGTAAGGTCGGTGATGCTCTCCACGGGCGATGTGTCCAGCGGGAATGCGTCCGCCGGATCGATGGCCGCCTGATTCAGCCGGCGGAAAACCGTGCCGATCATGGGGTCACCGGGCAACGCGCCCGGACTGGCCAGCAGACTTTGCAGGGTCCCGGCAAAGGGCACGAAACTGGGAGGGAGGAGCGAGGGCAGCAGCTCGAGCAGTCCCGCCCACAGCGCCGCGGCGTTCGCCGGAAGGGCCTGCCCGGGCACGAAGGGCGAGCGCATGCAGTAGCCCATGACTCCGCCCGGACACTGGGCAGAGAATGTAAAGCCGCCACTGGGTACGCCCAGCGCGCGGATGTTGTACGCCAGAGGGAGCGGATCGAGCGGAATCCGGGCCGCGACGATGTCCAGGAAGAGGTTCGTGGATGTCGGCGTCGCGAAGGCCCGGTTGAAGGTGAAGCGGAAGTTCTGGTTCTCCGTCGGCTTGAGCACCAGCGCCGCCCTCGGCGAAATGTTGGCGTCGGTGAGCCGGTTGTGGTCGTCCAGACGGATCGCGGTAACCAGGTCCACCTTGTCCCCGAGGGCGGTCTCGGAGTGCAGATAGGCCCCGATCTCGGTGATGAGGTCGTCGTCCTCGTTCCGGCCGAAGATCGTGCCTCCGCTCTGCGGCTCGGTCCGCTGCCAGTCGACCCCATAGGTGAAGCTCTGCACCGAGCCGAGGTCGAAGCCGTACTGGAACTGCAGAGCCATGGTGCGCGACTGGTCCACAACGTTCGCTCCGGTGCGCAGGCCGAAGGTACCCTCCATGGGAGCCGTGTTCGCATCGGATCCGGAGTCGGTCATGTTGAGGAATGCCTGGGCGAAGAGCCGGCCCTTGGAGAATCGCGACTGAAGGTAGTTGTACCCCCAGTCCTTGACCTGGAAGGCGCCGATACCGGTCATCTCCACGCCGCTGGCCAGGGTCGAGGTTCCACCGTTGAGCACGAGATCCCCGTCACCGGCGAACCGGAAATCCATCCGGGCGTCCACACTGTAGCGCTCGCTGGAATAGTCCCTGGCCACCACCTCGAACGCATCTTCGTGGGGCCAGTCGTTTCCCCGGGCATATTGGCCGGAGATCTTGAAGCCGAAACTCTCGGAGGCTGCCACGGCGCTTCGGAACTGCCCATGGAAGTAGGAGCGTTCCCCGCCGGCAAGGGAAACGGACGTGCCCTGGCGGTCGATCGGGGAGGGCGTGATGAGGTGCATGACGCCATTCGATGCATTGGGGCCGTAGAGAGCCGCGCCGGGTCCGAGCGACACCTCGATGCGGTCGATGTCGAGGTCGTTGGTGGGGAACATCGAGTATGCGTTGAATCGCAGGGACGGGACCCGGGCGTACCTGTTGTCGATGATGGTCAGCAGGGTGCCGGAGAAGACGTTGTTGAAGCCGCGGGCGACCAGCGTTCCCGAGCCGAGCCCGGTCTGGGCGGCGTCGATCCCCGTCACGGTGCGGACGTGGTCGGCTACGGTCGTTGCGGTTGTCCTGGCCACATCCGTGGCGGAGACCGTGGTTATGGACGCCGGGGCCTCGAGCGCCTTTTCCTGGCGCCGCGAAGCGGTGACGACGATGGGGTTGAGAAGGAGCGCCTGGGAGCGCACGCTGATCGTGACCTCCGTGGTCGCTCCCCCCGCCACGTCGACGCCGTCCACCCGCGTTGTTTCATAGCCGATCAGGCTCACCACGACCGAATGCGATCCCGCGGCAACGGAGAGCGTGAACCGGCCTTCGTTGTTCGTGGGCTGGGGGCCGCCTGCTCCGAGGGCCTCGACGGCGGCGCCGGAGAGTGGCTCGCCCGTCTCTGCATCCGTAACCTGGCCGGTGATGGTTCCCTGTTGCGCCTCCAACGGAGTCGACAGCATTATCCCGGCAAGCACCGGGAACAGAATGACTGACCACCTTGATCTCGATCCCATCAGACACCATCCTCGCAATGAATAGTGGTCGCCCGGGCGGACCCGACTCCGGCCGGTTGCGATGTCGCGTGCCCTAATTGACCGTTCCCGCGGTCGATGCGCAACACCGGAACCGCGAGTCCGATATCCGCCGTGAATCGGTTCCGCACACAGTGACTGGAGAGAGATCGACGCCATGGAAATGTTGGCGCGCGAGGACTTTGCGGAGGCAGCGAGGAGGGTGGCCGGCCACATCCATCGCACTCCCCTCCTTTCGTTTGCCACGCTGGGTGCCCCAACCCGCACGCACGCGTTGCTGAAGTGCGAAAGCCTCCAGAAGACCGGGTCCTTCAAGGTGCGCGGCGCGTTGAACGCGATTGCCTCGCTGAGCGCCTCGGAGCGCGCGAGGGGCGTGATCACCATCTCGGCCGGAAACCATGCGCAGGCCGTTGCCTGGGCAGCCGGGCGTGGTGGCGCCAAATCGGTCGTGGTCATGCCTGAACGGGCCTCGCGCACCAAGGTGGACGCCACGCGCGCCTACGGTGGCGAGGTCGTTCTGCACGGCGACGCGGCGGCGGCGTTTGCGGAGGCCCGCCGCCGGGCCGATACGGACGGGCTGGTGTTCCTGCACCCCTTCGACGCCCCCGAAGTCATCGCCGGGCACGGGTCCACCGGGCTCGAGATCGCCGAAGATGTCGCGTCGGCCGCCACGGTTGTGGTGCCCGTCGGGGGAGGAGGGCAAATCGCCGGGATCGCAGGCTCGCTGGCCGCGATGGGCAGGCTGAGCGGGGCCTGCAGGATGAGGGTGTTCGGTGTGGAGCCGGAAGGGGCTGCAGCCATGCGTCGAAGTCTGGACGAGGGGCAGGCCGTGCATATTGAACTTGTGCCCACGATCGCCGACGGGCTCGCGCCGCCGATGGCCGGCGAACTCAACTATCGGTATGTGGACCGCCTTGTCGAGGATGTCGTGCTGGTCAGCGACGATGAGATCCTTGCGGCCATGCGCCTCCTCATGACCCGGGCCAGGCTTGTGGTGGAGCCGTCGGGCGCGGCTGCGGTCGCAGCGTTGATGTACGGGCGCATTCCGGTTGCAGCGGGGGAAAGCGTGGTCGCGCTCGTCACCGGCGGAAATGTGGATCCGGAATTGATGATGCGGGCACTTCGAGAGGGCGCGACATGGCCCTGATCGGGATCGAAGGCGCTGAGAAGCGCTATGGCGCGACGGTTGCGCTGGCGGGCGTGTCGCTGCGCGTGGAAGCGGGCGAATGCGTCGCGCTGGTCGGAGGGAGCGGGTCCGGCAAGACCACCCTGCTGCGCACCATCAATCGGCTGACGGAGCTGGATCGCGGCAGGGTGCTGGTCCGCGGCGAGCCGGTTGATGCCCAGGACCCGGTCGGGCTGCGCCGCTCGATCGGATACGTGCAGCAGGACGGAGGCCTCATCCCGCACTGGACATGCCTCGCAAATGCATCACTGGTGCCCGCCCTGCTCGGCCGCGCCGACGCCCGTGACTGCGGCTGGCGGGCGCTGGCGGACGCGGATCTGGAGCCGGACGTGTTCGGTGGCCGCTATCCGCGCGAGCTTTCCGGCGGTCAGCGCCAACGCGTGGCGATTGCGCGGGCAATGGCCGCGAATCCGGACATCCTGCTCATGGACGAGCCCTTCGGCGCTCTCGACGCGATCACCCGTACGGATGCGCAGCGCGCCTTTGTCCGACTGCGCGAAGCTGCCGGGGTCACGGCGGTGTTCGTCACGCATGACGTGGCCGAGGCGCTCAGGGTGGCCACCCACGTCGCGGTCATGCAGTCAGGGAGGATCGTTCTGCACGTCCCCGCCGGCGAGTTGATCGGGAGCGCCACGGGCTATGCGGCGGAGCTGCTGGAGAAGTCGGGGATAACGAATGGGGGGCTCTCCGCGTGATGCGCCGTTGCCCGCTCCTGCTCGCATGCCTGTGCTGGGCCTGCGCCCTGTTCCGACCGGCGCTCTCCGCACAGCAGGATCCCGACCCCGTCGTGATCGCCTCCAAGCCGTTCGCCGAGTCGTATCTGCTGGCCGAGACCTTCGCCCGACTTCTGGAGGACCGCGGTTTCCGGGTGGACCGGCGGATGGGGCTCGGGGCGACCGAGATCGCCCTGCAGGCGCTGGCGCGCGGCGACATCGATGTCTACCCGGAATACACCGGGACCGGCCTCGCGGCCGCCGGCGACCAGGAGCTGCGAGGCGACCCGGCGGAGGTCTTCGCACGCGTCAGCGACATCTTCCTGGCGCGCTGGGACGCGTACTGGCTGCCACCGCTCGGATTCGAGAACGACTACGCCATCGCAATGCGCCGGGGGCACTCCGACTCGCTGGGTGTGACCACGCTGACGGGGCTCGCGAGGATCGCTCCCGACCTGACGGGTGGATTCTCCCCCGATTTCATGGGACGGCCCGACGGGCTCACCGGCCTTGCCGACGCCTACGGCATACGCCTCCGCGAGACGCGCAGCCTCCTCCAGGCGGTCAAGTACCAGGCCCTCGCCGAGGGCGCGGTGGACGTGATCGACGCGTACTCCACCGATGGGGCCATCGCCCGATACGACCTCACCGTGCTCGCAGACGACCGCGGCTTCTTCCCCCCATACGACGCTGCTCCCCTGGTCAGCCGGGACTTCTACGAGACCCGTCCCCGCGCGGTCATGGCGCTGACCAGCCTGGCCGGACGAATGAGCGTCGAACTCGTGAGGAGGGCGAATGAGCAGATCGAGGTCCGGGGCAGACCCGTCGCCGATGTGGCGCGAGAACTTCTTGGCGCGATCGGTCTGGGTACCGGGGTGCCCGCGTGGGCCGAGCCGGGCCGGCAGGATCCGGCGGTCGATCCCGCGGATCCAGCCGTATCGGGCGTGTCGGCGTCCGAACCCGATTCCACCGACCCCGGCAGCGGCGCAATCCGACCGCGATCCCCGGCGGCGGACGGCCCGACCGGTTCGACACTGGCCGCCCTGCCGCGCCACATGTGGGCCAACCGCACCGAACTCGTCCGCCAGGTCTCCCGGCACCTCATTCTCGTCCTCGCCTCCCTGAGCGCGGCGATCATGGTTGCCCTGCCCGCCGGAGTGGCGCTCGAGCGCCGCCGCGCAGTCGCCGGCACCGCCATCCGCGTAGCGGGTCTCCTTCAGACGATCCCCGGAATCGCCCTTCTCGCCTTCATGATCCCCCTGTTCGGGATCGGAGTCGCACCCGCCGTCGTGGCGCTGTTCCTCTATTCGCTCCTGCCGATCCTCCGCAACACCTATACGGGAATCATCGAGGCGGCCCCCGAAGCCGTGGCAGCCGGGCGGGCGCTGGGGATGACGGAAGGGCAGCTGCTGCGCCGTGTTCGCCTCCCCCTCGCCGCGCCGGTCATCATGGCGGGCATACGGACCGCCGCGGTCATCAACGTCGGAACCGCGACCCTCGCCGCCTTCATCGGCGCCGGGGGACTGGGCGATCCGATCGTGGCCGGCCTCAGCCTGTCGGACCCCGTGATGATCCTCTCGGGTGCGGTTCCGGCCGCGGCCCTTGCCCTGCTGGTCGACTGGGGACTCGGTGGCACCGAGACGCTGGTGGCACCGAAGGGAGTGGCGGAGGGACGCCGGTAGCGCCAAGTTCACGCCCGGATCGATCCACCCACGCGGAGGCCGTCAGGTGAACACACTGCGCCGATACCTGTTGCCCGGGTTCATCTTTCAATCGGTGGTCATCGCCGGGGGGTACGGGACGGGCCGCGAGCTGGCCGAGTACTTCCTCTCGCACGGCCCCCTCGGCGGCCTCCTGGCCATGGCTCTGGCCACCGCGGTATGGAGCGCGGTGTGCATCGTGAGCTACGAGTTCGCGCGGGTCTTCGGCGCCTTCGACTACCGCAGCTTCTTTCAGCGGCTGCTCGGCCGGTTCTGGGTGGCGTTCGAGTTGCTCTACATCGCTCTGATGATGATCGTCATGGCAGTCATCGCGGCGGCCGCCGGCACGATCCTGCAGGAGACGTTCGGGTTGCCGTACCTGGTCGGCGTCGTCGGCATCATGACGCTGGTCGGACTCCTGGTCTTCGGCGGCAACAGGACCATCGAGCGCGCATTCGCCGGCTGGTCCGGAGTCCTGTACCTGGTTTATCTGATCTTCTTCGGACTGTGCGTCTCACGGTTCGGGCCGCAGATCCATGCTTCTCTCACATCCGGAACCATCGAGGGAAGCTGGGTCGTCGGCGGCTTCGAATACGCGGGCTACAACCTTGCCGTCCTGCCCGCCGTGCTGATCGCCATCCGGCACCACCGGAACCGCAGGGACACTTTTATCTCGGGACTCCTCACGGGCCCTCTGGCGATGCTGCCCGCCCTCCTGTTCTTTGTGGCCATCGCCGGCGAGTACCCCGGGATCGTGGACGAGGCGGTCCCGGTGAACCACATGCTCGAACTGCTGGGCTCGCGCACCTTCCAGATCGTCTTCCAGATCATGCTCTTCGGGACGCTGGTCGAGACCGGAGCCGGAATGATCCACTCGGTCAACGAGCGGGTGGCGCACGCCTACCGGGACAGAGACCGGGAGTTTCCCGCCCGGACGCGCGCACTGAGCGCGGTGGCGATCCTGGCGCTGGGGGCGCTGATCTCGCAGTTCGGGCTGACTCCTCTGATCGCGCGGGGCTACGGCACGCTGACCTGGGGCTACCTGCTGGTCTTCGTGGCACCCATCCTGACCTGGGGCATCTTCCTCATCCGGCGCGCGCGCGCCGGAGGCGGTTGATCGCCGCGATTCCCGCCGCGGGTCCCAGCGCCAGGACGGGGAACGCCCAGCGCCAGCCCGCGGCCTCCGCGATGGCGGGCACCACCTGGATCGTCACCGCGGCCAGCATGAACCCCGCGCAGGTCTGCAGCGTCAGCGCCGTGCCCGCGGCCTCGGGCGGCGCGAACTCGGTTACCAGGGCGCTGAACTGGGCCGAATCCGCCACCACGAAGAATCCCCAAACGAGCGTCAGCGCGACCACCAGCACGAACACCTGACCGAAGAGGAGGCCGATCACGAGGCAGCACAGCCCGCTGGCCGCCATCGCCCGATTGACCAGCCTCTCGCGCCCGATCCGGTCCGCGGCCCAGCCACCCCACACGCACCCCAGGCCGCCGGCGGCCAGGGCCCCGAAGCTGGCCAGCTCGACGAACCCTCCCCCATGCCCCGCCGCCTCGCTCGAAGCGGCCAGAAAGACCGGCACCCACGCCCACATGGCGTACAGCTCCCACATGTGCCCCAGATATCCAGCAGTTGCGAGCCGGGTCTCGCGATGACGCACCACCCTTGCCACCAGACCCCACGAGAACGGCCCGCGGCGGAAGGGATGGGGCCCGTCCCGGTAGAAGGCCGCCACCAGCACCGCCGCCGCCACCGCCCCAACCGAAGCGCCGAGGACCACCTGCTCGGCGCCCGCGTGCGGGAGCGCCTTGAGCAGGTACGGCGCCGCCTTCCCGACCGTCAGCGCGCCCACAATGATCCCGATCGCCAGCCCCCGGGCCGATCGGAACCAGGTGGCGGCCATCTTCATTGCCGGCGGGTAGACGCCCGCGAGCAGGAACCCCGTCGCGAAGCGCAGGGCCACCGCCTCCCCGAATCCGGGGGCCAGGAGCACCCCCGCGTTCGCCAGCGCGGCCAGGACCGCCGCCGCTGCGAAATAGACCCGCGACCGGATGATGTCGGCGAGGTTCAGGATCGCGGCCACCGCCGTGCCCGCCACGAATCCCAGGTTGACCGCGGTCGCCAGCCATCCCGCGCCGGCCGCCGACATGCCCCAGCGCGCGCCGAGCTCCTCCGAGACCGCCGTCGCCGTGAACCAGAGCGACATGCCGAGCAACTCGGCAACGGCAAGCAGCGCGAGAATCCGCCACCGCGCCGACGCGCTTGACGCGCCGATAGTCCTCGGGCTCACTGAACGAGCCAACCCGCGGCGTCAGACCCCGGGCTTCTCGTCGCTCATGTCCGAACCATCCGTGAGCATCCGCAGACTGTCCCGGTTCAGGACGACGTATACGTCGCTGCCGGGTTCGGCGCCGCTCTCGAGCAACGCCTCCCGCAGGCGCCCCACCTCCGGCCCGTTGGGATCGTAGGATCTCCATATGACGGACGCGTCGTCAACTCCGGACGGCTGGGCGAAGGGGATCTTCACCGACTGGTCCAAACCGACACCGAGGTATTGGGCGACCGCCCCGGAGACCTTCTGGCTGTTCCCGCGGAGGTGGTGCTCGCCCACCATGAAGTACAGCACGGGGGTCCCGTCAGCGGTCCACACCACATCCCGGGCGTCGGAAAGCGACTGCGGGGGCGCGACGGGATCCTGCACGATCCGCACGAGATTCCCCTCGATCGCGAACTTCCGGGTGCTCAGATAGTTGCGCACGGTGGCCGGAAGGACATCGAACCGCTTCGGGATCTCGCCAACGAGCTCGTCGATCCTCGCCGAGCCGCCGCCCTGCTCGATCCGCTTGACCAGGGCCTCGACCACCCCCACGTAAGGCTCGTCGGTCCAGTGGGAAAGGCCCCACTTGTCCTTCGTGAAGCGCACGAACAGCGGATCGGAGGACAGGAGGCTGGACAGCGACGACGTGTCCTTCAACTGCGCCCTTTCGGCGATTTCGTCCCTCCGGCAGGGTTCACCTTCAGTGTCCAGAGCGAGGAAGACCCGCGCTCGGCGCGTGTCACGGATCACGAGGCTGCCCATGAAACGAACGAGCCCGGCGTTCCTGGCCAGTGCTTCCCATTCCGGCGTCGTCTCGGCGCCGACGGCTTCCCGCAGCGTCTCTTCGTCGACGACCCCGGCAACATTGGTGAGGCCGGGAGCGCACTGCCGCGCCTTCTCGACCTGCTCGCGGAACGATTCGTTGCCGACCACACCGTCCAGGTACTCGTAGCCGCTTTCACGCATCACCGCGACTTCGGCCGCAGGCAACCACTGCGGCGGCGCGTCGCCGATCAGAAGATCAAGCACCCTGCGGAACTTCGATAGTGACGCTGCGACGCCAACGGCGCTATTCAGCCATCGTCCCGCTTCCTGGATGACGTCGGCGCACTGGGCCTCCACGGTCTGCCTGAGCCTGACTTCCAATTGGCGCGCACGCTCCCGGCTCACCCCGAAATCGTTGCCCAGAGCGGCGAGCTTGGCCGGCTGCCACGAGTATGTGCGCCTGCGAGCAATCTCCTGGCGCCGCGGGTCGAGAGACTCCATGACCGCGGCAAACTCGGATCCCATCTGTATTTCGGTTCGAAGCGCGCCGGCCGCTTCGATGAAGTTGATGTACCTCGCCAACTCGGCGAAGCCGCTCTCCTCGACGAGAGTCCTGAAATCAAGGTCGGACAGATCAGCCAGGTTTTCGGCGCCGTGTATGAGAACGGCACAACCCAGCACACGGTCCAACGCCTCTTGGTAGGTCGGTAACGTAATCGGGGCCATCACCCGGCTCGGCTTTTCAAGTGGTTTGTCTAGGAAACCTCCACATAAACCCGTGTGGCGTCAAGCGATTGCGGCGCTTTTGGGCAGGTTGCCAGGCGCGCGGATTGTAGGTACGATCCTGCACATGACGCTCCGCACGGCCACCCGCACCCACACCTTCACCGAGTCGGTCATCCGCGAGATGACCCGCGTCGCGCGCCGGTTCGACGCCATCAACCTCGCCCAGGGTTTCCCCGATTTTCCCGCTCCGCAACTCCTCAAGGACGCCGCGTGCCGGGCGGTTCAGGCCGATGTAAACCAGTACGCGATCACCTGGGGCACAACCGCGCTGCGCGCGGCCCTCGTGAAGAAATACCGTGACTGGTACGACATGGAAGTCGACCCCGATGCCGAGATCACCGTGACCTGCGGGGCCACCGAGGCGATGGCGGCGGTGATGCTGGCCTGCATCGATCCGGCACGCGAGGTCATCGTCATGGAACCCTTCTACGAGAACTACGGCCCCGATGCGGTGCTGTGCGACGCGGCCCCGGTCTTCCTGCCCCTTCGGGCTCCCCGGTTCCGACTCGACGCCGACGAGCTTCGCAGCCTTGTCACGAGCCGGACCCGGGCCATCGTCATCAACACGCCCAACAATCCCTCCGGCCGCGTCTTCGACCGCGAGGAGATGACCGCCGTGGCCGAGATCTGCATGGAGCACGATCTCCTCGCCATCACGGACGAGATCTACGAACACATCATCTACGAGGGCGAGCACATCCCGATGGCGACGATCCCCGGAATGCGCGAGCGAACCATCGTGATCTCGGGGCTGTCCAAGACCTTCAGCATCACCGGCTGGCGCATCGGCACCATCATCGCGCCTCCCGACCTGACGTCGGCCATCCGCAAGGTGCACGACTTCCTCACCGTCGGCGCACCCGCTCCGCTGCAGGCCGCGTGCGCAACGGGGATGGAGCGTCTCGGACGGGACTACTACGCGACGATGGCCGAGGAATACCTCGAGCGGAGGGACATCCTCTACGGCGGCCTGCGCGATTCCGGCTTCCGCTGCAGCCCACCCGAAGGCGCCTACTACATCATGGCCGATTTCTCGGCTCTGAGCGATCTCGACGACGTCGCCTTCAGCAGGTTCCTGGCCAGCGAATGCGGGGTGGCGCCGGTTCCCGGTTCGTCCTTCTACAACCGGCCCGCCGATGGCGCCAGGCTGGTCCGCTTTGCCTTCTGCAAGCGCGCCCAGACGCTGGAGCGCGCCGTCGCCCGGCTGCGGGCCTTCTTCCAGCGCTAGCCGGAACCCGATCCGGTCTCGGCCGGCCCTCACACGGTCTCTCGCCCTCATCGGTCGGGAACATTGAAACCCCCGGACCGGACCGACGTATCCCAATCCGTGCGGAATCGTCCGGGGGGCGACCGTCCGCCGGGGCGCGTGCCTTCGTGCCCCCCGGGGATGCCCCCCTCGAACCGCACGCCACATCCATACTACAGTCAAGGGAAGGATCATACCATGAGGATCACACAGAGCATTCCATCCGCCGCACTGGCTCTTGCCATCGCGCTCGGGGCCGGCGGCGCCGAAGCGCAGACCACCGCCGAGGTGAGCATCACCGAGGTCGAGGCCCTCGAGGCAAACGCCCACGCCTACCTCGTCGACCTGTCCAAGTGGGAACGCGCGGCCAGGCTCTTTCGCCGCGCCGCGGACCTCCGGCCCGAGGGCGATCCGGCCGCAACGGAAGACCTGATCTACGCTGCCCGGCTCTCCTACTACGAGGGCAACGAGCGGCAGGCGGTCCGTGACTTCGAGGCCGCGGGCCAGCGCGCCCTCGCCGTGGGCGACGTGATCGTTGCGGCCAACGCATTCACCGATGCCGCCTGGATCGCGCAGCACCGCGGCTACGGCGAGCGGGCGCTGGCGCTGTTGAGCCGCGCGGAGCTCCTCTCCAGGTCGCCGCTGATTCCCGAGGACGAGCGGACGCATCTTCGGGCCCGATGGGGAGCAGCGGGCCCGCAGCAGTAGGGCGGCGAGACTGCCCTTTCGGGTCGTCAGGACAATCGCGGGGCGTCTCTCCGGAGGCGCCCCGCAACTTCTTGCCAGCCATCCCGGCGCTCTGCGGTTGACCGCGCCAGTCGCGAGTGCATCTTCGTAGCGCACCCTCCAACCGCCGAGGAGGCGCGCGGTGTCAAAGATCCCATCCGGCAGGGTCCCCTCCGGCGTTGCCCGCAAGGGCGTGGTTGCAGCGGGGATTCTGGCCGCGCTGATGGCCTGCTTTCTGATTGCGGGCATCCTCCTGCCGGGGACCGTGGAAGTCACGCGCTCCATCGACATCGAGGCCCCTCCCGAACGCATCTTCCCGCTGATCGCGGCGCCGTCCGCGTGGGACAGCTGGACCCCATGGGGCGAGATCGAGTCGCAGCTGGAAGGTCCCCCCGCGGGCGCCGGTGCACGCCGGGCATGGGACGATCCGCAGCTGGGATCCGGCTCGCTCACAATCGCCGCGACAACTCCTCCGTCGGCTGTAGACTACCTGGTGGAGGTCGAGGACGGGGCGATTCGCTTCGAGGGCTCCTTCTCCGTCGAGGCCCGCGGCAGCACATCGCGCGTCACCTGGACCGAGCGCGTGGATCTGGGCTGGAATCCCCTGCTCGGCTGGACCGCTCTCGGCATGGAGGAGTCCCAGGGTCTGCAGTTGGAGGAAAGCCTGGCCCGGCTGAGGGAGCAGGCCGAATCGGCACGCTAGCCGCCGGTTGCGCCGCCGCCCCCGCGGCTCCGGTCGTCTACGCTACAACCGCTCGAGGGCGAGCCTGATCAGCTCGTCGTTGGAGCGCGTCTGGCGCATCACGCGCTGCAGCTCGTCCATGGCCTGCGCCGGCATCGAATCGGAGAGCTGGCGCCGCATCGCACGCGACAGCCTGAGCGCCTCCGGCGAGAGCAGCAGCTCCTCCTTGCGCGTCGCGGAGGCCTTGAGGTCGATCGCCGGATAGATCCGCCGGTCGGCCAGCTCGCGGCTGAGCACCAGTTCGCTGTTCCCCGTGCCCTTGAACTCCTCGAAGATCACCTGGTCCATGCGGGATCCCGTGTCCACGAGCGCGGTGGCGATGATCGTCAGCGAGCCTCCGCCCTGCTCCTCCTTGATGAGGCGCGCGCTGCCGAGGAACCGCTTCGGCTTTTCGAGGGAGCTGGCGTCCAGCCCTCCGGACAGCGTCCGTCCGCTGCCCTCCTCCACCGTGTTGTGCGCGCGCGCCAGGCGGGTGATCGAGTCGAGGATGATCACGACGTGGCGGCCGGCCTCCACGCGCCGGCGGCACCGCGCCAGCGTCATTTCGGCGACCTGGCAGTGGCGCTCGGCCGTCAGGTCGAAGGTCGACGCGATGACCTCGCCGAAGCCGCACGCCTCCATCTCGGTGACCTCCTCCGGCCGCTCGTCGACCAGAAGGATGATCAGTTCGCACTCCGGGTGGTTCTTGGAGACCCCCTCGGCGATCGCCTGCAGGACGGTCGTCTTCCCCGCCTTGGCCGGCGCGACGATCATCGCGCGCTGCCCCTTGCCGAGCGGGCAGAAGAGATCGATCACGCGGTTCGTCAGGTCGGATTCGCCCGCGAACTCCCGGCCGCATTCCAGCTTGAGCTGGTGCCGCGGGTGAAGCGCGCTCAGCCGGTTGAAGTCGGGCCGGCGGGCCGCGCTGTCGGGGGGATTCCCGTTGACCAGGTCGAGGTACCGGAGCGGCGGGCTCTTGCCGTTGCGCGGCCGCCGCCCGACGATCCCCGCCAACTCGTCGCCGGTGCGAAGACCGAAGCGGTGGATCAGGCGCGACCCGACGTAGATGTCGTCCTTGCCCGGCACGTAGCCGGAGTCCGGCCTGCGGATGAAGCCGGATCCGCTCCCGAGGACCTCGAGAATCCCCAGCGTCTCGCCGGGCTCGCGGTTCCTGTCATTGAGATTCGGATGGGGTCCCTGCCTGCGCGGCCCGCGCGGGCGGCCCCGTCGCCCCCGCCGCTGCCTCGCCGCGGGCGCGGCCCCGTCAGTCGCACCCTTCTTCGACGCCTCGGCCTCCGGCGCCCCGGGAGATTCCGCTGCCGCGGGTTCCTGGGCCACGGCCTGATCGCCGGCCGGCCGGGTTGTGGCCTCGTTTTCCCCGGATGCCGGGATTTCTTGATCGGTCACGATTGTCACACCTTCTTGAAGCGGTGCCCGGCCCTTCCGGGCCTATGCCAATTCCTCGACGAACAGGAGCACCGGGGAATTCCGGGCCATGCCGCGGAACACACCCTGGAACAGAACCGAGCCGGAGTAACTCAACCTTCCCGGCATCGGCAGGAAACCTTGCAACGAACCGCCATCGGTTCGAAAAACTGCGCCGCCACGGCAACCATTGCCTCGATATCAACGCGACGCTGCTCAATGAAGATCCATGCCGTAGCCTTGGTGCGCAAGTGTTTCGTTCGGGATCGGGTGCAGCACCTTGCGCGACAGCGACACCAGGCCAAGCTTCGGGCTGGCGCGAGGCCGGAGGAAAAACATTGGACGAAAGCGGGAAGGAAACTGGGGGGCGATGGGTCGTCGCGGCAAAGCTGATCCTCACCATCGGCCCGTTCGCGCTGTTGCTTGCCCTGTACGCCCTGTTCCGCTGGGCGTCGTGAATGTCCCCAATGTCCCCGCGCGGGGGCAAGGGTGTCACGCGACGTGGACACGGCCGGCACAGGCGAGGCAGTCCGTGGACAATCCCCGCGTCGCACCGAGGGCGGCGAGGGGCCGGGCTGGCAAGGCGCGATGAGCGAGAATAGCGGCGCTATTTGAGCGAAGAGCAACGCAGAGCGGCGCTCTCAAGCGTCTGAATGTAATGAAAACACGACATTTTGTATTGTTTTCATGACATTGTGAGATCGCCTGAGCGTCGCGTCCAGCGCGGATGCATCGCCGCCCGAATGCAGTGGGGACTTGTTCCACGGACTGCCAGCTGCGAGCAGACCCCGGGGGCGCGGCGTCCGTCGGGCCGGGGGCGCCATTGACCGGCGCCGAAAGAGCTGGCACGATGAATGCATGACGTTTCCACCGTGTGCACCCGCATTCGGAGGTTGAATATGAGACGGACAAGCGTAATCCTGATCATCGCCGCGGCCCTGTCCGCACCCGCCTCGGGCACCGCCCAGGTCGCGGATCATGTCTCCTTCTACCGGGGAAGCGGACTGGGACTTCACAGCTCTTCGTCCTTCGGAACGGGGTTCGGGTTCAGCGTGGGCGGATGGGGCGCCTCGATCGGGTTCTCCCTGGGGTTCGGCAGCGGCTTTCTCTACAACCCGCATGGATTGTACCGGCCCTTCGGCTCCCCTGGGGCGCACTGCTGGGACGACTACTGGTTCGACCCGTACGACCCGTACTACGCATGCCAGGACTTCGGACACTTCTGGGGCCCGGGCTATGGCTGGAGCAGGTACGACCCCTGGCGGTTCGGCTTCCTCGGCTGGCCGTCGCCCCGCTATGTGCGTTCGCACTGGTACGGGTTTTCTCCCTTCTGGAGTGACTACCGGGGCCCCTCCTGGGGCGGCTACGATCATTGGTATGGGCCTCGTTATCGTCGCTACTACGAGTATCCGGGCACGCGGGTGGTGCGGCGCACACCGCTCTATGGACCCCGATTCAAGGAGTATCCGGCGCCCCCTGTCTATGTGACGGACAACGGACCGGAACGTCCGGTGTCGCGGTTGGGCGGAATGCGGGGAGCGGGCGGATCGGTCGGCACTGACGTCAGACGGCCGGATGGCCGGGGCGCCTATTCGATCCTGGACGGAGCGCGCAAGGCACGTCCGCGGGATGGCTCCGGCGCGAGACCGACACCCCCCCGCGTGCGCGCCAGACCTCGCACGGGCGGCGACGCCGCGCCCACCCCCCAGGCGCGTCCGCGAAGCGGCACCGCCGGGTCGGACGAGGCGCGACCGCGGGACACGCGTACGCTTCGGCCCGGCGTCGTGCAGCGTCCTCCCATCGTGACCTCGCGGCCCGACACCCGGCGGCCGTCCACGGGGAGCGCCCCGGCCCGCGTCCGGCAGCCCACGCCGATCCGGTCCGCGCCTCCGCGCGTGAGGAGCCGCCCCGTGCCGCGCGAGCGGATCGAGCCGCCGAGGCGAGAGGCCCCCGGTGTCCGGTCCACGCCATCGCGGCGACCCTCGCCCACCGCGCGGTCGTTTCCGTCGCGGATGCCGACGGCCAGGCCCGCTCCGTCGCGCGCGCCAACGCCCAGAGTGCGCTCGGCACCCTCCAGGGGCTCGACGCCCAAGGCGCGCGCCGCGCCGTCCCGGGGTTCAACGCCCAAGGCGCGCGCCGCGCCGTCCCGGGCACCCGGACCCAAGGCCCGCGCGGCGCCACCGCGGAGCTCCGGGAACAAGCAGTCCCGGCCGCGGCGGCCTGCCCGCCGGCCGGGATAGCCGACAGTCCCTGGACGTTCAGTCCGCTGGAACACCGTCCTTGACGCGCGACTTGAGGGGACTGCCGCCGACCCTGTAGCACAGCTCCGCGAGGTCGGAGACATCCCATAGCGCAAGGTCGGCCCGCTTCCCCGGCTCGAGCGTGCCCCGGTCGTCGCGCAGGCCAAGCACCTCCGCCGCCGCGCTCGTGAACCCGAGCAATGCCTCCTCGGGGGTCAGGCCGAACAGGATGCAGCCCAGGTTCAGGATGACGCCGACGTTGGTGATGGGCGACGATCCGGGGTTGGCGTCGGTGGCGAGGGCAATGTTCACGCCGGCCCGCCTCAGGGCGGCGACGGGCGGCCTGCGGTCCGCCCCCAGGGTGTACGCCGCGCCGGGAAGGAGGACCGCGACCACCCCCGCGGAGGCCATGGCCTCGACGCCATCCTGCGACAGGTACTCCAGGTGATCGGCCGACCGGGCTCCGGCGGCGGCGGCCAGAGTCCCCCCGCCCTGGTCGGAGAGCTGGTCGGCGTGGATGCGGCCGTGCAGTCCCGCGGCGATGCCGGCATCGAGGATTGCGCGGGTCTCGGCGGGGGTGAAGGCGATGTCTTCGCAGAAGGCGTCGATGGCGGTCGCGTGGCCTTGCTGCACGGCGGCGGGGATGATCTCGTCGACGACCAGGCGCAGGTAGTCGCCGCGGCGGTGGCGGTATTCGGCGGGGATCGCGTGGGCGGCGAGCAGTGTGGGCGAGATGTCGACGGGCAGGAGGCGGGGAAGGTCGGCGGCCACCGCGAGCATGCGTAGTTCGGTTTCGAGGTCGAGGCCGTAGCCGGACTTCACCTCGATCGTGGTCACGCCCCACACGGCCAGCTCCTGCGCGCGGGCGGCCGCGGCCGCGGTGAGTTCGTCGCCGGAGGCCGCGCGGGTGGCGCGCACCGTGGACATGATGCCGCCGCCGGTCCGGGCGATCTCCTCGTACGACTCTCCGCGCAGCCGGCGGCGGAAATCGCCGGTGCGGTCACCGCCATGGACGATGTGGGTGTGGCAGTCGATGAATCCGGGCGTCAGCCACGCGCCGCCGCACGGGAGGACCTCGGCCGTTGCGGCCTTCCGGGGCGCGGGTAGATCCGCTTCCCTGCCCACCCACGCGATGCGGTCGCCGGCGCAGGCAATGGCCCCGTTCTCGATGGTGCCGAGCGAACCGTCGGTCATCGTGGCAAGATTGACCCCGGTCCAGAGTCTGTCCCACGGTTTTTCGGGCATTCCGGCTCCTGCATGCGGCGTCACGCGCGTCGCTTCCAGCTCGTTTCGTCTCTGCACGGGAGACGATTCCGGGCCAGATTGATGCATCGTTGCCCGCCGTCACGCAATCCGTCACCGAGGAGAACCGTGCCGCCGCACACACCCAACGGCCGCGCTTTGTACTTCGACCGGCTCCTGATCGGGGACCGGTGGGAGGGTGATGTCCGGATGGAGGTCGGCGCCGACGGCCGCATCGCCGGACTCCAGCCGGGGGGCTCGCGCGAGGGGTGCGAGGGAGTCGCCGGATGGGCAGTGCCGGGGGTCCCCAACGTCCACAGCCACTCCTTTCAGCGGGCCATGGCGGGGCTCGCCGAAGGGGGTGGGCCGGACTCGTTCTGGCGTTGGCGGGAGGTCATGTACGCGTTCGTGGACCGCCTGACCCCCGACGATGTCGAGTCAATCACGGCGCAGTTGTACGTGGAGATGCTCAAGTCGGGGTTCACCTGCGTCGGAGAATTCCACTACCTCCACCAGGCGCCCGGCGGCGGCAGCTATGAGGATCCGGCGGAGATGAGCCGGCGGATCGTGGCCGGGGCCCGGACGGCCGGAATCGGCCTGGTGCACATGCCGGTCGTGTACGAGACCGGCGGCTTCGACGGGCGCGCGCTCGAGGGCGGACAACGGCGGTTCCGGATGGACCTGGACGGTGCGGCACGGCTGCACGAGCTGCTCGCCGGCGTCCCGCCCCCGCCCGGTATCCAGTTGGGATGGGCTCTGCACAGTCTCAGGGCCGCGGGGCGCGAGACGTTTGGACGACTGCGGGAGTTCGTCGCCGCCCGCGCCCCCGTCCACATCCACGTCGCCGAACAGGAGCGGGAAGTGCGGGAATGCCTCGCGCACCGCGGCGCCCGCCCGGTGGAGTGGCTGCTGGACCATGCGCCGGTGGACTCGCGCTGGTGTCTGGTGCATGCGACTCACGTCACGGACGGCGAGTTGGACGGGATCGCGGCCAGCGGCGCGGTGGCCGGCCTGTGTCCCACCACGGAAGCGAATCTGGGGGACGGGCTGTTTCCTCTGGGGGCATTCGCGGCGCGCGGCGGCCGCTTCGGGATCGGGACCGACAGCCACGTGTCGCGGAGCCCGGCCGAGGAGTTGCGGTGGCTGGACTATGGGCAGCGCCTGGTGTCGCGCAGCCGATCGGTGTTGGGGACCGCACGGGACATCGCGGACTGCGGGGGGAGGGCCCACGCCGTGATGCAGGACGCCGGGACCTGGCGCAGGGGGAGGATGTCGAGCGCCGGCGGCATCCTGCTGGGTCACGCGTGGCGCGACGGGTGTCGGGCGCTGGCGTGGAATGGCGGTGGGATCCGGGTCGGGGCGCGAGCCGATCTGGTCGTGCTGGATGCCGGGCACCCCGTCCTGGCGGGCCGAGGCGAGGAGACCATCCTGGATTCGTGGGTGTTTTCGGGGCCGGAGCATCCGGTGAGGCATGTGATGGTGGGGGGTGCGTGGGTCGTGCGCGACGGACACCACGACCGTGAGGAGGAGATCAGGCAGACGTTTGCAAAGGTGGTCCGGCAATTCTCGAATCCGGCTTGATTGCGCTCCCAAGCCGATAACGACCAGCGGCCCCCGCTACCTCATCGGGATCCTGACCCCCTTGGCGAGCGCCGTCTCCAGCGCCTCCTCGTACCCCGCGTCCGCGTGCCGGGCAACGCCCAGGCCCGGGTCGTTGGTCAGCACCCGCTCGATCCGCGTGCGCATCCCGGCAGACCCGTCGGCGACGAGCACCTGCCCCGCGTGCAGCGAGTCGCCGATCCCCACGCCCCCGCCATGATGGAACGACACCCAGCTCGCCCCCGAAGCCGTGTTCAGCAGCGCGTTGAGCACCGGCCAGTCGGCGACGGCGTCGGTGCCGTCCTTCATCGCCTCCGTTTCGCGGAAGGGGGACGCCACCGAACCCGTGTCGAGGTGGTCGCGCCCGATCACGATGGGAGCGCTGATCTCGCCGCTCGCAACGAGATCGTTCATGGCGACGCCGCACGCCGCCCTCTCCCCCTGCCCCAGCCAGCAGATCCGCGCGGGCAGCCCCTGGAACGCCACCTGCGCGCGCGCCATGCGGATCCAGCGGCACAGGTGCTCGTCGCCGGGGAACATCTCAAGCACGAGGTCGTCGGTGCGGTGGATGTCGGCGGGGTCGCCGGAGAGCGCCACCCAGCGAAAGGGGCCCTTGCCCTGGCAGAAGAGGGGCCGGACGTAGGCCGGCACGAACCCCGGGTAGGCGAAGGCGTCCTCGAAGCCGGCGTCGCGGGCGTAGCCGCGCAGGTTGTTGCCGTAGTCGACGGCGATCGCGCCGCGCCGCTGCATCTCCACGATGGCTTCGCAGTGCGCGCGGATCGATGCCATCGAGTGTAAGCGATATTGCGATCGATCGGCATTGCGCAAGACGGCCGCCTCATCGATCGAGAAACCGCAAGGCACGTAGCCGTCCACGGGGTCGTGCGCGGAGGTCTGATCGGTCACGATGTCGGGGGTGATTCCCCGCCGCACGAGCTCCGGCAGCACATCGGCGCAGTTGCCCACCAGCCCCACCGACAGCGCCTCGCCGGCCCCCGCCGCACCCAGCACCCATCCCACCGCCTCGTCGAGGTCGTCGGTCATGCGGTCGCAGTAGTGCGTCTCGATCCGGCGCCGGATCCGTTCGGGATCCACCTCGACCACCAGGACGGCGGCGTCGTTCATCGTCCCCGCGAGCGGTTGCGCGCCACCCATGCCACCCATGCCGCCCGTGAGGATCCACCGCCCCGCCAGCGATCCCCCGAAGTGGGTCCGGGCCATGGCGCCGAAAGTCTCGTACGTCCCCTGCAGGATCCCCTGGGTGCCGATGTAGATCCACGACCCCGCGGTCATCTGGCCGTACATCATCAGGCCCTGCCGCTCGAGCTCGTGGAAGTGCTCCCAGGTCGCCCAGCGGCCCACCAGGTTCGAGTTGGCGATCAGGACCCGCGGGGCATGTGCGTGGGTGCGGAAGACGCCGACCGGCTTGCCCGACTGGACCAGAAGCGTCTCGTCGTCCTCGAGCGTCCGCAGGACCGCGACGATCGCGTCGAAGGCCGCCCAGCTGCGGGCCGCCCGGCCGGTGCCGCCGTAGACCACGAGCTCGTCCGGCTTCTCCGCCACCTCCGGATCCAGGTTGTTCATGAGCATCCGGAGAGCCGCCTCCTGCGTCCATCCCCTGCAGCTGAGATCGGTGCCGCGCGGGGCGCGGACGAGCCGCGGCATGTTGGTCGTCTTCATCCGCCGATCTCCGATCCGGTCAGCGCACCTGCCTTCACCAGCTCCGTCAACGCCGCGATATCATCGCTCAGCACCCTGTCTTCGACCAGCGGCGGCACCTTCGAGCGCACCACGCGCAGCGCCCGCTCCACCCCTGTGCCCGCACGCATCGGACGGTGGAACTCCACCGCCTGCGCGCCGCAGAGCATCTCGGTCGCCAGCACCGTCTCCAGCAGCGAGATGCTCCTGCGCACCTTCCGTGCCGCCGCCATCCCCATCGACACGTGGTCTTCCTGCGACGCGCTCGTGGAGACCGAGTCGACGCTGGCGGGCGAAGCCAGAACGCGCATCTCGGCCAGCGCGTCGGCCGCCACGACCTGGGCGATCATCAGCCCCGAGCGGGTACCGGGCTCGGGGGTCAGGAAGGCGGGCAGGCCCGAGAGATCCGGGTTCAGCAGGCGGTCGATCCGCCGCTCGCTGATCGAAGCCAGGTCGGCCGCCGCGATGGCGACCAGGTCCAGACACTGGGCGACGATCTGCGCGTGGAAGTTGCCCCCGCTGAGCACGCGCGCCTCGACGTCGGCGCCGGCGCCCGCGCCCGCAGACCCGCGCTCCTCCGGTCCGACCGGCACGACCAGCGGGTTGTCGGTGGTCGAGTTGGCCTCGGTGGACAGGATCCGCCCGGCATACGCGTGCGCCTCCCGCGCCGCGCCGTGGACCTGGGGCATGCAGCGGAGCGAATAGGCATCCTGCACCCGCGCGTCCCCCACCCTGTGCGACTCGCGGATCTCGGAGCCCGCCAGAAGTGCCCGCAGCCGCCGCGCGCTATGGATCTGGCCGGGGTGCGGACGGGCGGCATGGATCTCTTCCCGGAACGCTTCGGGAGTCCCCCTCAGCCCTTCGAGCGTGGTCGCGCCAACGACGTCGGCGGTATCAAGCGCGCGCCCGAAGCGCATGAGAGCGAGAGCGCCGATCCCCGTCACGGCCTGCGTCCCGTTGACGAGCGCCAGCCCCTCCTTTTCGGAGAGTTCGAGTGGCGCGATCCCGGCCCGGCCGAGCAGCTCCGGCGCGTCCCCCACTTCGCCCCCGGCCTCTGCCCTCCCCTCCCCCATCAGCACCAGCGCCACATGCGCCAGCGGGGCGAGGTCGCCGCTCGCCCCGACCGATCCGATCTCGGGCACCACGGGGTGGACCGCGTGGTTCAGCAGGTCCAGCAGGCGCTCGATCACCACCAGGCGGCATCCGGACTGCCCCCGGGCGAGCGCATTGGCCCTGAGCAGGAGGATGGCGCGCACCTCCTCCGCCGGCAGGGGCCGGCCCGTCCCGGCCGAGTGACTGCGGACCAGGTTGCGCTGCAGCGCCCGCTGCTCGTCGCGAGCGATCCGCATCTGGGCGAGCCGACCGAAGCCCGTGTTGACCCCGTAGACGGGTCCGTCGGCGTCGAGGAGGCGCTTCAGTCGCTGCCGGGAACGCCGCACGCGCTGGGCGGCGGCCTGGCCGAGCCGTACCGGGACGCGGTCGCACGCCACCGCCTCGACCTGGGCGAGGGTGAGCGTCGAACCGTCGATGGCGATCATTCGGGCGGGCCCTCATGGGTGGCCGGGCGCTGGCGGCTGGCAGGATTCTGGCCGGTGGCCTGACCCTCACGGCCGGCCGGGTCGCGCTGCGCAGCCACCGCTCCGTGCGGGGGCGTCGCATCTCGCGCAGGCTTGAGAGCGACGAACTCTTCCCTGGTCAGCGTGTGGTCCATGCCGTCCCAGTAGTCTTCGAGCTCCACCCCAAGTCCGTCGGCGAGGCGGTTCACATAGTTGTAGTAGGACGTGACCTGGCAGATGTCGAGGATGGCCCGGTCCCCGAATCCGGCGGCCCGGAGCGCGTCCGTGTCGGCGGACGTCATGCCCCCGGGGTCGCGGGTCAGCTTGATTGCGTAGTCGAGCATTGCGTTGTCGGCATCGGTCAGCGAGGCCGGGCGCTCGCCCCTGGCCAGGGCGCCTCCGAGATCCGGCGTGCCGGTCAGCCTGCGGAGACCCGCTCCGTGGTGGTTTATTCAGTAGAAGCAGTCGTTCGCGGCGGAGACGGCCACGGCGATCATCTCGCGCTGCCGTCTGGAGAGCGGGGAGGGGCCGGTCATCAGATGGCGGTAGAGATCGTAATGGTGCTCCATCGACGGCGGGTTCAATGAATGGACACGCAGGATGTTGTCCAGGTTCCCGCGCGCGTCCGAGTACCGCTTGTAGAGCGTTGCGAGTTCGGGTCCGGCTTCGTCGGGATTCGTGTATCGTATGTGGGCCATGTTCCGCTGGTCGTTGGGGGCAGCCGCAATGGGAGATGACGGCTGGCGCCGGGCGTCCGCCCGGTGGATTGCCGAAGGGGCAAGCTACCCACAGCTTCACCACAGAGCCAAAATTGCCGGAGAGCACAATATGTTCATGACTTTCAGGAGCCCTCGCCGCACGGTGCGTGCCGGGACGGTATCAGCTGGCCGCGGCGGCGTACCCCGGACCCTCGCCGTGCTCGCCGTTGCCGCGGCGGTGCTGCAGACGAACCCGGCACATGCGCAGGACGAGTTCGGGCGGATGGTCGCCGTGTCGGGCGAGACCGTGCTCGTCGGCAAACCGGGGCCGGCGCGCGGGCCGGCGGCGCTGTACCGGTTCGAGCGGAATGCTTCGCGGGCCTGGGTGCTCGCGACCTCGTTTTCGCCGCCGGGGACCGCCGAAAGCGGATACCGCCTTGCGCCCTCCATGCAGTGGAGCGGCGATCGCCTGGTGGTGGGCTCCGCGGATCCCGGCGTGGAGGTCGGAGCGCATGTGTTCCGCAATGCCTCGGGCGGCCTGGTGCATGAAACCGGGCTGGAACTCTTCCGTCCGGCGAGTCCGGGCCAGGCGGTGGATCCCGGTGCGGCGGATCCGAGTGCTCCGGGCGGGGCCGCGCTGGACTTCCCCGGGATCATGAGGATCCTTGCGCCGCCGCTGCGGACCGTGGCTGTCGGCCGCGACCAGGTGGCGGTTTCGGTCGCGGGGGATGGTGCGAGGCCTCCCGCGGTGTACCTCTATCAGCGGGACACGCGGCGAGGGTGGCGGCCGCCGACCCCGGTGCAGCTCCCCGGGCCCGCGTCCGAGTACGTGGACTTCGGAGCGGCCCTGGCGTTCGGGCGCGGCGAAGTGCTGGTGTCGTCTCCGAGCGCCGACGAGGTGGGCCGCGTGTTCGTGTTTCGGCCGCAGGAAAGCAGTCTGGGCAACATCACCCTGGCGCCGACGGACTCACTGGCGGCGGGCGCGCGCTTCGGGGCCACGCTGGCGGTTGATGGCAGCCGCATGCTGGTGGGAGCGCCTGGAGCCCGGGGAGGGGCCGGCCTGGTGTACGCCTATCGCCGCTTCGATCCCGGGGAGTGGGAGGAGCACCAGGTCCTTTCCCTCGACGCGGACGAGACTGCCGACGCGCCCGGGTCCTTCGGGGCGACGCTCGCGCTGCTCGGTGACGAGTTGTGGGTGGGAGAGCCGGGCGCGGAGTCGGGCGCGGGGCGCGTCCATCGTTTCCGTCTCGTTGACGGCGAGTGGACGCCCGAGCCCATCGCGACCCCCGAGACTGCGCCCGGCGCGGCCCTCGGCGCGGCGATCGCCCTCGGGACGCGGGTCGCCGTCGTGGGCGCACCGGGAACGGATGGCGGCTACGGCGCCGCGATGGTGTTCACCCGTGAGCTGGGCGGCCCATGGGGCGAGCCCGAATGGCTGAACCCCGGGACCGGCCCCGAAGCCGTCACCGGCGGCGAGGTCACCTGCGAGGACGGCGTGGCGGCGGCCTTCTCGTGCGATAACGTCGACCTCATCGCCTACCTGCCGAATTCCGCGCTCGGCGGCGGGCCCGGCGAACGCGTCAGCGATGTCTGGGGGTGGACGGACCCGGAAACCGGCCGCGAATACGCCCTGGTCGGACGCTCCGGCGGCGCGGCGATCGTCGACATCACCGACCCGGCGGCCCCCCGCCACGTCGGCACCGTTCCCGCCAACCCCAGCGGCGCGCGCGACCTGAAGGTCTACGCCGACCACCTCTTCTTCACCGGCGACGGCGCGGGTGAGCACGGCCTCGTCGTCTTCGACCTCACCCGGCTCCGCGACGCCGCCCCCGACCCCGCCACCCCCACCGGCGGCGTCGAATTCGAGCCCGACGCCGTCTACCGCGGCATCGACAGCGCCCACAACCTCGTGATGGATGCCGAGAGCGGCTTCGCCTTCCCCGTCGGCGCGAGCGGCGGCGGCGAGACCTGCGGCGGCGGCCTCCACATGGTCGACGTGCGCGACCCCAAGGCCCCGGTCTTCGCGGGCTGCTTCACCGACACCGTCGGCCTGATCGCACCCGGCCGCACCCACGATGCCCAGTGCGTGGTCTACCGGGGCCCCGACGACCGCTACCAGGGCCGGCAGGTCTGCTTCATCTCGAACGAGACGCTGCTCAGGATCGTGGACATCACCGACAAGGCGGCCCCCGCGCCCATCGGCGGCGCCAGCCATCCCGGCGTTGCCTACATCCACCAGGGCTGGCTCACCGAAGACCACCGCTACTACTACCTCGACGACGAGCTCGACGAACTGGTCGGCACGGCCCCGCGCACGCGCACCTACATCTACGACGTCGCGGAACTCGACGACCCGATCCCGGTGGGGCACGTGGACGGCCCGACCGGCGCCACCGACCACAACCTCTACGTCAAGGGCGACCGGATGTACCAGGCCAACTACCAGGCCGGCTTCCGCGTCTTCGACATCAGCGACCCGGAGGCGCCGGAGGAGATCGGCTGGTTCGACACCACCCCGTACGAGGGCGATCCGCCCGGGTTCGTGGGTGCGTGGACGGCCTACCCCTTCTTCGAAAGCGGCACGGTGGTCGTCACCAGCATGTACGAGGGCCTATTCCTGCTCAGGCCGAGGCCGCGCCAGCTGATTCCCTGACGGGGCGCGAGCCCGCCCGCGGGAGATCGGGCAGCGCTCAACACCGGTGATGGGGCCGGCGCCGCAGGTCGAGCCGGACGCGCGGGCCGTCGTGCGACCTGCGCCGATGGCACTGCCCAAGAGGCGCCGGGCGGATTCGAACCGCCGAATGGAGGTTTTGCAGACCTCTGCCTTACCACTTGGCTACGGCGCCGATACAAAGGGGGCGCGGCAGTCGGCCGTCGCCCCCTCCAAGCAGCTGGCGGCGCGTCCCGACCCCGTCGGAGGACGGCGTCGCGTCGCGGCTGGACTGCCGGTATCAGAGCGGGAAACCGGACTCGAACCGGCGACCCCCACCTTGGCAAGGTGGTGCTCTACCAACTGAGCTATTCCCGCGTGATGGGCTCCGTCGTCGGGTGCCCGACCCCTCCCGTGGCAACGCTCCGCGGCGGAGCGCCGTCAGAAGGGACAGCAACGTTAGGGACGGGGCCCGGGAGTGTCAACCGGGGCGCGGCGCCCGGCAGGGCCGGCCAGGCACGGCGGCTCCGTTCTCGCCGGCAACGGTCGCTATTATCTTGTCTCCGCCAGCGCCTTCTTCCCGGATGAGCCGTGCCCGGTAACCGCTCGACAGTCCTCACCCTCCTCTCCCTCCTCCTGACCACCGGCGGCCTGTCCAACCCGGAGCGGGCGGGCGCCCAGGAACCCTATTCGCCGCTGGTCCCGCGCGGGCACGTCCGCCTCGGCGTGCTGGGGCAGTACTCCACCTTCTCGGACCTCTACCAGATCGGGAGCCGGACCAACGGCCCTCTCAGTCTGGGCGATCTGTTCAGCGGGCCGGTCGGCAGCGGCATCTTCCCCTTCCTGGCGGAGCCCGAGGCCTCGGTGCGTGCGCTGATCGAGGATGAGTACGAACTGAGCCTCGGTGCGATGTCGTCGGTGGTCGAGAAGAGCGCGGCGCGGGTCCCCGTGGCTGTGGACGTGGGAGTGTTCGATTGGCTGACCGTCGGCGCGGTGGTTCCGCTGGTGCAGAACGAGACGGAGTTCGCGACGACGTTCCTGGCGGATTCGGTTAGCGCCAATGCGGGATTCAGTCCCGGGATGGAGGATCCCGCTACGGTTACCGGCTTCCTCAACGGCCTCCAGGGGTCGATCGGCGCCTACGACATCTTCCGCGGCGAGACCTGCGTGATGGACCCCATGTCAGACGCCTGTCGGGACGCCACGCAGCTGCTCGCGGATGCGCGCTCCTTCCACTCGCTGCTTTCGCTGATGTACGGGAGCATGTTTGCGCCGCTCTCCTGGTCCGCCGCCGGGATGGCTCTCGAGGCGCGCCTGGCCGCGTTCGCGGAGGCCTTCGGGGCCGCCGGCGTCACCGGGACCCCGGCCATGATGCCCCTGGCCAACGCGCTCCTGACCACCGAAGACCTCGAGCGGCTGGTCTCCGAGCCCGCTTTCGGCATCGAATCGGATACCCCGTTCGAGAACTGGAGGTCGCTCTGGCGCCTCGGCGACATCGAAGTGAGGGCGGACGCGCGCATCTTCGAGATCGGCGATCCCGAGAGCCCGAATCAGCTCACGCTGGGTGCGGGCGCCATGGCACGGCTTCCCACCGGCGTCCAGGACAACCCCGCCAACTTCCTGGACTCGGGCAGCGGCGACAGGCAGCTCGACGTTGAGCTGAGGGGATGGATGAACGGGCGCTGGCGCGGAGATTTCGGTTTCTGGGCCGACTTCCGCTATGGCACTCAACTGAAGGGAAGCACGGTACGCCGGGCTTCCGACCCCGGGATCGCCTTCGCGCTTCGGTCGACGGAGACCCAGCTCGACTGGAGGCCGGGGGACTACCAGTTCCTGGAATTGTCGCCGTGGTATCGGATCACGGACGCGATGGCCGTGGTGGGGGGGTATCGCTTTTTCCGCAAGGGGGAGGACGCGTTCAGCATTCCGGCGGTGGTGCCGGTGGAGGAGACGGCGGCTGCCCGGGCGGCCGGGCCAACGGCGGTCGACCCGAGCGTGCTCGTCCCGGGAAGCGGCGGGTCGGCCAGCCAGGCGCTCCTTGGCATGGTGTACAATCGGGCGGCGTATGTCGCGGATGACGGCGTGGCCGGCGACCCGCTCGAGGTCCGGGTGATGTACCGCCGGACGATTGGCGGCAGCGGGGGAATGCCGGTTGCCGAGTCGCTGGAAGTGGCGTTCCGGTTCTTTGTAGGGGTTTGGGGGGGAGGGGTGGATCGGGAGGAATAGACCGGCTGCCGATCACATGACTGGCACCGGTGGCCGGATCCCCAACGTGGCCACCCCAGGAGTGACCATCAGAAGACATCGGTCCTGGTCTCGCGGCCTTCGCCCTTTCGGAGTGCTTTGACGTCCGTGGTTACTGCCCGGATGGTACCCCCCACCAATGCAAACGCGATCATGGTCACAGGGCCAAAGACGACCAGCAACAACACCCCGATGGGTATCACGAAGACCAGGTCCCGGATCAGTGGCACCAGGACCGTCAGCCGAGAATGGTCGGAATCCTTCATTTTCCCTCCGGTGCTCCTGGTTTCCAGTCCCCGCCCCTACCGTCACCCTGATGCTTGCCAGCGACACTCGAACTCGCGCAATGCCTCCTTGGGAGCTCAACGGGATCTTACTCGGTCCTGCCCCAGGAGTTCCCGGGCATGCTCGATCGACGGTGCCGAATCGGGATCACCGCCGAGCATGCGTGCGATCTCGTGGACGCGTTCCTCGCGTGACAACCGCCTCAACCTCGTCTCCGCCACCCCACCGACGCTGCCCTTCTCCACCGCGAAGTGATTGCCGGCGCGGGCCGCGATCCGGGCGAGGTGCGTGACCGCGAACACCTGGCGTCCCCGCGCAACCTCCTCGAGCCGCTCCCCCACCTTGTCCGCCACCACGCCGCCGATCCCGGCGTCGATCTCGTCGAACACGAGGGTGGGGAGGTCGTCGATGCCCGTGAGCACCGACTTCAGGGCGAGCATGACGCGCGACAGTTCGCCGCCCGAGGCGATGCGTGAGAGCGGGCCCGGAGGGAAGCCGGGATTCATGGTGGCCATGAAGTGCACACGCTCCAGGCCGTGGGCGGAAGGCTCCGGCAGCGTCTCGAAGTCCACCCGGAACCGCCCGCCTTCGAGGCCGAGGCTCGGAAACAGGGCCTCGGTTGCGCGGGCGAGGCGCTTCGCCGCTTCCCGGCGCCGCTGCGACAGATCCGCCGCCGTTGTTGCACATCTTGCTTGTGCATGCACAACTTCATTGCGCAATTCGGTGGCGTCGAGTTCGGCCGTTTCGAGTTCGTCCAGTTCGCGCGCCAGGGTCTCGCCGGTTTCGATCACCGCCGCGAGGGACGGGCCGTACTTCCGCATCAGCGCCTGCAGGAGGGCCTGCCGCTCGTGCAGGCTTTCGAGCCGCGCGGGGTCGTGGTCGATGGCGTCGCCGTATGAGCGGAGCTCCGCGCCCGCATCGGAGACGCTGTGGTAGGCGTCTTCCAGCGCCGAGGCGGTGGTCGCGAGCGCCGGGTCGATTTCGGCGAGGCGGCGCAGGCGGGCCGCCGCATCCGACAGGCGGTCGGTGACGGCATCGTCGTCGTCGTGCAGGAGCGCCTGCAGCGCGTAGGTCTCGCGCATCAGCAGGTCGGCGTTCGAGAGGCGGTTGACCTCGGCCTGGATCTCGTCGTCCTCGCCGGGCCGGATCCGGGCGCCGCGGATCTCGCCGAGGCGGAAGCGGATGAAGTCGGCCCGGCTCTCCAGGTCGCGGCGTCGCTCCGCGAACGCGTCCAGCCGACCCCGCAGTTCTGCCGCGCGCCGAAAATGCGTGGCCACCTCCGCCGCCAGCTGCTCGCAGCCGCCGAACGCATCCAGCACTTCGCGCTGAAAGGCCGCCGACATGAGTCGCTGGTGCTCGTGCTGGCCGTGAATGTCCACCAGGAGCGCGCCGATGCGCCGCAGCAGCGCCGCCGTCGCCGGGGAACCGTTGATCCAGGCGCGGCTGCGTCCCTCGCTCCGGACTTCGCGTCTCAATACCAGGTGGCCGTCGTCCGCCTCCAGCCCCTGTTCGTCGAGCGCCGCCGCGAGATCCGCGTCGCCCTCTACATCAAACACACCTTCCACCGTGGCGCGCTCCTCACCGCTGCGCACGACCGCCGTGGACGCGCGGCCGCCGAGGAGAATCTCCAGGGCGTCGACCACAATGGATTTGCCGGCGCCCGTCTCCCCGGAAATGACGTTGAGCCCGGGCTCCAGGCGCAGCAGCGCGCTTCGGAGGACGGCGAAGTTGCGGATCCGCAGCTCGATCAGCATGGCGTTCCTGGCGGGGCGTTCGTGGCGCGTGAGGCGCGGCAGATCAATTGTGGCGAGCCGGGCCGGGCGTTGCCATGGCTGGATGGGCACCGGGCCGCGTACTCACCCCCCGAGCAGCGGACCCGCGGCCCAGCTGAGCTTCTGGCGGAGGGTCGCGAAGAAGGAGTGGCCGGGGAGGCGGACCAGCCCGACGCGGAACGTCCCCATCCGCACCACGACCCGCTCGTCATGCCCCACGGGCCCGCCCTCCTGCCCATCGACGGTGAGGAAGAGGGATTCGCGGCGGTCCAGTGCCGTCACGGTGATTTCGCCGTCGCCGGGGACGACCACCGGGCGGAGCGCCAGGGTGTGGGGGAGGATCGGCGTCACCACGAAGCAGTCGAGCTTGGGCACGATGATCGGCCCCCCCGCCGAGAGCGAATAGGCGGTGGACCCGGTGGGAGTCGACAGGATCACCCCGTCGCCGGAAAAGCTGCCGATCTCCTCGAGGTCGTCCTGGGGCCCCACCCACAGGTCGAGGCGTACGACCTGCGCCGCGCCCGCCTTGTGCACCACCACGTCGTTGAGCGCCGTGTAGGAGTCCCGGACCTCGCCGGCGGCCGTCAGCACCTCCGCCTGCAGCGTCCGGCGCCGCTCCAGCAAGAAGTCGCCCCCGAGAACGGCCCTCAGGGCGTCCTCCAGCCCCTCGGCGGACACCGACGTCAGGAACCCCAGATAGCCCAGGTTGATGCCGAGCACCGGGATTTCGCGCCCGAACACGGCGCGCGCGGTGCGCAGGAGCGTCCCGTCTCCTCCAAGGGAGACAACGAGGTCGACTTGTTGGGTGTGAAGGTCGACGGTGTCGAGTTCGGGGGCCGCCGGGGTCAGCGCCGGTTCGACCGCGACCGCGGCCCCGAATGCATTGGCGACGCCCGCGATGCTGCGACACGCCGCCCCGACCCGTCCGTTCGGTCCTCCCGCCGAGGCCCTGCCCACGATGGCTATCTTCCGGAACTGCATGTCCTCACCGCTTGCGTTCGATCACGAATCGGGCGAGCTGACGGAGCCGGGGCGCGCCCAGCCCGGCTGCATCGAGGACGGCCAGTCCCCCGGCCACCAGCGATCGGGCCCGCCCCCGGGCGCCGTCGACGCCCAGAAGCGAAACATAGGTGGACTTCGCGAAATCCGCGTCGGAGGGGTGCTTTCCGAGGACCTCGGCCGAGCCGGTGGCGTCGAGCACATCGTCCATGACCTGGAAGGCCAGCCCCAGGTCCCTCCCGAAGGCGCCGACGGCCTCGAGCGCCCGCTGCGGTGCCCCCGCGGCCATGGCGCCGATCTCCAGCGAGGCGGCCAGGAGGGCGCCCGTCTTGAGGCCGTGGAGGGTGGCCAGCCGGTGCTCGGAAAGCGACTCGCCCTCGGCAGCGAGATCCAGGGCCTGGCCACCGATCATTCCCCCCGCTCCGGCCGCCTCCAGCAGGGTCTCCACGATGGCCCGGGCCTCGCTGGTCGAACGGCCCGCGGCCAGCGCGGCCTCCCAGGCCCACGCGGCGGCCCACGGGATCAGCGCGGCTCCGGCTGCGGTCGCGGTCTTCACGCCATGCGAGACGTGGACCGTGGGGCGCCCCCTCCGCAGCGGCGCGTCGTCCATGCACGGAAGATCGTCGTGGATGAGCGAGTAGGCGTGGATGACCTCGACCGACGCGGCCAGGTCGTACAGGGCGTCCGAGGGCGCGCCGCCGAGCTCGGTGCAGGTGGTCACGACAAGGATCGGGCGCAGCCGCTTCCCGCCGCTCAGGACGCCGTCTGCCGCGGCGGCGCACACCTCCGGGGGAATGGTTCCGGCCAGTCCGTCCAGACACCTGCGCAGCGCTCCCTCCACCTCGCCGCGGTGGCCCTCCATGAACGCCCCGAGGTCCCGGTCAGGCATCGTCTCCGGCATCGCGTCCGGCCCCGGGGGTCTCCAGCGGGCGCACCTCGTCGCCGCCCGCGCCGATCAGCTCCTCGACCCTGAGTTCGGCCTTTGCGAGCGTTTCCTGGGCGCGCCTCAGGTGCCCCACGCCCTCCTCGAAGAGGGCCAGGGCGTCGTCGAGCCCCAGCGCATCGGAGTCGAGCAGGCGAACGATCTCCTCGATGCGCTCGATGCGGCGGTCGAGTCCGGCGTCAGCTTCCACGGTGGATCCTCGTCGGTTCGGGTGTGGGGGGCGCGGTCACCGCGCAGGGCACGTTGCCGTCGAGCACGCGGAGCCGGAATTCGCGGGCCGGGGGGAAGTCGCGGATCGTGCGCAGAAGGCGGCCGTCGGCATCCAGCGGGACGGCGTAGCCGCGGGTGAGCGTCGAGATGGGGGACATGGCCTCCATTGCCGCCGCGGCCTCGGCCAGCCGGGCCCTGTCGCGTCCGATGCGGCGTTTCATTGCCTCCGCCAGGTCGAGGGCTCCCTCGTCCAGCCGCAGGCCGTATGCGCCCAGTACCCCGCGCGCGTGCCCAAAGAGGTCGTCCCGGGCGCGGTCGAGGCGCCAGCGGCGTGACCGGGCCTGCCCCGCCAGCGCCCGCCCCAGCCTGCGTCCGAGTCCGGTGAGGCGCTCGGCCAGGGCTTCGCCATCCGGCGCCACGGCCTCCGCAGCCGCCGACGGGGTCGCGGCCCGCCGGTCGGCCACCAGATCGCATATCGTCACGTCGGTCTCGTGGCCCACCCCCGACACCACCGGGACGGGACACTCGGCCACCGCGCGCGCGACGGGCTCCTCGTTGAAGCCCCACAGGTCCTCGATCGAGCCGCCGCCGCGGGCGACGATCACCACGTCCACGGGCTGGGCGGACACGGTGGCGATCGCGTCGGCGATCCCGTTCCCGCTTCCGGGCCCCTGCACGCCGGTGCCCCGCACCAGGAGGCGCAGCCAAGGCGCCCGCCGCGCCGTCACCGCGATGATGTCCCGCAGCGCCGCGCTCGTCGGCGACGTGACCACCCCGACGCTCCGCGGAAAGGCCGGCAGCGGACGCTTCCGCGCCCGATCGGTGAGCCCTTCGGCGTCCAGCCGCTTGCGCAACCGTTCGAAGGCGAGCTTCCACATCCCGTCCGCGTCTTCGGCCTCGAGCTTGCTGACGATGAACTGATAGCTGCCCCTCGCCTCGTAGAGGGTCAGCCCCCCGAAGACCCGCAGGGTCATGCCTTCCTCCGGGTCGGTGGGCAGGGTCGCCGCTTCGCGCCGGAACATGACGCAGCGGATCTGCGCCGACCGGTCCTTGAGCGTGAAGTAGCAGTGCCCCGAGCGGTGCCGGTTGAAGTTGGCCACCTCGCCGGTCACCCACAGCTGCGGCATGTTCTCCTCGAGCAGGAGCCGGACGGCCTTGTTGACCTGGCTGACCGTCCACACGCGGGGAGCGGGCGGCGGGCCCGGGGCGTGCGACGAGCCCTGCAGTTGCGGCGAGTCCGGCGGTTGCGGCGCGTCCGGCGGTTGCGGCGCGTCCGGCGCGTCCAGCCTGTCCGGCGGATCCGCGAAGAGATCCAGGTTGCGTTCCTGCTTCAACCGCCCGCCTTCCCGAGTCTGATCGCCGCCTCGACCGTGTTGGCCAGCAGCATGGCGATGGTCATCGGCCCCACCCCACCCGGCACGGGCGTGATCGCCGAGGCCACTTCGCTCACCCCCTCGAAGTCGACGTCGCCCACCACGCGGTAGCCGCGCGGGCGCGTGGGGTCGTCGACGCGGTTGGTGCCCACGTCGATCACGGTGACACCCGGCTTCACCATGTCCCTGGTCACCGTGTCGGGCCACCCCACCGCGGCGATCAGGATGTCCGCGGTGCGGGTGATCGCGCCCAGGTCGGCGGTGCGGCTGTGGGCGACGGTCACCGTGGCGTTGCCGCCCGGAGCCTTGCGCAGCAGGAGGAGCGCCATCGGCTTGCCGACGATGTTGGAGCGGCCCACGATGACCGCGTGCTTGCCCGAAGGATCCACCCCGCTCCGCACGAGCATCTCGATGACGCCCCGCGGAGTGCACGGCGCCAGCACGTCCGGGTCTCCCGTGGCGAGACGCCCCACGTTGACCGGGTGGAAACCGTCCACGTCCTTGTCGGGATTGATCGCCAGGAGGACCTTGGCGTCGTCGATCTGGGGCGGCAGAGGCAGCTGCACGAGGATGCCGTGGATTGCCGGGTCGCTGTTCAGTTCGTCGATCAGCGCGAGCAGCTCCTCCTCGCTCGTCGATGTGGGCAGCGTGACCTGGCGCGAGTGGATGCCGGCTTCGGCCGCCGCCTTGCCCTTCATCCCGACGTAGAGCCGGCTCGCCGGGTCGTCGCCGACCAGCACGGTGGCCAGGCCCGGCACCAGCCCCTCCTCCTTCAGCCCGGCGACCTGCGCGTTGAGCTCGTCACGAATCTCGCGGGCGATCTCCTTCCCTGAAATAATCTTGGCGGACATGCGCATCCTGTTCTGGAGGGGGTTGATGGGTGACTACGGGGGCGGCCGCACCGCTAGCGGGCGAAGTCGACGGCCCGGGTCTCGCGGATCACCACCACCTTGATCTGGCCCGGGTACTGCAGTTCGCCCTCGATCTTGCGGGCCACCGCTTCGGAGATCCGGGCCATGCCGTCGTCGGAGACCTGTCCCGGCTCGACCATGACGCGCAGTTCCCGGCCGGCCTGGATTGCGAAGCACCGCTCCACCCCGGGGTGTTCGGTGGCGATCTCCTCCAGCTTCTCGAGGCGCTTCACGTAGCCCTCGAACATTTCCCGGCGCGCCCCGGGGCGAGAGCCGCTGATCGCGTCGGCCGCCGTGACGAGCCAGGCCTCCGGATAGCGGTGCGGCTCCTCGTCGTGGTGGGCCTTGATCGAGTTCAGGACCAGATCCGGCTCCTGGTGGCGCTTGCAAAGGCGGTACCCCAGCTCCACGTGCGTGAGTTCCTGCTCGTGGGTGAGTCCCTTGCCGACGTCGTGCAGCAGCCCCGCCCGCCGGGTCATCTGCACGTCGAGGCCCATCTCGGCGGCCATGTTCCCGGCCAGGAGCGCGACCTCGCGCGCGTGCGCCAACTGGTTCTGGCCGAAGGAGGTGCGGAACTTCAGGCGCCCGAGCACCTTGACGATCTCGGGATGGACGTTGTGAATCCCCAGCCCGTACAAGGTCTCCTCGGCCGCTTCGCGCATCTCGGTTTCGACATCCTGTTCGCTCTTGGCCACCACCTCCTCAATGCGCCCGGGATGGATCCGCCCGTCCTCGATGAGTCTCGCCAGGGAAAGGCGGGCGACCTCGCGGCGGACCGGATTGTAGCCCGAGAGCACCACGGCCTCCGGCGTGTCGTCGATGATCACGTCGATCCCCGTAGCCTGCTCGAAGGCGCGGATGTTGCGCCCCTCCCGGCCGATGATCCGGCCCTTCATCTCGTCGGAGGGAAGCTGGACGACCGAAACGGTCAGCTGTGCGGTCTCGTCGGCGGCCATCCGCTGGATCGCCATCGCGACCACGCGCTTGCCCTCCCGGTCGGCGGTGCGCTGCGCCTCCTCCTTGATCTCGCGCAGCGTGTTGGCGGCCTCCGCCCGCGCTTCGTCCATCAGGTCGGATGTGAGTCGGGCCTTCGCTTCGTCGGCCGTGATGCCCGCGATCGCCTCGAGCCGGGAACGGGCATCGGCCAGGGCGCTTGCGACATCGGCCCGCCGTTCGGTGACCTCGCGCTCCCCCTGCTTCAGGGACCGGGCGCGATCCTCCAGCACGCTCGCCCGCTCGTCCAGCGCGTCCTGCCTGCGGTCGAGCTGGTCGGACTTTCGATCCGCGGCTTCGGCGCGCTTCAGGAGACGACGTTCCCCCCGCTCGATCTCTTCGCGGCGGTGGCCTTCTTCCTGCTCCCAGGATTCCCTGAGTCGGAATCTCGTTTCCTTGGCCTGCAATTCGGCGGCGCGGCGCAGGCTGGCAGCTTCCTCCTCTGCCTGCTTGCGGATGCGTGACGCTTCGTCTCGCCCGGCTTCCGTTTCCTTGCGCTGTCGCGCGCGCTCCCGGCCTCTGCCCAGGAGGTATGCCACGACCGCGGCAACAGCCGCACCGACCGCCAGGGTCAAACCCAGCGGATCCATGTATTCTCTCCAAGACCGAACAGTGTCCGGCCGTCCGATTCGACGGTGGAAGCCAGGGCCTGCAAGACCCGAGGCGGCTCCCGATTTACGGCCTGTACGATAGGTTGCGGCTCAACCGGCGCGCAACCCGAACCGCAGCCTGAGGGCTACCGTATCTCGGGGCCGCCGGTCCGGTCGTCGGGGACGAAGCGGTCGCGCGCCGGCATCTCGATCGCGGCGAGCGAGGCCGAGTCGAGGACGGCGTCTTCGGGCAGGAGCCCGTTGAGGTGCAGCACGTACGCGGTGATGGCGTAGACTTCGTCGTCGGAAAGCGACCCCGGGGTCGCCTGCGGCATCGCCCGGCGGGTGTAGTCGAAGAAGGTGGTCGCGTAGGGCCAGTAGGCGCCGAACACGCGTCCCGGGGGCCAGGGATCCCAGTCTCCGTCGGCGACGAGCCGGTCGTTGGGACCCTCGGTGCCGGTCGCGCCGTGGCACTGCATGCAGCCCGTTTCGTAGAGCTGGCGGCCGTCGGCGACGGACCCGCTGCCCGGCGGGAGGCCCTCGCCATCGGGCTTGACGTCGATGTCCCAGAGCGCGATGCGCTCCTCGGAGGCCGCGGCGCCGAAGCCGAAGTGCTCCGGAGCGCCGGCGGCGGGGGGAGGGGCACCGCCGTCGTCCGCCGCCGACCCGGTTGCGCCGTTGCCGGGGCCCGAAGCCTCCGGGGCGCAGGCGGCGAGGGTGCCCGCCATGATCCACGTCGTCGCCCGGCAGCCCCAGGCGTCCCGCACCAGGCGCCTCACAGCAGGTCTCCCAGCCCGAACGTCACGGTGCCGTCCGAGGCGATCTTCCAGGCGCGCTGATGGTTGTGGTGGTACGCCGTGCCGGTGCCCCGGGCATCCCACAGCTGGTGCACGGTGGGCTGCACGTACCCGGTCTCGTCGGTGGCGCGGCTCAGGATCACCGTCTCGCGGCCGTCCCAGCTCCACAGGTGCCGGAAGCGCACCGTCGACTTCGAGAGGATCGGCGGCTGCAGCGCGGCGTCCGTCCACGAGCCGCCGCCGTCGGTGCTGACTTCGACCCGCGTGATGCGTCCCCTTCCCGTCCACGCCAGTCCCTCGATCTCCCACCAGCCGCGATCGGGCAGCACGAACGGGTACGAGGGGAAGGTGATGATCGACTTGGCGTCCATGACGAAGCTGAACTGGCGCGCGGTGCCGTCCTTCAGAGGATCCGTGTAGCGCGAGGTCTCGTCGCGGGTCATGGTCGGCCGGTCGGTGACCTCGATGCGCCTGAGCCACTTGACCTGCGCGTTGCCCTCCCAGCCGGGCAGGAGGAGCCGGACCGGGTACCCCTGTTCGGGGCGAATCGCCTCGCCGTTCTGGCCGTACGCCAGCATCGAGTCGTCCATCGCCTTGTCGAGGGGAACGCTGCGCCCCATGACCGCGGCGTCGCCCCCCTCGGCGAGGAGCCAGCTGGCGCCGGGGCGAACCCCGACCTCGCGCAGGATCGTCGACAGCATCACCCCGGTCCACTCGCTCGTGCTGAGCAGGCCGTCGAGCTGTTGGGGCGAGATATTGGTGGGCATCCGGTCGCGGTTGTATGCACCGCCGCCATTGCCCGAACACTCGATGAAGCAGATGCGTGACGCCTGCGGATAGCGCCGCAGATCGGCCATGCGGAAGACCATCGGGCGCTCGACCATGCCGTGGACCAGCAGCTCGTGGTCCTCGGCGAGGATTTCGGGGATCCCCGCGTGATGCCGCTCGAAGTGCAGGTCGGAGGGGGTAATGGTCCCCTGGAGATCCTGCAGCGGCGTGCGCGAGGAACTCGACAGCGCCAGGGTGCGCACCAGGCGGCGCGGCTGCTCTCCCGTCGCCCGGCGGCCGACCTCCGAGACGAAGCGGCCCGGGACCTTGGTGGGATCGATCGGGGGGGCCGCCACCTCCTGCGCCCCGGCCTTGATCGCGTCGAAGCGGGTCATGGCCAGGCCGGTGGCGGCGGTTCCGGAGGCCGCCGCCAGCCAGGCCCGGCGTGAATAGTTCATTCGTTGTCCGGCTGGCATGTCGTCGATCCTCCAGTTTCGGTTGGTGATTCGTCCCGCCCGACTCCTGGTCACTCGAGCTCGGCCTCGATGCGGGCGGTCAGCCCCTGCAGGCGCTCGCCGATCCGGGCGCGCACCCGCAGCAGCTCGTCGGAAAGGTCGAGCGCCGCCATGATGGCCGCGTTCTTGGCGCTGACGCCACCCTTCCCCGTGACCTTCCTCATGCGTTCATCGACCAGCGCGGCGCAGCGGCGGGCGTATTCTTCGTCGGCTTCCGCCCTAAGCGTGTACTCTTCCCCCGCAATCTCCACGCGAATCGCGGTTCGCGGGTCCGTGTCGCTCATCGCCTGTCCTCCAGAAAGCGTATGCTGGCAAGGATCTGGTCGATACGCTCGCGGCCCCGTTCGATTCGGCACCGCAGCTCGGCGTTCTCGGCCTCGACCTCGGCGACGCGGCGCGACAGCGCGGCCGGGTTCTGCGTGCCGTCCACGAACTGCCGGAGGAGCTCGTCGCTGCGGTCGGCCCGCGCCTGGGCGCCCGCCTCCGACTGCCGCACGTCCCGCATCTCCGCGATCAGGCGCCGCACCGCCGCCTCGAGCGCGTCGACCCCGGGAATCGCCGCGGCCGACTCCTCAGCTTCTCGGTTCGACACCCGTTGCCTCCTTGACCTTCTTCAGCACCCGCCGACAGGCCCGATCGACCTCCTTGTCCGTCAGGGTCCGGCCCCGGGCCCGGAAGCGCAAGCGGATGGCTACCGAGCGCGTGCCGGAGGGCAGGTCGTCCCCCACGTAAAGGTCGAACAACTCGGCCTCTTCCAACAGATGCCCGCCGCCCGCCCGGGCCGCCCGCAGCACCTCTCCGGCCGCCACTCCCTCACCCACCAGGAAGGCCACGTCGCGCTGCGACCCGGGCTGGTCGGGCAGTTCGCGCGCGGTAACCGCCACCTTCGGATCCGGCGACGCGGGCAGCTCGATCTCGGCCCCGACGACCGTGCCCGCCCAGGGCGGGAGATCCATCGCCTGGGCGCGTATCTCTCCTCCGCGGCCGACGACGGCTCCCGTCGCGTCCACCATCTCGAAGCAGCGCCCCGGCAGGAACAGGTCCGCGGCACGCCCGGGCGCTCCGGCCGGCGACATCGCCACCGTGCCGCGCGCCCCCGCGCCCCCACCGCCCGCCCCAACATCCGCAGCCCCGCCTCGCGCGGGCGCCACGGACCCACCCGGCCACGCCTCCTCCGCGATCAACCCCATGACGCGCGCCATGTCGTACACGTCGAAGCGACGGTCGGAGCCGCCCCACTGCATCGGCTCGCGCCGCCCGTGCAGCACGACGGCGACCCGCGCCGACTCGGCAGGAACGGAATCGCTGCCCGGCGCGAAGGCCGTCCCGAGCTCGAAGAGCCGCACGTCGCGCACGCCCCGCGACAGGTTGCGCTCCAGGTGCGTCAGCAGCCCGGGCAGACGGTCGCGGCGCAGGTGGCTCTCATCCGCGGACATCGGGTTGAGCAGCGCGATGTCGCCGTGCCGCGCGGGGCCCAGCGCCGGGGTCTGCGCCTCGCTGATGCCGTCGCCGGCGAGCATCGCGCGCAGCCTGTCCTCGAGCTGGAAGAGCGGATCGTCCGGGACCGTGCCCGGCCGGAAGGGCGAGAGCGTCGAAGGGAAGACATCGTAACCGTGCGTGCGCGCGACCTCCTCGATGAGGTCGGCCTCGCGCAGGGTGTCGTAGCTGCGGTGGCCCGGAACCGCGAAGTCGATCCTGTCGTCGCCCTGGCCGGCCACCGTGTAGCCGAGCGGCGTGAGCAGCGCGACGATCTCGTCCGGCGTGAATTCGACGCCGAGCAGGTGCTCTACCCGGGAGGGACGCAGCGCGACCACCGGCGCCTCCCACGGCGCCGGGCACGCGTCGATGACCTCGCCGTCGAGCGATCCCCCGGCCGCGGCGACAATCAACTCGGCAGCCCGCAGCGCCGCGGTCTCCATCGAGGCCGGATCGACCCCCCGCTCGAAGCGGTAGCTCGCGTCGGTGGACATCCCGAGCGCGCGCCGGGTCGCCCGCACCTGTTTCGGCTCGAAGAGGGCGCACTCCAGGAGGATGTCCGTCGTCGAGTCCGACACCTCGGAGTCCAGGCCGCCCATCACCCCCGCGATCGCGACCGGCTCGCGCGCGTCGCGGATCATCAGCATTTCCGGGGTGATCGGACGTGCTTCGCCATCGAGGGTGACCAGCGATTCACCCGGCCGGGCGCGTCCCACCACGATCGCGCTGTCGGCCAGGCGATCGAGGTCGAAGGCGTGAAGCGGCTGACCCAGCTCGAGCATGACGTAGTTGGTAGCGTCCACGACGTTGTTGATCGGACGTGCCCCCGCCGCGCGCAGCCGGTCCGCGAGCCACCGCGGCGACGGCCCCACGGTCACGCCGCGAATCACCGCCCCCAGGTAGCGCGGACAAAGCTCCGGGTCCTCGATGCGGATGCGAATCCCCGCCGACGTGCTCTCGGAATCGCCCCGCGCAAAGGAGCCGCCGGCCCCGTTCCCGCCCACCTGCGGAAACGCGGGCAGGGCAATCCCCCCCTGCCCCTCCGGGTGCAGCTCGCGCGCAATCCCTACGTGCGACAGCAGATCGCCTCGATTGGGCGTGACCTCGACATCGAAGCGGACATCGTCCAGCCCGGCCGCCTTCGCGAAGGGCGTCCCGGTCTCGAACTCGCCTTCGAGGAGCATGATCCCCGCGTGGTCCTCCCCGAGCTCGAGCTCCCGCTCCGAACAGAGCATCCCCTGGCTGAACTCGCCGCGGATCTTGCGCTTGCCGATCCTGAAGCCGCCGGGCAGCACCGCTCCAACGGGCGCGAAGGGATAGTATGAACCAGAGCGGACATCCGGGGCGCCGCAGACAACCGGCACCTCGCCGTCGGGGCCCATGACGCGGCAGAGGGTGAGACGGTCGGCATTCGGATGCGGCCGCGCCTCGAGCACCTGCCCGATCACGATGTCCCGCAGCCCTTCAGCGAGATCGTCGACCTCTTCCACCGGCGCGCCTCGCAGCGCCAGCCGCGCCATCGCCTCCTCGGCCGTCAGCCCGATCCCCGGCGCCACATCCCGCAGCCAGCGGTACGACACCTTCATCGCCCGGCCCTCGCTTCGCCACGCCCGCAGGCACCCTGCCCGGCACGCCCCGCGGTGAAGCGGCCGCTCCGTCGCCGCCGGCTCACGCGAACTGCCCCAGGAAGCGCATGTCGTTCTCGTAGAAGAGCCGCAGATCCCTGACGCCGTGCCGCAGCATCGCCACCCGGGCCGGCCCCATCCCGAAGGCCCATCCCGTGTAGCGCTCGGAGTCGCAGCCCACGTTGTCGAGCACGGCGGGATCGACCATCCCCGCGCCCATGATCTCGATCCAGTCGGTCTCTTCCTCGCTGCCGTCCTCGCGCACGATCACCCGCTTCACGTCCACCTCCGCCGACGGCTCCGTGAACGGGAAGAACGACGGCCGGAAGCGCACCTGCGTCCCCGGTCCCCAGAACCGGCGCGCGAATTCGGCCAGCGTCGCCTTGAAGTCCACGAAGGTGACGCCCTCGTCCACCACCAGCCCCTCGATCTGGGCGAAGGCGGGGGTGTGCGTCGCGTCGTAGGTGTCCCTGCGGTAGACCATGCCCGGCGCGAGGATCCGGATCGGCGGCGGGTACTTCTCCATCGTGCGGATCTGCACCGGCGAGGTGTGGCTCCTGAGGAGCAGCCCCGGCGCCAGGTACAGCGTGTCCTGCTCGTCGGCGGCGGGATGGTCCAGCGGCGTGTTGAGAGCGACGAAGTTGTACCACTCCGTGTCGACCTCGGGGCCGCGCGCCCGGGTGAACCCCAGCCCGCGGAAGATCGTCCAGATGTCGTCGACGGCCTGGCTGACCGGATGGATCGTCCCGCGCCACTTCCTGCGTGCGGGCAGGGTGAGATCGAGGTCCGGCGCGCGGCTCTGCTCCGCCGCGGAGAGTTCGGCCCGGCGGCTCTCGAGCGCATCGCCCAGCGACCGTTTGGCGCGATTGGCCGCCGCACCCGCAACGGGACGCTCCTCGGCACTGAGCTTCCCCAGCCCCCTCAGCAGCCCTGACAGGCGCCCTTCCCTGCGACCCAGATAGCGGACCCGGATCCGCTCCAGATCCGCCGCATCCCGCGCCTCGCGGATCGCGTCCAGCGCGTCCCTCTGAAGCTTCCGGATTTCGTCGATCAAGGTCGGTTCGCGGTTGCTCGCCTCAGTTGCTGAGGGCCGACTTCGCCCGTTCCGCCAGCGACGCGAAGGCGTCCGGGCTCCTGATCGCCAGATCGGCCAGCGCCTTGCGGTCGAGTTCGACGCCCGCGCGCTGGAGTCCGTTCATGAACCGTGAATAGGACAGGTCGTTCTGGCGGGCGGCGGCGTTGATCCTCGTGATCCACAGCCGGCGGAAGTTCCGCTTCTTCTTCTTGCGGTCCCGGTAGGCGTGCTCCCAGCCCTTCTCCACCGCATCCTTGGCGGTGCGGTACAGGTTCTTCCGTCCTCCGAAATACCCCTTGGCCGACCTGAGGACCTTCTTCTTGCGCTTCTTGCGCGCCACCGAACGTGTAGAACGCGGCATCGTATCGTCTCCCTGGCGTGTCCTGGTGCTATGTGCCCGGCAACATCCGGCGCACGCGCTTCACGTCGGCGTCGGAGGCCAGAGTGCCCGTACGGAGCCGCCGCTTCCGTTTCCTGTTCTTCTTTGTGAGGATGTGGGACTTGTAGGCCCGCCTGCGCGCCAGTTTTCCCGACCCCGTCTTCCGGAAGCGCTTCGCCGCGCCCCGGTTCGATTTCATCTTGGGCATCTTGCCTCCCGATTGCTTCAGCTAGTGTTTGAGCGGACTCAGAATCATGGTCATCTGATTCTTCTCGAAGTTGGGGTACTGCTCGACCTTGCCTTCACCGTCCAGGTCCTTCGTCGCGCGCAGCAGCACTTCCCGCCCGAGTTCGGGGTGCGTGACCTGTCGCCCCCTGAACATCATCGTGAGCTTGACCTTGTTCCCTTCAGCGAGGAATCGCCGTGCGTGCCGGAGCTTGAACTCGTAGTCGTGCTCCTCGATGCCGGGACGGAACTTCACTTCCTTCAGCTGAACGGTGTGCTGCTTCCTGCGCGCCTCCCGCGCTGCGCGTGCCGCCTTGTACTTGTACTTCCCGTAGTCCATGAGCCGGACTACCGGCGGCCTCGAATCGGGCGCGACTTCCACCAGATCGAGCCCACGCTGGGCGGCCCGGGCACGTGCTTCGTCCAATGACACGATTCCGATCTGCCCGCCCTTCTCGTCGATCAGACGAATCGGGCTGATGCGGATCTGTTCGTTCACCCGGACGCGTTTTTCTGCGATCTTCGTACTCTCCCTGTTGGTTGGGGTGTCGAGACGGCCCCGCCCCCGCACCCGGCTACGAAAAAGCCCGGAAAATCCGGGCCGTTCGACCAGCCAGCCGAGCTCTCGCCCGCGCCGACCTTGGAACCCGGAAGCCTTGCGGCCACGAAGGTGAGAGGCGGTCAGTCCTCTGCTTCCTGTTTTGTGTTCCTGCGCTGTGCCTCCCAGGAAGCACAGATCTTAATCTTCGCGCATCGACAACTGAAGTGTCAAGACAAGGCGCGGCTTGTGATCTCTTTCACAAGGCGTTGCCCGAACTCGCCCCGATCCATCGTCACCTGCTTCTTCTTCGCGCCCCGCTTCCGCACGGATACGGTTCCGGCCTCGGCCTCGCGCTCTCCGACGATCCCCATATAGGGCACCTTCATGGTTTCCGCCGCACGGATCCGGTATCCCAGCGTGTCGCGTTCGTCGACCTCGACGCGCAGTCCGCTTTCCTCGAGCTGGGCAGCCAGCTCGCGTGCGGATGCCGCCCACTGCTCCGAGACCGGCAGGACGCGGACCTGCTCCGGGGCCAGCCAGAGGGGAAACGCGCCCCCGTAGTGCTCGATGAGACCGCCGATGAAGCGCTCCATCGATCCCAGCAGGGTCCGGTGGATGACGACCGCCTGGTGGCGGCGGTTGTCGGAGCCCACGTACTCGAGCCCGAAGCGCTCGGGCATGAGGAAGTCGAGCTGGAAGGTACCTCCCTGCCATTCGCGTCCCAGAGCGTCGGTGACCAGGATGTCGACCTTGGGACCGTAGAACGCGCCGCCGCCCTCGTCGAGCTCGAAGTCGAGGCCGCGGTCGCGCAGCACACCGGCGAGGCGGTCGGAGGCGGCATCGTAGACCGCCGCATCGCCGATCGCCTTTTCGGGGCGGGTGGAGAGCGCCGTGCGGTACTCGTAGCCGAACACCCTCAGCAGGTAGTCGCCCAGGTCGAGGAGCCGGTTGTACTCGTCCGCGATCTGGTCCTCGCGGATGAAGATGTGGGCATCGTCCTGCGTGAACGAGCGGACGCGCAACATGCCGTGCAGCGTCCCCGAGCGCTCGTAGCGGTAGCAGGTCCCCAGTTCGGCGAAGCGCAGCGGCAGGTCTCGGTAGGAGCGGACCTGGGAGCGGTAGATCATGAAGTGGTGGGGGCAGTTCATCGGCTTCATGCGGAACCGGTTTCCGTCGTCGTCCATCGCGGGGAACATGTCGTCGGCGAAGACGTCGAGGTGGCCGGAGATGCGGTACAGCTCCTCGCTCGCGACGTGCGGCGTGTAGACGATCTCGTAGCCGTGTGCGACCAGCGTCTCCCGCAGGAAATCCTCGATGATGCGCCGGACGCGGCCGCCGTTCGGGTGCCAGAGGACGAAGCCGGGACCGACTTCGTCCTGGATGGAAAAGAGATCGAGGCGCTTGCCGAGGACGCGGTGGTCGCGCTTCTTCGCCTCCTCCAGGCGGTGCAGATGGGTGCGCAGATCCTTGCCGCTGAAGAAGGCGGTGCCGTAGATGCGCTGCAGCATCCGGCGGCGTTCGTCGCCTCGCCAGTAGGCGCCCGCGGCGCTGAGCAGCTTGAAGTGCTTGAGCCGTCCGGTGCTGGGGATGTGCGGGCCGCGGCAGAGGTCCAGGAAGGGGCCGTCGCGGTAGACGGTGATGACCTCGTCGTCGGCGAATTCGTCGAGCCGTTCGAGTTTGAGGGCGTCGTCGGAGAAGAGTTCGCGGGCCTCGTCTTTGGTGACGACCTGCCGCTCGAAGGGGTGGTCGGCCTGGATGACGGTGTCCATTCGCTGATGAATGGCTTCGAGCTGTTCCGGCGTGAAGGGCTCGGGGACGTCGAAGTCGTAGTAGAAGCCGTCGTCGATCGCGGGGCCGAAGCCGATTCCCGCGCCCGGGACCAGGTCGCGCACGGCCGTGGCGAGGACGTGGGCGGCCGAATGGCGCAGGACGCCCAGTGCCTCCGGATCGCGCTCGGTGAGGAGGCGGACGGAGGCGCCGTCGGTGAGCGGGCGGTCCAGGTCGACGATCTCGCCGTCGACGACGGCCGCCAGGGCCGCGCGGGCGAGACCGGGGCCGATTTCGGCGGCGAGGTCCGCGGCGCTCGAGCCGGCAGGCAGCGTGACGGCGCGTCCGTCGGGCAGACGTACGCTGATGGAATGGTCGTTCATGGCGGATAAGCTAACGCGGTTCCGCGCCGCGATGGGGGGTCCTCTACCGCCGCGGTGGCCAGGGCGTACCCGTAACCCGCTGCAGGGCCTGTTCGCCCCGGCTCGGGCGGAAGGCCTCGCGGGTCGCCATGTCGAACCGGTCCCCCGGCGCCAGGAAGTAGAAGAGGCCGCCGCTGTCCAGCGTCGCGTTGGCATCGTAGATGACCGTGTAGCTCTGCCCGACCACCTCGAAGCGGTCTCCCTGCACGACGATGGCCGTGTTCTCGTCGATCCCGATGCCGAGGAGTTCGGGCTTGGCGCGGATCACCTCGATCAGGTCGAACTGCCGGTTGCGCCGCAGGAGGTGCTGGTCGATCCCGACGCCCTTCAGAAAGCCGAGTCCCACTTCGTGGTCGCCCATCATGATGGTGTTGGTGCGGGTGTCTCCGCGCACAAGGTACGAGCCCTGGATCGAGGCTCCCGCGGAGGAGCCGCCGATCACGCCGCCCCGGTCGAGGACCGCCCACAGCGCGTCGTGGACCTTGGTGTCGAGGTAGGAGTCGGCCAGGCGCCACTGCCGGCCGCCCGTGAACCAGACGCCGCGGGCTTCGAGGAGCGGCTCGACGAAAGCGTCGGTGTTCGCAACGTCGGGATCGGTGGTGTGCAGGATCGTGATGTCGCGTGCGCCGGCGGCCTCGAAGGGACGGCGGCCCCGGAAGTACTGATCGTATTCCTCCGCGCCGCCGGCGGTGGGAATAATGACGATGGGCGCGGAGGGGCCGCCGGCCAGGTCGACGAAGCGCGCAAAGACCGCGGGGTCGCTGAGGGCGCCGCCGGCGACGATGAGGCTGCCGTTGGCCGGGCCGACCTGCTGGGCCGACGCGGGGGGGGCGGCCGCTGCCGCGATCACAGTGAGGCAGATGGCGGCGGCGATTCGAAGTTGCAGGGCGAAGTGGAGGGGGCGGGTGGCGTACACGGCGGCGTCCTTTGGGTGGTTGAGGTGTGTTGCCGACTCACCGCGAAGTTGGGCGAATCCGCACCGGGCCGCCAGCTACCGGGGTGGCGGGGGGTAGGACGCGGGGGCACGCAGAGGTGGTTGTGCGGGACGGACCGGCGCTCGGGACCACTGGGTGGCTCGTCCGGTTTTGCACCACGGCGGTGGAAGGCGCGAGCTTGTAGCGAACGCATCCGATGAAGATCGGTCCCGAGATTCCCGACACGGGAGATAGGACGCATGACGAGATCTACTTGCGCCGCGACGCTCGGCACCCTGTTCTTTGCGGCCTGCGCCGTGGAGCGGACCCCTGCCGGTCCACCCTCCACCGGGCCCGAACTGGTCGATGCCGCGATCGCCTACCACGACCCGGACGGACAATGGCCGTCCTTCCGTCATACCCTGGTAATCGACCAGTCGCGCCCCGACGGCAGCGTGCGCACGGCCGACATTCACATGGACGTCCGGCGCGGCGGCTACCGCTACGAGGAGGATACCGCGGGCGGGCTGCTGGTGAAGGGCACCGACGGGCGGGACTGCTTCGCCACCGTCGGAGGCGCTTCACCGACCGCCGAGCAGGTCGAGGCGCTCCGGCTGGATTGCCCCGGAATCGAACGGATGCGGGACTACTACCTGTACCTCTGGGGACTGCCGATGAAGCTTCGCGACCCCGGCACCAACATCGATCCGGTGATCGGCGACGGCGAATTCGACGGCCAGGCGGCCAGGGTGGCGAAGGTGACCTACGACCCCGAGGTCGGCTCGGACATCTGGTACTTCTACTTCGACCCGGACACCCATCGCATGATCGGCTATCGCTTCCATCACGACGAGTCGGCCGGGGACGGCGAGTACATTCTGCTCGGCGGTGAACGACAGGTGCTGGACATGAAGATCCCGGTCGAGCGGCGCTGGTTCATGAACGCCGACGACCGCTACCTGGGCACGGATGTCCTTGTGGACGACTACGGGGACGACCGGGCACGCTAACCCCCAATGCACCGTGGCCCCCTCTCCGGGCTGGAGAAGGGGCCACTCTGGAGTTGGGCTGCGGCTCCAGTCAGCCGCTGGCGAAAGGGCCTGGACTAGTACATCCCGCCCATGTCGCCGCCGCCGCCCGGCATCGGCGGCTTCTCCTCCTCCGGCCGCTCGACCACGACGGCCTCGGTGGTCAGCAGGAGGCTCGCGATCGAGGCGGCGTTCTGCAGCGCGCTGCGCACGACCTTGGTCGGGTCGATCACGCCGGCCTTCACGAGGTTCTCGTAGGTGTCGGTCTGGGCGTTGTAGCCGAAGCCGCCCTCGCCCTCGCGCACCTTCGCCACCACGATCGACGCCTCGGCGCCCGCGTTGCCCGCGATCTGCCGGATGGGGGCCTCCAGCGCACGCCGCAGGATGTTGGCGCCCACCTGCTCGTCCTCGCGGTCGAAGCTGAGCGCGTCCAGCGCCGCCTGCGCGCGCAGAAGCGCCACGCCGCCGCCCGGAACGATGCCCTCTTCCACCGCGGCGCGGGTGGCGTGCAGGGCGTCCTCGACCAGCGCCTTCTTCTCCTTCATCTCGGTCTCGGTGGCCGCGCCGACGTCGATCACCGCCACGCCGCCGGCCAGCTTCGCCAGCCGCTCCTGGAGCTTCTCGCGGTCGTAGTCCGAGGTGGACTTGTCGATCGCCACCTTGATCTCCTCGATGCGGCCGTGGATCTTGTCCTCCGCGCCCGCGCCGTCGATGATCGTGGTGTTGTCCTTGTCGATGACGACCCGCTTCGCGCTGCCGAGGTCGCTCAGCACCGCGTTCTCGAGCTTGAAGCCGACCTCTTCCGAGATCACCTGGCCGCCGGTCAGGACCGAAATGTCCTGCAGCATCGCCTTGCGGCGGTCGCCGAAGCCCGGCGCCTTGACGGCCGCGACCTTGAGAGTGCCGCGCAGCTTGTTGACCACCAGCGTGGCCAGCGCCTCGCCCTCCACATCCTCGGCGATGATCAGGAGCGGCTTGCCCATCTGCGCGACCTTCTCGAGGATCGGCAGAAGGTCCTTCATCGAAGACACTTTCTTGTCGTGGATGAGGATCATCGGCTCCTCGAGCTCGGCCTCCATCCGCTCCGGATCGGTGACGAAGTAGGGCGAGAGGTAGCCGCGGTCGAACTGCATGCCCTCGACCGTGTCCAGCTCGGTCTCGAGGCCGCGGGCCTCCTCGACGGTGATGACGCCGTCCTTGCCGACCTTTTCCATCGCCTCGGCGATCAGTTCGCCGATCTCCATGTTGTTGTTGGCCGAGATGGCGCCCACCTGGGCGATCTCCCGCTTGCCCTTGGTTTCGGTGGAGGCATCCCGCAGCGCACTGACGACCGCGTCGACGCCTCTGTCGATGCCGCGCCGAATCCCCATCGGGTTCGTCCCCGCGGTCACGTTCTTGAGGCCCTCGCCGAAGATCGCGTGGGCGAGCACGGTGGCGGTGGTGGTGCCGTCGCCCGCGACGTCGGACGTCTTGGTGGCCACTTCCTTGACCATCTGGGCGCCCATGTTCTCGACCGGGTCCTCCAGCTCGATCTCCTTGGCCACGGTCACGCCGTCCTTGGTGACCGTCGGGGACCCGAACTTGCGGTCGAGGACCACATTCCGGCCCTTGGGTCCGAGGGTGACCATCACCGCGCGGGTGAGCTGGTCCACGCCGGTCTTCAGCCGCCCGCGTGCCTCGATGTCGAAATCCAGTTCCTTCGCTGCCATTTCGTTGTCTCCTGGTATGTTGTCGGTCAGCGCCCGGCGGGCGCTTGCCGGGGTGGGTTAGTTGACGATGGCCAGAATGTCGGACTCGCGGAGAATCAGGTAGTCATCCCCGTCGACCTTGACCTCGGTGCCGCTGTACTTCCCGTAAAGCACGCGGTCGCCGCTGGCGACCTCCATCGGGATCCGGGCGCCCTCGTCGTTGAGCTTGCCGGGACCCACGGCGACGACCTCGCCTTCCTGGGGCTTCTCCTTGGCGGTGTCGGGGATGTACAGTCCACCCCGCATCTGCTCGGCCTCTTCCAGGGCCTTCACCACCACGCGATCCGCCAGGGGCTGGATCTTCTCTGCAGCAGACATGCGCTACTCCTTGAAAATGGGTGTTGGATGGTTTCCCGCGACCGGGCCGGGCGGCCTGCCTACAGGGCTGTTAGCACTCGCCACGGAAGAGTGCTAATCGCGGGGCTACGGAGTTTCGCCCAGCCGTGCGCGGGTGTCAACCCCGCGTGGCCAGGTGGGCCCCGGCGATCCCCAGACCCTGCAGGGTGAGGAAGGGCTCGACCCTGTCGACCGAAGCCGCGTGAGGCCCGATCACCGGTGCAAAGCCGCCAGTGGCCACGACCAGCAGGTCGTCCGGTTGCCAGCTCTCGACGATCCGCGCCACGATCCCGTCCACGGCGTCTACGGCCGAATAGAAGACGCCGCTCTGAATGCAGGTCTCGGTGCGGCGCCCGACAACCGCGTCGGGAGGCACGAGTTCGACGGTGGGTAGCTTGGCCGTGCTCCGCGCGAGCCAGTCGAGTCCCGCGCTGAGGCCGGGAGCGATCACGCCGCCCCTGAAAACGCCGTCGGCCGTGATGCAGTCGAAGGTGGTGGCGGTCCCCAGGTCCACGGCGATGGTGTCGCGTCCGAAACGGGTCTTGGCGGCGAGGGTGTTGACGATACGGTCGGCGCCGACGGTCAGGGGTTCCTCCACGTCCAGCTCAATGGGAAGGTCGGAGCGGGCGCTGACCTCGAAGACCGTGCCCTCGACGAGCGAGGCCATCGCCTGATGGAGCGTCCGCGTGACCGAAGGCACCACCGAGCCGATCACACCGCGCCGAATGCTGCTTGCGCCTTCCCCGCGGCTCTGCAGCAGGGCGCTCAGAAGCACGCGATACTCCGATCCGGTGCGCGGCACCCGGGTGCTGACCCGCCAGGTCTCGATCACCTGGAGACCGGAGAGGTCCAGGAGGCCGAAGACGGTCTCGGTGTTTCCCACATCGGCGACCAGTTGGCTTTCCATGGCTCAACTCCGCGTATCGACGGATCCGGCGATCAGCAGCGATCGGGCGCCGGCGTCATCCCGTACTTCGAGCGACCCGTCCGGCCGGATCTCTCCGGCCGTCGCCACAAGCCCGGCCACCTTGCGCACCGATCCGGTACAATCTCGCACAACGCCGCTGACGGACAACCGGCGGCCCCCGAGGGCGGAACGTGCGTTGAGCTCCGCCAGATCCTCGGCGGCGATGTCGGCGGCGGGCCCGGTCCACACTGCTGCCAGGGCCTCCGCCAGCCGGGCCAGGACGGAGCCGCGGGCTACGGGACGGCCGCCGCTCTCGAGGAGAAGAGACGTGGCCGGAGGTGCGACATCCACGGGCAGCTCCGCAGCGGAATGATTGAGGTTGAGACCGATCCCGATCAGTACGGCATTCCGCGCGCGCTCGCAGAGGATGCCGCCCAGCTTGCGGTCGCCGACGAAGATGTCGTTCGGCCATTTCACCTTCAGGCGGACCCCGGGCGCCAGCGCCGCCAGAACGCGCGACACCGCCAGTCCCACTCGCAGGGGAAGCGCCGGATGCTCGCTGCCCCCTCCGGCGACCGCCGCCGTCAGCCACAGGCCGCGCGAGCTGTCCGAGTGCCAGCGCCGGCCTCTTCGTCCCCTCCCCGCGCTCTGCCGGTTTGCGACGACGACGGCCGGGAGGCGGTGCCCGTGTTCCACCAGCTGGCGGGCGCGGTCGCCGGTCGAGCCGATGCGGGCATGGAATTCCACCGTCGGAAACCCCACGCGGGCCGCCCACGCCTCCGCCGAAAGGCCTTCCCAGGCGGCGAGCCCGGCGTCCGGCGCTAGGTGAGCGTCAGCCACAGGAAGACGGCGCCCACAACCCAGAGATACGGCGCGAAGACGTGGAACGATTGCCTGGCGAGCATGGCGCGGAAGAGGCGGATGGCCGCCACGCCGGTCGCGCAGGCGGTGGCGGCAGCCAGGAACAGCACGGGGAAGGTGACCGTTGTCGCCCCGGCGCCCACCTCGCCGGACGCCGCCAGATCGGGCAGCTTCAGGATCGCCGCGCCGCCGACCGCCGGTACCGACATCAGGAACGAGAACGCTGCCGCCTCGGCGGGGCGAACTCCCTGCCACAGCCCTGCAACCACGGTGGCTCCCGAACGCGAGATCCCCGGCACGATGGCCGCCACCTGGGCGACCCCCAGCACGAGGGCGGAGCGGGCGCCGATCGCCGTGTCCGGCCCGCGCGCCAGTGCCGGGCGAGCCGTCCACACCACGCAGCCCGTCATGATCAGCGCCACCGCCGTGACCACGGGACGGTCGAAGAGCGACTCGAAGAAGTCGCCGAAGCCGACTCCGGCGATCGCGGCGGGAATCGATGCCAGGACGAGCAGTCCCGCATAGCCGAGCTGCTTCGCGTCGCCGCGCGCCACCCCGGAGATCAGCGCCCACACCCGCGACCGGTAGACGATCAGGACCGAAAGCAGAGTCGCCAGGTGCAGGGCCACTTCGATGCCCGCGCCGGGGACTTCGACGCCGAGGAGCGTCTGCCCCATGACCAGGTGACCCGAGCTGGATACCGGCAGGAACTCGGTCGCGCCCTGTAGAAGCCCGAGGAGGACACCCTCGTACCAGGTCATTCCGCGGTCCGGCGCAGCATGGCCCGATAGAGTTCTTCGTAGTGCGGCAGCACCCGGCCGATCGCGAAGCGTTCAACCGCGGCCCTGCGCGCAGCCTCGCCGAAGCGCGCCCCCACCTCCGGATCCGTGAGAAGGCGTCTGCCTGCCGCGGCGGCCTCGTCCACCGCACCGACCGGCACGAGCACGCCGTTCTCCCCGTGAGAAACGACCTCCGGCAGTCCACCTGCACGGTATCCCACCACGGGAACGCCGCACGACAGGGCCTCCAGGGCCGCGAGCCCAAACGATTCGCTGTCGCTGGTCAGCAGGAAGAGGTCCGCGCAGCTGAGCAGCTCCTCGACGGACGCGTGCTTGCCCAGGAAAACGACGTCCTGCGCGATTCCCAGCCTGCGTGCCCGATCGGCGGCGCGGGGCCTGTCCGGACCGTCCCCGACCATCACCAGGCGGGCCGCGACCTCCCTGCGGATATCGGCAAACACGTCGATCACGTCGGTAACCCGCTTGACGGGACGGAAGTTGGAGACGTGGGTCACCACCTTTTCGCCGGCCGGCGCGAAGACCTGCCGGTGACAGTTACCCGGATCCGGCTTGAACACCTCCGTGTCGACGAAGTTGGGGATGACGTGGACCCGCTCTGCCGGCACGTCGAAGTCGCGCACGGTCACGTCGCGCAGGTACCGCGAGACCGCCGTGACGCCCTGCGAGCGCATGATCGAGAAGCGCGTAAGCTCCCGGAACGAGGGGTGCATCCCCACCAGCGTCACGTCGGTGCCGTGCAGGGTGGTGACGATGGGCGGCGCCTCCCGGCCGTTCAGCATCTCGCAGGCGATCCAGGCCGACGTGGCGTGGGGGATGGCGTAGTGGACGTGCACGATGTCGAGGCCCTCGCGCAGCGCGGTGTCGTGGATCGTGGCGGCGAGCGCCAGCGAGTAGTGCGAGTGCTCGAAGAGGGGATAGCGCTCCATTTCGACTTCGTGGAAGTACACGCGCTCATGGAAGCCCGACAGCCGGAAGGGCTGGGCGTAGGAGATGAAATGGATTTCGTGGCCGCGCGCGGCCAGGCTGATCCCGAGCTGCGTCGCCACGGCCCCCGAGCCTCCATAGGTCGGGTAGCAGGTGATGCCGATCTTCATCTCGCACCCCCCCGGGGGGTATCCCGCCTCACACGGGCCCGCCACGCGGCCACCACCGCCGCGCGCTGCGCTTCCACGGTCGCCGTGCCGTCCACCGTCACCGTGTCCGGGCCCAACTGGTGACGAAACCATGTGCGCTGGCGGCGCGCATACCGGCGGGTGGCCATCCGGGTCCGTTCCACCGCCTCCTCCAGGCTGATCTTCCCCTCCAGGTGGTCGGCGATCTCGCGATATCCCACGCCGTCGAGCCCCGGATCGCGGCGCGCGCAGCCTCCCCGCAACAGACCCGCGACCTCCTCGACGAAGCCCTGCGCCACCATCTCCCGGCCTCGCTCCCGAATGCGCGCGTCGAGCACATCGAGCGGCACCTCCAGCAGGCACACCACCCCGCGCAGCGGAATCCCTTCGCCGGGGCTCCGGCGATGCCACCACGACAGAGGCCGTCCCGTCAGGAGGACCATCGAGAGTGTTCTGAGCATGCGCTGGATTCCTCCCGCGACGGCGATATCGGCGCGCGCCGGATCCAGACGCCGCACCCAGTGCTCGAGTTCCTCCCGCGGCAAACTGCCCAGGACGCGCTCGACGGCGCCGCGCCGGCTGCGATCCAGCGGCGGTTCCCGAAAGATCGGCTCGGTGAGCACCTTGAGAAAGAACCCGGTGCCCCCGACCAGCATCGGCACGCGCCCCCGCCCCCTGATCGCTGCGATCCAGCCGCGCGCGTCCCTCCCGAAGGCGCCCGCGCTGTAGCGCTCGCCCGGGTCGCGGATGTCGAGGCCGTGGTGCGGTACCGCCGCCCGCTCCCGCGGAGTCGCCTTCGCGGTGCCGACATCCAGTCCGCGATAGATCTGCCGTGAGTCCATCGAGATGATCTCACCGCCGAGCTCCTCCGCGACCCCGATGGAGAGGGCGGTCTTCCCCGCTCCGGTGGGTCCGACGATCGCCAGGAAGTCGGGCGCGCGGAACACGGAGCCGGGCGCGCCAGCCCCCGCGATCACGTGCGCCCGAACTTCCGCCGGAGTTCGTCGAGGCCGAGACGGACCGCGACGGGGCGGCCGTGGATGTCGTGGTAGGGCAGCTCGGTGGCGAACAGCTGATCGAACAGCTCATGCATCTCTTCGCCGGAAAGCCTCTGGCCCGCCTTGATGGCACCCTTGCAGGCGAAGCTCATCGCCACGCGTTCGTTCTGGTTGTGCGCCGAGCGCATGAGGTCGGAGCCGTTGGTCAGCTCGTCGATCATCTCGCGCATGCAACGCTCGGCGTCGAAGTACGGATGGGGACTCGGCACCGACTGCACGAGGAGCGCCCGCTCGCCGAATCGATCGAACTCGAACCCGAGGCGCGCAAACAGATCCCGCACCGACTCCACCACATCCAGCTCGGGGCGCGTGAGACGAATGGTGAATGGGAAAAGCAGGCGCTGCCCCTGCCCGCCACCCGCGTCGAGGCTCCTGATGATGCGCTCGTACAGGACGCGCTCGTGAGCCGCGTGCTGATCCAGGATCATCAGGCCGTCGCGAGTCTCGGCGAGGATGAAGCTGTTGTGGACCTGCAGGAGCGCGGGACGCGGCGCACGGGGAGAGGGCGGCGTCTCAGCCGGGGCGCCTCCTCCCGCCTGGCCGTGCCTGCGCCGGAAGAGGTGCATCTGGGAGATGTCGTCCCGGGGCGGCGTGTCCGCCCTCGCCGGGGGCTGGCCCGAAAAGGGCTCGTTCTCTCCCGGGCCCTCCCGCACCATCGCGACCGGCTTTCCGATCGTAGCCGCGGAGTCGGCCCCCTCGAGCGTCTCCCGGATCGACGCCTCCACGAAATCCTCGACCTGGCGGCGCTTGCCGAAACGTACCTCGGCCTTGGCCGGGTGCACGTTCACGTCCACCTCCACCCGCGGCACCGTCAGGAAGAGGAACAGCCAGGGTCGCGCGCCCTCGGGTATCGTGGTCCGGTAGCCGCGGTCGGCCGCGGCGACCACGCCGGGGTCGCGAAACGGCCGCCCGTTCACGAACAGGTGCGTGCGCCTGAACCCGGGCCGGGCGAGGTCGGGGCGCTGGATCGCACCCTTGAGCCCGAGTGCGCCGCGCTTCGATGCCACGGGGATCAGTCCCGCCTTGCCGGCATCTTCCCAGATCGCCCCGATCCGCGACCGCAACCCCCGCCTCGCGGGAAGATCCAGGATCGTGCGGTCGCCGGACTCCAGGATGAACCGCGTGTCGGGGTTGGCCAGCGCCTGCGCGTGGACCACCTCGGAGACGGCGCGCGTCTCGGCCGCGGACGTACTCAGAAAACGGGCCCGAACGGGCGTGTTGAGGAAGAGGTTGCGGACGTCCACGGTCGTCCCCTGCCGCCGGGCCACATCGTCGATCCCCTGAATCCGCCCGGCCAGCACACGCACCCGCACACCTGTTTCCTCGCCCTCGGCCGCCGTCTCGATGACCATCCGCGAGACGGCCGCGATCGAAGGAAGCGCTTCACCCCGAAAACCGAGCGTGTGGATCTCGCGGAGGTCCTCGGCTCGGCGGACCTTGCTGGTCGCGTGGCGGTCCAGGCAGGCGAGCGCATCCTCGCGGACCATGCCCGCGCCGTCGTCCGTCACCCGTATGCCGAGCTTGCCGCCCTGCTCGATCGACACCTGCACCGTGGAAGCGCCCGCGTCCAGGGCGTTCTCCACCAGCTCCTTCACGACCGAGGCCGGCCGCTCCACCACCTCGCCGGCCGCAATCTGGTTCGCCACGTGGTCGGGGAGGACCCTGATCCGTGGGCGCAGCACCGAGTCTCTCCTACGCAGTCGCGCCGTCGGCAGACAGCCCGAAGAAGCGCTCCGTGTTCCTCAGGCTGTCCGAGGCCACCTTGTCAAGCGGCTCCCCCCGAATCCGCGCCATCGCGGCCGCCACGTGGACGACCATTCCGGGCTCGTTCCGCCGCCCCCGCTTCGGCACCGGCGCCAGGTAGGGCGAATCGGTCTCGATCATGTAGCGGTCCGACCTCACCATCCGGGCGAGCTCGGCTTCGAAGCTCTTGAAGGTCGCAATCCCGGTGAACGACACATACCACCCGGCCTCCATGGCCAGCTCCAGGAGGGTGGCCGATCCGGTAAAGCAGTGCAGGACGCCCTTGACGGCGCCCGCGCACTCGCGCAGGACGGCAGCCGTGTCTTCCTCGGCGCTGCGGGAGTGCACCACCAGCGGGAGACCGACCTCGCCGGCCAGCGTCGCATGCCGCGCAAGGCTCCGCCGCTGCGCCGCCCGCGGTGCGTTGTCGTAGTAGTAGTCCAGCCCCGTTTCGCCGATCGCGACGCAGCGCCCATGCGACGCAATGTCGCGAATGGTGGCAAGCTCCACGTCCGGTCCCGAATCCCCGACCGAGTGCGGATGGACCCCGGCGGAGCACCACACGTCGTCGTGGCGACAGGCCAGATCGAGCGCCGCCAGCGCGTCCTCCCCGTCCGACGCGATCGTGATGACACAGGCTACGGACGCCTCGCGGGCCCTTTCCAGGACCGAGTCGCGGTCCGCATCGAACGCGGAGTCAGTGAGATGACAGTGCGAATCGGCGAATCTCAAACTGCGGCTGCTCTCCGCGCTTTCTGCTGCTTCTGCCGGGCTTCCCCGGTGCCGTACCGCTTCTGGATCTCCAGCAGCGCCGGCGAGGCGATGAATATCGACGAGTACGTCCCGATCAGCACACCCAGGATCAGCACCAGGGTGAAGTCCCGGATTACGGCGCCGCCGAGCACCAGCAGGGCCAGAAGCACCCCCAGGGTGGTCCCGGAGGTGAGCACCGTTCTCGGCAGCGTCTCGTTGATCGATCGGTTGACGAGCTTGTAGGGGTCCTCACGCCGCCCGCCGCGCGCGTTCAGGTTTTCCCTGATGCGGTCGAAGACGACGATGGTGTCGTTCAGCGAGTACCCCACGATCGTCAGGAGCGCCGCCACCGTGGGAAGAGCGATCTCGACGCGGAAGAGCGCCAGCAGCCCGAGGACGACGAGGATGTCGTGCGTGGTCGCGATCACCGAGGCCACGCCGAACCGGAACTCGAAACGGATGGCGATGTAGAGGAGCGTCAGCAGGAAGGAGAAGAGAATCGCGAGCGCCGCCCTGCCTTGCAGCTCCCGCCCGATCTTGGGACCGACCGACTCCTGCCGGACGATCTCGAAGGCATCGTCGCCATAGGTGGCCGCCACCTGCGCCGCGAGCGCCGTGGCGACATCGTCGATCGCCACTCCCTCTTCGACCGGCGCCCGCACCACGAACTCGTTCTCCTCGCCGAATCGCGTGATCGGCGGCGCGTCCGTCCCGCCCAGCGCCTCGCGCAGCGCCGCGTCGGTGGTAGGCTCCTCGAAGCGCACCTGGACCAGGACTCCGCCGGTGAAATCGACTCCGTAGTTCTGCCAGGACCCGATGGTGGCGAAGTTGAGCACCATGGCCACGATACCCGCCGCCAGGACCGCCGCCGAGACGACGTACGCCTTCCGGCGCATGTTGATGAAACCGTATTTCGCTCCGTGAAAAAGCCACATGGCTGCAATACCCCTGAATGCTGGCGGTTGTCTGAGCTAGATGCTGATTGGATCCGATCCCCGCTTCCGGGTCAGGTAGACCAGGAACATCGTGCGGGTCACGTAGAGTGCCGAGAAGAACGAGGCCACGATCCCGATGCACAGCGTGACCGCGAAGCCCCGGACGGGTCCCGTTCCGAACTGGAAGAGGATGAGGCCGGTGATCAGCGTGGTGATGTTCGCGTCGACGATCGCCGACAGCGCGTTGCTGAAGCCCTCGTCCACCGCCGTGCGGGCTGCGCGGCGCCGCTCCAGTTCTTCGCGGATGCGCTCGAAGATGAGGACGTTCGCGTCGACGGCCATCCCGATCGACAGGATCAGCCCCGCGATGCCCGGCAGCGTGAGCGTGGCGTTGAGGGCCGACAGCCCGCCGAGGACGAGCATCAGGTAGAACGCCAGGGCCATGACGGCCAGAATCCCGGCGATCCTGTAGTAGACCATCATGATGATGATGACGGCGATGACGCCGACGATCCCGGCGATCCTGCCCTGATCGACCGATTCCGCTCCCAGCGACGGACCCACGCGGCGCTCCTCCAGGATGGTCAGGGGCGCGGGCAGCGCACCGGCGCGGAGCACAAGCGCCAGATCGGTGGCCTCGGACATGTCCGCGGAGCCCAGATCGATGGTCCCGCGCGCGCCGATCCGGTCACGCACCACCGGCGCGCTCACCACCTGCTCGTCGAGAACGATGGCGATGCGGTTGCCGATGTTGGCCGCCGTCAGGCGCTGAAAGTCGCGGCCGCCAAGACGGTTGAGCTGGAAGAGCACCTGGGGCTGGTTGAACTGCTGGTCGCGGTTCGCCGTCGCGTCCTCGAGCTGGTCGCCGGTCAGGAAGGCATCTTCTTCGAGGACGTACAGCTCGCGGTAGAAGCGGCCGCCGCGCGGGATCGAGTCCCAGCCCCACTGCAGACTGACGCCGCGCGGGAAGGCCCGCTGAAACTCGGGCAGCGCCATCCACTCGGTGGCGGTCTCGACATCGGCGGCATCGACCAGGTAGGTCCCCTCGTCGCCCTGGTTGAGCAGGCCGGTGAAGGGGCGCAGGTTGAGTTCGACCTCCTCGTCGTCGGCCGCGGTCTGGCCCTCGGCGTCCTCGCCGGCAGCTTCCGCGTCTTCCGCCTCCTCCGCCGGGTCGGCCGCCGCACCATCCTGGGCCGCCGCGGTGTCGTCGGGGTCGCTGAACAGGAGCTCCTCGATCGAGGACGTGGCCTCGCTGGCCTCGGTGGCCCGTCCCATCTCCCGCAGACCCTCAACGCCGATGGCGGCTACGACGGCCCGATCCAGCCGTTCGAGAGCCTGGTCGACATCCGTGTTGGGGAGGACCAGCTTCCATTCGAGGAACGCCTGCTGGTTGATGATCTCCTTGGCCCGCGTCTCGTCATCCAACCCTGCCAGTTCGACGATGATCCGCTCATTGCCGATTGTCTGGATCAGCGGTTCCTCGACGCCGAATTCGTCGATGCGCGTGCGGATGATGCGCTCCGCGCGTTCGATGGCGGCGGCGCGGGCTTCCGGCGTGAGCGTCTCGTTCGGGTCGTCGATCTCCAGGACGAGGTGCATCCCTCCCTGGAGGTCGAGGCCGAGCTTGAGCCCGTCGGTGAAGAAGTAGAAGGCGGAAATGCCCAGCGCCGCCAGAATGACGATCAGCCGGACGCGAAATGACTTCAGCATGGTGCTTCCTGTTCCCTCCGTGGACCTTCGGCGTCATGGACCTTCGGCGAGCGTATCCGCACTCGGGGTTGCCCGGAGCCGGTGTTGCTCTCCTGGTCGGCGGGCCGTGTTGGCAGCCTAGGAAACTCGCCCGGGGCGGTAGCGGGTGTCAATCACCTGTGGGCGCGTCCAGCCTGTTCGTCGCCGTTGCCCGGAGCCGGTGCTACCGGTAGTCGGGATTCGGAAAGTCGAAGCGGCAACCCGCGTCCCAGTCCGAGCGCTGGTTGCCGTGGGCCGGGATGCCGCCCGCGTCCTTCAGCGTGCGGGCCAGGTGCATCAGGTTCCAGGTCATGAAGGTGGTGTTGCGGTTGGTGAAGTCGTTGGCCGGCCCGCCGGAGCCCTCGTCCAGGTACGACGGTCCGGGGCCCGCCTCGCCCAGCCATGCCGCGTCGGCCTGGGGAGGAATCGTGTAGCCGAGGTGCTGGAGCGAGTACAGGATGTTCATCGCGCAGTGCTTGGCGCCGTCCTCGTTGCCGGTGATCAGGCAACCCGCGACGCGGCCGTAGTATGCGTACTGGCCGGCTTCGTTGAGGAGGTGCGAGGCCGCGTAGAGCCGCTCGACGACGTGGGTGCACACGGACGACTTTTCGCCGAGCCAGACGGGTGACGTGAGGACGAGGATGTCCGCCGCCATCACCTTCTCGAGGATGCCGGGCCAGTCGTCGCGGTCCCAGCCGTGCTCGGTCATGTCCGGCCACACGCCGTAGGCAAGGTCGCAGTCCACCGGGCGGAGCACCTCGGTGGCGACTCCGTTGGCCTCCATGATGGCGGTAGCAATGTCGATCAGGCCCTGGGTGTGCGACATCTCGCCGGAGCGTTTCAGGGTGCAGTTGAGGAAGAGGGCGCTGAGGTCCGAGAAGTCCCAGCGTGAGCGGGTGCACAGGTCTTGTTGTTTGGCGGTCAGGGTCATGGGTCTGGTAGCGCTGGCTGTTGTTTCCTGGGCGGGTTTGACCGCCCTGCGTCGTTTGTTCGCGGGTGGCCGCGCGGCGGCTCCCAACAAAGGTGATACCCCAACGACAGTGGAACGTTCTATTACCAGGGCTCAGAAATGTACACTTAACATTACATTATGTAATGCTAACATGACATTTGTGAAGGGCGATGCGTGTCGTCAGGGTGTCCCAATCGGCTTTGTCGGCCATTCTTCGCCACGATTGGCCGACAACGTTTGCCACACGCCACCGGCGCGCCTAACCTTCCCGGATGTCCCAACGGAGCATGCAGGCGCCCGAATGGACGGGTCGACGAGCTGGTCAACGCGCAGTTGCCGGCACTGGTCGCCGCACCTTCCGTACCGTCGCCCTCGTTGCCAGCAGGGTGGCTATTCTCGCGGTCCTCGCCGGGACGGCCGCCGCCAATTTCTCGCAGGCGCCCCGGGCGGAGGCGCGGGCCGGACGCGAGGGCCCGGGGGCCGCGCATGCCAACGCCGCCCTCCCCCTCCCCTCCGACACCGTCCTGCGCGTCACATTCCTCGATGTGGGCCAGGGAGACGCCGTGCTGCTGCAGGCGCCCGAAGGCCGGACGGCGCTGGTCGACGCGGGCCCTGGCGACGTCGTTCCGCTGCTGCGGGAGTTGGGCGTGGAGCGGATCGACCTGCTGGTGGCGACGCATCCGCACGCGGACCATATCGGGGGGATGGCCGGGGTGATCCATGCGATGCCCGTGCGGTTCTTCATGGACAACGGGCAGGCGCACACGACGGCGACGTACGCGCGGCTGATGGCGGCGCTCGATGCGCGGCCCGGGATCACGTACCTGGAGGCCGTGCCGCGGACGATTTCGCTGGGGGGCGCCGAGATCGAGGTGCTGCCGCTGCTGCCGCGGGGAACGGCCGACCACAACAACCGTTCCGTGGCGCTGGTCGTGCGCTTCGGCGATTTCCGCGCGCTGCTGAGCGGCGACTCCGAGGTGCGGCAGCTGGCGCATCTGGTCGGCCAGGGGGCGGTTCCGGCGGTTACGCTTCTGAAGGCGCCGCATCACGGTAGCGACAACGGGATTACGTGGGCGTTCCTGGAGGCTGCGCGACCCGAAGTGGTGGTGATTTCGGTGGGAAGGAACGGCTATGGGCATCCGAGGCCGGCGGCGCTGCGGGCGTTCGCCGGCATTGGCGCCAGGGTGCTCCGGACCGATCAGGAGGGTCATGTGACGATTCTCGGGCGCCGGAACGGGGGCTATTCGGTCGCGCGCAGGGCGCAGGTGGCTTCGGGGCGCGGATCGGGTTGGGGCCGGGCGCAGGCCGGGGACGCACCCGGGACTGTCGTGGAAGACGCCGTGGTCGGCGCGGGCGCGGGGGCGGCGGGATCGGCTTCCGCGATTGGCCGCGGGCTCCGATTGAGCGTGCATGCCGACGCTCCGGGCAACGACAACCGGAACCCGAACGGAGAGTACGCGGTACTTGACAACCGACAGGGCGGCGACCTGGCGATCGGCGGATGGATGCTCTGCGACGCGGCAAACCACTGCTTCCGGTTTCCACGGGGAACGGTTCTGAGAGCCGGAGGACGGGTGGTGGTCCACACCGGCTCGGGACGGAGCGATGGCGAACGCTACTACATGGGTCGGGGGAGGGCGGTATGGAACAACGACGGCGACACGGCCACGCTCACCGACGAAGCGGGCGCCACGGTACTCGTGTTCAGGTATTGAGCGAAGGGTCTCGTGAATAGTGAAACCGGCGGCGGCGGTGACGGCCGCGTCTGGGTGGTGGACCGCATCGAATCGGGGATCGCGCTGGTGGTCAGGGACGACGACGCAGGCCAGCACGACGTGCCTGTCGCCTTGCTGCCGGCGGGCATCCGTGAGGGTGCGGTACTGCGAGTGCCGGAAGTCCGGGGACGGCCGATCTGGAGTCGCGCGGTCGCTGACGAAGCCCTGCGGCTGAAGAGACTGCGGGAGGCCGAAGAGGTCCTGCGGCGGCTCCGCAGGCGCGATCCCGGAGGGGATGTGGTGCTGTAGCCTCCCACCGGGGGCTGGAGTATACTTCCGAATGGCGGACGCGGAACGGATTCCCTCCATCTGAAGAGGCGATGAGGAAGCGAGGCGGCCAAAGCACCGGGATCAGGTTCACGAGCGCGGTTATTGTGCTCGTGCTGCTGCCGTCGATCGCACCGGACCTCTTCGAAGTCGGCTGCCCCCATCACCTCGGTCACGCGGTCTCCGATCACGCAGGCTCCGCCGACCACGCTCCCGGTGGCGGCCCCCACGCCGACACTCATCCCCGGGAAGATCATTCCTCCGGACCGCCGCCTCCGTGCACTTGCGTAGGCAGCTGTCCGACATCCGCCGGCCCGGCCGCGCCCGCCGCGGTGCTCGCCGCCTCATTGACACCAGCGAGCACCCCCTCCCACGCAGGCGCCGCCACATTCGACCGTGCTCCGGCCCGGCGCGCCCCCTACACCCTGCCCTTCGCGAACGGTCCTCCTCCCGCGTGAATCCGGCGCCGACCCGGCGCGCGCTGCCGGTGCGTATGCCCGGCAAGACAGCAATTCAACGGATTCAATCAAGAGAGGATACTCATATGCGCATGTTGGTATGCCTGTGTGCGGCGATCGCGCTTGCGGCCGCCTCCCCGGCACTCGCTCAAGCCCAGTACGAATGGACCTCGTCCCGTCCGGACGGTCACGCGCCCATCGGTATCATGGGCGATCACACCCACGAGCACGGCGAATTCATGCTCTCCTACCGCTTCATGCGGATGTTCATGGACGGGAACCTGGACGGGAACGACCAGCTCGATGTCAGCGACATCCACGAGAGCTTCATGGTCGCGCCGCTCGACATGACGATGACGATGCACATGGCCGGGCTCATGTACGCACCCAGCGACGTCGTGACCCTCATGGTCATGACCAACTGGCTCGACCAGTCGATGAACCACCAGACGCGCCACGGCGGCATGTTCGAGGCGGCATCGTCGGGGCTGGGCGACACCAGCCTGGGCGCGCTCATCGGCGTCAAGCGGACCGGACCCGTCCGCCTGCACCTGAATGCGGGGGTGTCGATCCCGACCGGCTCGATCGAAGAGACGGGCGTCAATCCCATGAGCATGGGCCGCGCGGTGCAGATGCCCTATCCCATGCAGCTGGGCTCGGGCACCTGGGACTTTACCCCCGGAGTCACGGTGCTGGGCATGAGCGAGCGCATGTCCTGGGGACTCCAGGCCAGGACCATGGTTCGCATGGGCGAAAACAGCCGCGGCTACACGAAGGGCGGCGAGACCGACGCGACGTTCTGGCTGGCGGTGAAGCCGAGCGACCGGCTGAGCCTCTCGGCCCGCATGCTCACGAGGACCTGGGGCAACTATTCCGGGCACGACGCGGCCTACGCCAACCCGATGATGGTCCCGACCGTCAATGAGCAGCGGCGCGGGGGGACGCGGGTGGATCTGCCCCTCGGGTTCAACCTCTATTTTCCGGACGGCGCGCTGAGCGGACACCGGATCGCCGCCGAGTGGCACATCCCGGTCTACCAGAACCTCCAGGGGCCGCAGTTGGCGACGGACTGGGTGCTGACGCTCGGCTGGCAGAAGTCGTTCGCGCCGCTGGGGCACGACTGAGGGACTGGGGCGAGGGGTGTTGGGGCGGGGGGCGGTTCTGTCGGCCGCCCCCTGCTTCGACGCTTCAGGGGGCTGATCCGATGACCCAGACGGCCTCGTCGCCCAGCATGTCGACAAAGCGTCCGCCGCGCTGGCGCAGACGGTCCCATTCGTCGACCGTGTAGACCAGCAGGTCGGCGGGGACCGGCAATCGCTCGTACGGCCAGTCGCGATTGCGTTCGAGGCGCGGCCGGTCGCTCTTCTTCACGATCGCCACGACGTCGAGATCGCTTCCGAATCCGGTGTCGCCTCGCGCGTGGGAACCGAAGTAGCCGAGTGCAATCAACTCGGGCCGCGCAGCCGCCTGCGCGTGCGCCCATTCCTGCAGGGCGCTCAATACCGCCTCAGGTGTCGGCCAGCGCTTTACGGACGAAGTCGAGGATGTCACGGGCATATTCGACCGCCTGCGAACTGTGTAGAGATCCGTAGTGCTCGAAAGCCGGGCCGTCGTCGTGCCCATTCGGATACCTGGCGGGAATATAGTAGTTGTCCAGTACACGCGCCCGCTCTACCAAGTCCTTGGGCGGACGGTCCGGCAACTCGTTGAGCAGCCTGGCCGTAACGTGACCCCACGCTTCCCGGCCCTGAGCCAGATGAAGTGCCTTGACGGCCTTTTCGGACGCCTGGTGGGCCGCGAAGCATGCCCAGTCGTGTCGCCCGTCCCGATGCGAAGCCACGGCCTGCGTGAGGTCGTGCTCGGCTTGGGCGAACCAGTCTTTGGATCGGTCGGGCAACGACTTGGCTCCTCTCTTTACCAGACGGGGCTTGCGACCTGCCGCAAGGAATGAAGTTAAGCCCGTAGGTGGTTGTCACGAACCAGAGCAGGCAAAAGCCAGGGTCACCATCCTCAGCGTGGGCAACCCTTGTGCCCATTCCGCCGATGCCGATCACCTGTTCCAGCATGCCGATCACCGATTCCAAGGCATGCCGATCACCCGATGAGGAGAGCGGAGGTCCGTAGGGGCGCTGGGGGTTGGGTTGTGGGTTGAAGGTAGGGGTTGGAAGGGGTCTTCGTCGAGTGACGGGCCTGTTGCGAGGACGGTGGGGGCTGGTTTTCCAGAGGGGTGGAGGTAGGGCGAAGGGCATCGGCCGGCCTCTACGGCGGTCTCTGCAGGTCTCCGGGGGCTGGTTTGTGCCCGGAGGCGGGCCATTTGCCCCGGATTCGGGGGATTCGGACGGATTCGGGCCAGCCGCGGCGCATGTCCGGACGGCCATACGGCCTCCTCAGGGCCGTCTTTCCGTCTTCTCGCTCCCGATCGCGGGGAGAGACGCGCTTGCGGAGGCATGCTTGAGCCCGGTCCTTCGGCGGATCAGGCGTCGCCGGGGACGGTGTGGACTTCCTTCGTCGAGTCGTACAGCCGTCTCATCGAGGCGCCCTTGAGGGTGATGCGGTGCGCGTTGTTGAGGAGACGGTCGAGGATGGCGTCGCCGAAGGTGGGATCGCCGACGACGTCGTGCCAGTGCTCGACGGGGACCTGGCTGGCGAGCAGCGTGCCGCGGCGGGCGTAGCGGTCGTCGAGGACCTCGAGGAGGTCGTGCCGTCCCTGCCCTGACAGCGAAGCGAGCCCCCAGTCGTCGAGGACGAGGAGCCAGGTCCGGGCGAGCCGCTGGATGAGCTTGGGATACGACCCGTCGCCCCTGGCGAGGGCGAGTTCGTCGAGGAGGCGGGAGACGCGGTAGTAGCGCGTCGAGATGCCGAGGCGGCAGGCCTGGTGGCCGAGCGCGCACGCCAGGTACGACTTGCCGGATCCGGTTGCACCGCTGACGAGCACGGTTTGGCCGTCCCGGATCCACTGCCCGGAGGCGAGGCGGAGGACGAGGGAGCGGTCCAGTCCGCGGGGGGCCTTGAAGTTGAGGTCTTCGATGGTGGCGTCGAGGTGGAGCTTGGCGAGGCCCTTGAGGCGCACGTAGCGGCGCTGCTCCCGCTCGGTCTTCTCGCGTTCGAGGAGCAGGGAGAGGCGGTCGTCGAAGGAGAGTTCGCTGATGTCGGGCATGGCGGTCTGCTCCTCGAAGGCCTGGGCCATGCCCGAGAGCCGGAGTTCGTGGAGCAGGTCGAGGGTGGGTTGGCGAAGCATGATCGTCACGACTCCTTTCCATTCTGGGAAGTGGTGTAGTACTGCGGCCCGCGGATGTGGGCGTGCTGGGCGGGCAGGGAGAGCGTGTACTGCTGGTCGTCGCGGGCCTGGTCGCGGCCGGTCGAGAGGATGGACTTGACGGACTTGTAGCTCAGCGTGCCGATGTCGAGCGCGTGGCGGCAGGCGGCCTCCAGACGCTCGGCGCCATAGGCCCGCAGGAGCTTCTTGAGCCCGAGGCAGCTGCGGTAGCCCTGTTCGGGGTGGGGCCGGCTCTCGAGGAGCCGTTCGATGAACGTGGCCGTGTGCGGTCCGACCTTGCGGCCCCAGGCGATGAGCCGCGACGGCGTCCACTCCGCGTGGGCGCGGTGGGCGGCCGGCATGTGCGACGGTTCGGTCGCGTATCCGCCTCTCCTGTGGATCCGCAGGTGCGCGGCGACGCGGCGGTGCTTGTGGAAGATCTCCACGGTATGGGCCGTGATCCGGACGTCGACCTCGCAGCGGCCCAGCGGGTGGGGAACGCTGTAGAGCGCGTGCGCGACCTGGATGTGGTAGTCGATGTTGACCCGCGCCTTGCGCCACTCCGCGTACTCGTAGCGCTCGGCCGGGAGCGGCTTGAGCGCCGGCCGGTCCAGGTCCTCGAACCAGCTGCGGCGGCTGCCATCGGTCTTCTTGAACGGCCGCTCGTTCAGCGCGGCCAGCAGCGGCCGGATCGCCTCGCGGAGCTCGCCGAGCGAGAAGAACGTCTGGTTGCGCAGCGGCGCCATGATCCAGCGCTCGACGTTCTGGACCGCGGCTTCGGCCTTCGCCTTGTCCCTCGGAGAGCGGGGCCGCGCCGGCAGCACCGTGGTTCCGTAGTGGGTGGCCAGTTCCTGGTACGTCGGGTTCAGATCCGGCTCGTAGCGGCTGGCCTCACGCACCCCAGCCTTCTCGTTGTCCGGGATCACGAGCTGGGGCACCCCGCCCCAGAACTCGAACATCCGTACATGCGACATCGTCCAGTCCGGCAGTGCACGGCTCCAGGTCACGTCCACGAAGGTGTGGTTCGAGGCGCCGAGGACACCCACGAAGACCATGGCGTCCCGCACCTCGCCGGTGCTCCGGTCCACGACCTCGAACTTCGGTCCCGCGTAGTCGACGAACGCCTTCTCGCCCGCCCGGTAGACCTGCCGCATGACCACGTCGAGTTGTCCCCGCCACGCCTTGTAGCGCTCGCAGAACCAGCTGTACTGGTAACCGTTCGGATGATCCGCCCGGTACTCCAGCCACAGCAGCTGCAGTGTCACGCCCTTGTGGCGCTGAAGCTCCCGGTGCACGCGGCCCCAGTCCGGCTCCGGCCGGCGAACCCGCGACGGCGGCGGGGGCGGGAACAGGGCCGCCTCCAGCGCAGCGTCGTCCAGCCCCTCCGGCAACGGCCAGGAGAAGCCAGCCACTCTTGCCCGGCCCACATAGTCGCTCACCGTGCTGTTGGCGATGCCGAGCGATGCGGCGATCTCCCGGTGGCTGCGCCTCAGCTCGTACTTCAGGCGCAGAAGCTCTCGAATCTTCCGCATGGACAACCTCTTCTGCGACACCCTCTTCCTCCTCGGCTCAGGGGACCTCTCGCGAGGATGGAAGAAGACGTCGCTACAGCAGGTTCTCCAGCGCTCCTACTCGCTCACTCCAAGGGTGATCGGCATGCTCTGGAATCCGTGATCGGCATGCACCGGAATCACCGATCGGCATGGAATGGAATCACTGATCGGCATGCGCCGGAATCAGCACCTTGCGGCCCAACCGTGGATCGCATACCTTGTACATCAAGGTACATTGATTATCATGGTATGGGAATCCAGATGAAGAGGTCCAGATGAAGACACGTGTCTCAAAGGAACTCGTGGCCGCCTCGTCGCGCCCGATGGTGCTGTCGATCCTGACAGGCGGCGAGAACTACGGCTACGAGATCCTCAAACAGGTCAAGCTGCTCTCGCGCGGCGAGCTCGAGTGGTCCGACGGAATGCTCTACCCGGTCCTGCACCGGCTGGAGCGCGACGGGCTGATCAAGGGCCGCTGGCAACTAACCGACGAGGGGCGGCGTCGGAAGTACTATCGGCTCACGGGCCGCGGGAAGCGGCAGCTGGCCAGAGACCGCCAGAGCTGGCGCACGGTGCACTGGGCGCTCGAGACGTCATGGGGAGGCGGACATGTTTGACCTGGACAAAGCGATCGTGCGCTGGCGCAGGAAGCTGGAAAGACACTCCGGGCTGGCGCCGCGTGAGGTGGACGAGCTGGAGGATCACCTGCGGGCGCGCGTGGAACTGGAGATGGAGTTGGACGCGGGGCTCTCGCCTGCTCGAGCGCTGGCAATCGCTCGGGACGATATCGGGCAGGCGCCATCGCTTTCGAGGGAATTCGCCAAGGTGGGCAAGCCGAGGTGGCGGCGATGGCTGGTCGCCGGGTGGGCGATGTTCGGGGTGTCGTTCGTGCTGCCGGCTTTCCGGTTACCCGCATTCTGGGGAATGGATTTTGGATGGGACTACGGATATGAGCTCTTCTGGGATCTGCTGACAGATGCGGAGGGCATCCCCATGCTCCTCCCCAGCCTTGCGATGATTCTGAGCACTCGGGCACTTCTGAGTCCGTCGCCTGGCAAGGGACGATGGCTGGGGAGGATCCTCGGCACTGCGGGGTCTCTCGGGGTGGTGTTCGGTTTGCTTGGAGTTGTGCGTACCTGGGGTTCGAGCCCTGTGCTCGGAATCGGTTACTGGATGTGGACCTTGTCGCTGCTCTGCGTCGCCGTGGCTCTCCGAATTCGCAACCGCGACTGGGCATCGGAACCGAGGCCAGCGGCTTCCTAGGGGCGAAAGAGGTGGTCGCGTGAATCCGGGAAAGAAGGTGTGTCGTCGCCTGGTGTTCGTCGCCTGGGCGCTCTTCGCCGCGTCCTTCGTGATGCCTGCATACACGGAAGGCCAGCTGTTCCCGCCACCTCCCGGCGCGGACGATTCGGCGGCCTCTACTGAAGGCGACGCACAGCCCGGTTGGAATGCGTTTGTGATGGCTTTGGTGGGCACTGGTGGTCGAATCGGCATGGCGAGCGCCCTGACGAATCTGCTCATGCTCGCCAGCCTGGCGACCTTGCGGACCAAATGGTCAATGGGTCGTCTGGTCGGCGGCCAGTGGCTGCCTCTGGTCCTGGGTGGCGCCGGTTTGTTCAACCTCGTGTACTGGCCGATGTGGGTGGCGGAAGAGACCGTAGTAGCCAGCCTGCTGGTGGGCTATTGGGTGTGGGCGGCCTCGTTCCTGGGCGTGGCCGTGGGGTTGTGGATGCTGGCGAAGGAGAGGGCGATGTAATGTAAACATTGCAAATGACGTGTTTACATTACAATTCAGCGACCGGGTAACTCAGCCGGACACCGTGGTGCCGGGCCGATAGCGGTCCAATTGGATCTGATCCTCTTGCTCTCGAGCCTTCGCGACATCATAAGCGGCCTGAAGTCGAATCCACGTCTCGGTAGTCGAGCCGAAAGCCTTGGCGAGCCGGATTGCCATCGCCGTTGAAATCCGGGCGCGTTCGTTCACGAGGTTCGAAAGCGCTTGTCGACTCACTCCCAGCACCTTGGCCGCGTCGGTTACAGTGAGCCCGAGCGGCTCAAGACAGGAGAGCCGGACTACCCTTCCGGGATGCGGCGGATCTTTCATTGGCATGACTTCAGGTCCCTTCGGCTCCCGATCCACTAGTGGTAGTCGATCAACTCGACATCGTAGACATCTTCGCCTTCGAAGCGGAAAACGATCCGCCAGTTACGTGTAACGCTCACCGACCAGTAGCCCTGCAGGTCGCCCTTGAGGGCATGCAACCGGTATCCGGGCAGCCGCATCGCCTGAGGGGAACGGGCGACATCCAGGAGTGCCAGGACAACCTCGACCCGCTCCACGAGATCAGGGCGGATGCCACTGCGGTCTGCGCGCACGAACAAGCGCTTGAGCCCACGGTGGCGAAAGCTCCGTATCACCCGGATTGTAATGTGTCGATTGTCACTTGACAATACTTCCGGTGTGACGCGTGACGCGCCGGGCCTGGTTGTCCACAGGAGCTCGGGCGGGGACCAAGTCTCGCGGATCGAGCTTTCGCTCCCCATCGGCACGGCTTAAGGTTCCGCCGCAGACCCCACCCGAAGGAGCTAAACCGTCATGTCAGGTCGCCGTCACAAGTCCGCGCTCCCCGTCCTCGCCGGTTTCGCCGGCGCTGTAGTGCTCACCGCCACCGCCCCCCTCCCCGCCCAACCCCAGCAGCGCCCCTTCACCACCGAGATCGCCCTCGACGTCAACCTCGTCGGCATCGCGGCGGTGACCGACGACGGCGCGCGCGTCGCCGCGACCGTGCGCACCCGGCGCGACCGGACCGATGTCGACCATCAGCGCTACGGCGACCCGACCTACATCTCCCCCGTCTCCACACGGCTGATGGTGATCGACACCCGGAGCGGAGAGCGCACGTGGGTGCACGAGGAGCCGGCCCAGCTGCGCGGCTTCACGTGGTCGCCCGACGGGGAGCGGCTGGCGTACTTCGCCGTCGAGGCTGGTGAGTACGTACTCAGGATCTTCGAAGCGGGAACGGGCCGGGCCGAGACCGTGACACTCCGCACCGACAACGAGATCGCGTCGTCGTCGCCGCTCGAATGGGCTCCCGACGGCGCCAGCGTGCTCCTGGGCCTGCGCCCCCCGGGGTGGGCCACCGAGGCGCGCGCGGCCTTTGTCGCCCTGACCGAGGCGCCGGTCATCGTGCAGGATTCCCGCAACGACTTCCTGGCCTGGGACCGGGTGAGGAACATCGCCGCACGCCAGATCACCGCACTCGTCTCACTCGAGGACGGCAGCGTGCGCGAGATCCTGAGCGATGTGACGCCCTTGGGGCCGGGCTTTTCGGAGGACGGGTCCTTCATCACGTACTCGACGGCGACGCGCACGAAGACGTCGTACTCGCGGCGGGACGGGACCGAGTACGAGCTCTTCCGGCTGGCGCTGGCGGAGGGCAGCGCGCCGGAGTCGCTGCGGGACACCGGCGAGGAGCGGATGAACGTGACCTGGAACGACGCGCATGACGCGTTCGCGTATGCCGATGGCGGATCCGTGTACGTGCGGCGGCTCGGCGAGGAGGAAGCGGTGGACGTGACCGCGAATCATCGGGGGGACCCGGCCGCCGGCGGTGAGCCGGAGGCAGGCAGCGATCCGGACCCCAACGCCGACTCCGCGCGCATCCGCTTCTCGGTCGAACGCTGGAGTCCCGCTGGCGACGCCCTGCTGCTGACCTCCCAGGATGCCTGGCACCTCCTCGATCTCGGCAGCAACGACCTCCGCACCCTTCTCGAACTCGAGGAAGACGACGACACCCGCCCCCGCCGCCAGTTCCAGGGCTGGAGCGACGACGGCCGCCACCTCCATTTCAGCTACTCCGCCCGGGACCGTTGGCATCGCGGCCTCAAGCGCCTGGACACGTCCACCGGCGCCGTCGAGACCCTCACTCTCGACAGCAATCTCTACCGCTCCTGGAACATCTCTGACGACGGCAACACGATCGTCTACACCATGTCCGACGGCGACCACCCCGACGAGATCCACGCCGCCCGCGGCGACCTGTCAGCCCCCCGCCAGCTCACCACCTCGAACCCGCAACTCGCCGACATCGCCCTCACCCGCAGCGAGCTCATCGAGTACCTCGACGTCGACGGCAACACCCTCTACGGCATCCTCTACTACCCGGTGGGCTACGAGCCCGGGCGCAAATACCCCCTCGTGGCCGAGATCTACGAGCAGTTCTTCGACAACGGCTTCAACGAGAACATGAACCTGATCACCGCGCAGGGGTGGTTCGGGTTCCGCCCGTCGGTGCGCTTCGAGGAGGGCTTCCCGGGCGAGGCCTGGCTGAAGGCCGTCCCCAACGCGATCAACAAGATCATCGAGCGCGGGCTCGTCGACCCGGACAGGGTGGGCGTCTACGGGCAGAGCTACGGCGGCTACGCGACCAACCTGCTGATCACGCAGACCGACCGCTTCGCCGCGGCCGCGAACGTCTCGGGCAAGGTCAACATCATCTCCTTCCTGGGCGACTCGCCGAAGATCACCACGCGCAACTACGCCGCCGCGGAGGTCGGGCAGGACCGCATCGGCGCAACGTTGTGGGAGCAGCCGCACAAGTACATCGAGCACTCGGCGGTGATGTTCGCGGACCGCATTGAGACGCCGCTCCTCATGCTCTCCGGCGAGGGCGACTGGAACGTGCCGGCCACAAACCAGCGCGAGATGTACTACGCGCTCCGTCGGCTGGGGAAGGAGGTGGTGTGGGTGCACTACACCGCGGGCGGGCACGGGGCGGGGCGCGCCAGTACCGCCGCCGACTTCACGGACCACTGGCAGCGCATGTTCGACTGGTTCGCCGAGCACTTTGGAGAGGAAGAGGAGAGGAGGGCGGCGACATCGGACCGGTGACCCCGACCGCGCTCTGCGGCTGGCGCAGCCCGTGCGGCGCGAGGGAAACGCCACCACACGCACACGGCCAGCACGGGGAACCGCATTGACCATTCCACTCCATGGCCAGCACGCCGTCGTGACCGGCGCCAACTCCGGCGTCGGCCGCTCGGCCACCGAGATGCTGCTGCGCGCCGGCGCCCACGTCACGATGATCTGCCGCAGCCGCGAACGCGGGGAGCGGGCGCTGGCGGAGCTCCGGGAATTCGCGGCAACCTGCGCGACCACGCCCTCGGGGCAGCACGACCCCCCCGGGGGCGTGAACCGCGCGCCGGTCGAGCCCGCCGTCGCTCTCGAACTCGCCGACATGTCACGCCTGGACGACGTGCGCGCGGCCGCCGACCGGATCGCCGCCCGCCTCCCCGTCATCGACATCCTCGTCAACAACGCGGGCGTCTCGCAGGCGCGCCGTGTCGAGTCGGCGGACGGCTTCGAACTGACCTTCGCCACGAATCACCTGGGGCACTTCCTCCTCACCCACCTCCTGCTCGACCGGCTCGAGGCGGGTCGCGGACGCATCGTCAACGTGAGCTCACGGGGTCATCGGCACGGCGACCTGCGACGCGCGGACCTCGACGACATCGCCCGGGGACGCGCTTGGCGGGGTGGTCTGCAAGCGTACGGCGACTCGAAGCTCGCCAACATCCTCTTCACCGCCGAATCGGTGCGGCGGTGGGGCGGGCGCGGGATCACCGCCAACGCGGTCCATCCGGGTGTGCTCGCAACCGATATCTGGAAGAAGACCCCGCTCCTGGTACGCGCCCTCATCCGCCCGTTCACCTGGTTCATGGACAAGCCGGAGGTCGGCGGCGCCGCGGTGATGAACCTCGTCCGGGATCCGGCGCGCGACGACGTGACCGGGCGGTATTTCGACATCGACGAAGAGAAGGTGCCGAGCGCCCAGGCGCGGGACGAGGAGCTGGCGCAAGAACTGTGGGATCGGAGCGTAGAATGGGTGGAGGACTAGACGAGCCATGGCAAACATGAGAGAGATCTGCCCAATCCGGACGGTCTACGGTCACTGCGCCCGTGTCGTGGCGGCGTTCGCAATGGCGGCCGCCATCGTCGGCTGTGACTCCGAGACGGTCACGACCCCGACGGTCCCGCTCCGTGCGGTCGCCTCGGCGCCGGCGCCGTTCAGCATGAACCAGAGCGTTGTCCTGGTTGATGACGATGTGGTGTGCGTCACCAATTCCTTCGAGGTTCGCGTGCGGTGTATCGATCGCGCCGGCGACCTGGTCGGTAGGTTCGGTCGCAAGGGAGAGGGGCCCGGGGAGTTCGGCCTGGCTCCCAAGCTGGTCCGCGGCCCCAACGGCACCGTGGGCGCCATCTCCATGACCCGGCTGTCGGTCTTCACACCCGGTGGCGACCTGGTCGATGAAACGACAATGCCCGTGGTCTTCCTGCAGCCCGCCACGAGTGCCTTTGGCACGACGATTCAGGGCCAACACTTCGCGGGCGGGGCCGACATGACTCCAGTGGAGATCGATGTAGCATCGGGAAGTGTCCTGTGGGAACGCGAGGATATCGACGACATCGCGGAAACCGAGTGTGGCGGCGTGGCATTGGGCGTCGCTTCACCGGCCGGGGGCTGGACTTTCCCCGCCTGTCAGCGCGAAATCGTCTTTCTTGAAGACCGCGACGCACCCGCGGGCACGCTCATCCAGTCGCCGACCTATGCTGAAGAGCTGCCGAACGCCCGTGACATCGCGGAGGTCGAGGACCAGAACCGGCGGTTTACGCTGCAAACGGATCTGGGGACGTATCGGGAGACACCGAAGCGCAATCACCTGCGGGTAGCGTCCATGGCCTACGACGAGCATGGTCGCCTGTGGGTCGCCACCGAACGGGACCGGGCGCTTTTCTCCTACTTCGACCTCTACGTCGGCTCCGAGTACGCCGGCTCCGTACGCATCAAAGATCGTCTCCAGGGCTACGACCTCCACGGGTCCACCCTGGCCGCCCTGGTCGAGCGCAAGCCGGGTGCCGACGGCATTGGATGGCGTGCCGTGGACTGGTACTATATCGGAGAGCTGGATCTGGGTCTGGGCGAGCGCCCGAGTTAGCCTCTACCACGGGACCCTGCACGGGAGCGCAAGCCCACCAACGGAGGAAAACCATGATCGCGACGCCTGACCGAATCGGCACCTGCCTCTGGTTCGACGGCCAAGCCGTGGAGGCGGCCGAATTCTACGTCTCGCTCTTTCCGGATTCCCGGATCGTGGAGGTCTCGACGGTCAGTGCCGGCCCGGCCAAGGGAAACTCGCTCGTTGTCTTCGAACTGTCCGGCCGCACGTTCCAGGGGATCGACGGCGGCCCGATGTTCACGTTCACGCCCGCGATCTCATTCGTGGTCAACTGCGAATCACAGGAAGACATCGACCGCTACTGGAACGCGCTGTCGGAGGGCGGCCACGAAGGCTACTGCGGCTGGCTCAACGACCGCTTCGGGGTGTCGTGGCAGGTGGTGCCCGCCAACATGGGCGAGCTGATGAGCGCCGATCCGAAGGGGGTCATGGAGGCGCTGCTCAAGATGGGCAAGATCGACATCGACGGGCTGCGCAAGGCGGGTGCCGGGGGCTGAGGCACGCAGAAACGTTCCAGCTGAAACGTTTTCGGGGTCGCGCGGCAGCCGCCCCCGTCGCGCAGGAACCGTCTCGCCGGTGTGAAAACTCCAGACTCAGCGCCTGAACCGATAACTCACCTTCGCGAACAGCCCGTCCGCGGTGGGCCGCACGTCGCGGAACCGCAGCCGCTCCGTGTCCTCCATCTGGCGCGAGTAGCCCACAAAAAACACGGTGCCGGGTGTAGGTTCGTAGCTCAGTAGCGTCTCGATCCCGAAGTCGTTGGAGTCGGAGCCGCTGCGCAGTGAGCAGTCGCCGGAACTGCAGCTCAGCAGCGGCCGCCCGGTGACCGGATCCACGAGGTCGCGGCGCATCTGCGCTCCATACTCCACGATCGCCCGCAGGAAGAGCGCCCGGTTGAACTGGTACTGGGTCTTGATGCGCGGGATCACTGCCTCGAGCGCGAGGGTGCCGTCGCTCTCCCGGGCGAGGCTCTGGTAGCGCAGCCCGAGCTCGCTCGACAGATGGCGGGTCGGGAAGACGTACAGGGCCACGTCGGCGTCCCAGCCCGTGCCGACTTCGATCGGCACCCCGTACCGGAGATCGAACACGGCGTCCTGGCTATAGCCCCAGCGCACGCGCCCGCGCAGCACGTCCCAGTTGTTGAACCAGACGAAGCCCCCGATCCCGTGCAGGAGACCGAACGGATCCTGGTCGGCGACGAAGGGGACCTCGCCGCCCCGGCCGTCGTCGACGAACAGCCCGTCGTAGTCCGTGGCGCGGAAGTCGTAGCGCCTGACGGTGGCGGCCAGCAGCGCGGTGATGTTGTTGCGGAACGATGTCGTGACCCCGTACCGGACCTCGGCCTCCTCGAAGAGCTCGCGCCCCCAGAACGAGTCGTGGTCCCAGAAGAACGACGCGTCGAAACCCGGGCGGAACTGCTCCACGAGCGCGCCGGGCTCGCCCCGGAAGTTGTATTCGAGACGCGACTGCAGCCGGGTATCCCCCACCCGCGGAATCAGTCCGCTGCCGGCGTCGAAGCCGTGGGCCACGTCCTCGAGGTCGAGGTTGAAGGTCAGCGTGGGGCTGGCGCGCTGGAACTGCAGCGACAGGTAGCTCCCGTCTTCGGAGCCTGAGCCGGGCGTCGCCGTGCGGCTCCCCGCGCCGATCACCGTCAGCGTGTAGCTGCGCCTGATCACGAAGCGGCCGTCGAAGCCGAGCATGCGGTTGTACTCGTCGCCGCTCGTAGTGCGGTCGGTGTACACCATTCCCAGCGTCGAGGCGCTGCCAAGATCCCGCCGCGCCCGCAGCAGATTGACCACCGGCCTCTCGGCCAGATCTCCGGAACCGCCGACCTCGTCGACCGCGCCGAGATACCCCAGCTGGAAGCTCCCCGCCTTCCCCGACAACTTCGCGCCCGCTACCGGATTGATGATGCTCCGCGTATAAACGAGGTTCTTCGGCATCGTGAAGATCTCGGTCCCCTCGAGGAAGAACGGCCGCTTCTCCTCGAAGAAGAGCGCGAACCGCTCATTGACCGCGATCTGTCCGGCGTCGGCCTCGACCTGACTGAAGTCGGGGTTGTACGTCCCGTCGAGCGTAAGGTTGGAGGTGAGGCCGTACTTGGCGTTGAAGCCGAATTCGCCGCTCACCGGCTCCCGTGTGAATGCGTTCGCGCCTGCGTCATAGGTCCCCTGCCGCGTCCCGGTGAGGACCGGGTTCAGCTCGAGGAAGAGCCCGCGTTCGAGATCGCGCAGCCCGCTCAGCGAGCCCGAGAGAGTGAGCCGGTTGGCCACATCCTTGGTGATCGGCGCCCACGACTCGTCGAACCCGGACCGCTGGATCTTGCGGAAGACGTGGAGCCCCCAGTCCTGGTCGGCCGATTCCGGGAAGCGGATGCTCTTGAAGGGGATTTTGACCTCGATCGCGTAGCCCCAGTCCTCCAGCCGGCCCTCCGAGTCCCAGACGAAATCGGGGTTCCAGTCGATCGGCGGGCCGAAGTTGCGCCCGAAGCGCCCCACCCTGCCCTCGATCCAGAGGCCGTCCTGCTGCACCCCCAGCGGGTTGACCACGATCGAGTACGCCTGCCGCTGGTCGTTGAAGGTGTCGAGGACGAACTGGATGTAGTCCTCGCTGCGGTAGAAGGTGTCGCGCTCTCCCATCGTCGCACGGATGCCGCCCGGATTGTCGTCGAAGGCCCGTACGCCGAAGTAGATCGCGTCGTCCGAGATCAGCAGCAGCACCTCGGTCTCCTGCGTGCCGGGGATACCTTCCGTCGGGTCGAACTGGGAGAACCCGGTGAGGAGGGCGGCCTCGGCCCAGGCGGGGTCGTCGAGCCGTCCGTCGATGTCGATTTCGGGATCGGTGGCGCGAGGGGCGGAGATGTCGAGCTGTCCCTCGAGGCCGTTGTAGACGACGGCCGCGGGTGTGCCTCCGGGTGTGGGCCGGTCGGGGCGGAGAGCGAGTGCCTCCTGCGGCGCGGTGCTGGCCGCGAGCGTCGCGGCAGCGGACACGAGTCCGGCAGCCGCGACGACCCCGGCCCGCACGCACATGGCGAACGAGGCGGTCATGTGTCGCGCTCCGACTTCGGCGGGATCAGCGTCCCGTCCGCGGATCGGTTCGGCAGTAGCGGCCGGCCGGACTGCCGCTTGCGCACGATCTCGCGATGAATCGCGTCCAGCTGCAGGGAGCGTTCGAGGATGGACGGGTGGGTCGACAGATCCGCGCTCTTGATGTCGTCGAGCTTCTCCGCGGCCAGCCGGCGCCACACGAGTCCGATGTCGCGGGTGTCGACCCCCGCGCGGGCCAGGTAGTACATCCCGACGTAGTCCGCTTCGCGCTCCTGGGTACGGCTGAACTCACCCGGGGGCCTCACGTCCGCTGCCGCCGCGGCAACGTCCCGAACGCTGCCGCGCAGACCGCTCAGGACCAGGTTCCGGGCCTTGGCCTGCGGGTGCCCCTCGGAATTGTGGGCGATCTCGTGGGCGATCACCGCCTGCAGCTCGTGATCCAGCGTGGCGAATCGCATGAGCCCCATCTCCACGCCGATCGTGTCCCCGTCGGCCCAGGCGTTGATCTCGTCGCCCCCCGCCAGCCGCACCACATAGTCGCACACCGGCTCCGGCGCAAAGCTGAAGGCCATGGGTCTTCCGTCCCGCTCGATCATCAGCGTCACCCGTTCGCCTGCCGGCCAGCGACCGAGGATGCGGGCAACGGCCTCGCCGCCGGGCTGTCCCGGGCCTATCTCGACCGAGCCCAACGACCGGATCACATCGCCGGGCATCAGGCCTGCCCGCTCGGCCGCGCCTCCGCGCATCACCATCAGGACAGTGGGCTGCGTCCGGACGCCGAGGATCGTTGCGTAGACCTGGCGTTCGGCGGGGTTGGAGTACTCGTCCAGCGAGCTGTGGCGAAAGCCGAACTCCTTGCCGTGTTCTTCACACATTGCAAGCCCGCCGCGCAGCAGGGGGAGGGAGGCATCGGCGAGGCGCTGTCGGCGGGCCAGGTGCGTGAGGACCGCGCCCTCCATCTGGATGGCCCGCTCGCTCTCCAGCGTCATCGGCGGAGTCGGCTCGGCGGCTCGCGGAACCGGAGCAGAAGCAACCGGTTCGGGAGCTTCGACCAGATCCGGCACCGAAGGCGCCGCATCGGTAGAGGTCGGACCGGGTGGCGGGTGCCCGGAGGCACAGGCCGACGCCGACGCGAGCAGCCACGTCCACATCGCTGTCCGAATGGTCATCGACCGCCCTTGCAGAAATCCGACCAACCGGTCCCCGCCGGTCTCCACACTGACGATAGCGCCGCGCGGGGGGGCCAAAAAGAGTCGCTCCCGCCGCCGGTCACGGGGTTGTTGCTCCTTCCGGCACGATAGGCGATCCTCCCAGGTGATGACGGCTACAATTCCACGGACATTTCCCCGGACAGCATCGGGCAAGGGGAACGCGATGGTGACTCTTCGGGAACTCAGGCGTGCTGCGCCGCCGGCGTTGCTGCTTGTCGCCTGCGTCGCGTGCCAACCATCCGCTCCACCTCTTGAAGACACCCTGAGGGACATGGCCGTTGAGGGCGACGCGGAAGCCGCCACCTGGCTCCTCGCGGCGGCGAAGCACGGCCACGCCGGGGCCCAGCACCAGCTCGGGATGATGCACCTGACGGGCGCGGGCCTCCCGCAGGACAACAGGGCGGCGCTGGGGTGGCTGCGCAGCGCGGCCGGCCAGCACCGGGCGGAGTCGGCCGAATTGCTCCACGCGGTGGCGGAACAGGGCTCCACCGAGGCTCAGTACCACCTCGCCCAGATGTACGCGGACGGAGACGGCGTGCCACAGAGCGATTCGGCGGCGGCTCACTGGCTGCACGCGGCGGCGACGCGCGGCCACGCGGAGGCGCAGTACGACATCGCGCTTCAGGGCCGCGGTGAAGAGGGCGCCACCCCCGGGGTGGATACCGCGGCGGTGGAGTGGCTCCGCACGGCCGCCGGGCAGGGCCATCCCGGAGCGCAGAACCACCTGGGTCTCCTGCATCTCCACGGCGACGGCGTCCTGCAGAGTGACGCCGAAGCCGTGAAGTGGTTCCGGGCCGCCGCCGAGTCCGGTCATGCCGGGGCGCAGAACAACCTCGCCCAGGCGCACGCCACGGGGTTGGGGGCGCGCCAGGACCCCGCCGAGGCCATACGGTGGTTTCGCGCGGCGGCCGGACAGGGGGACGCGACCGCCCAGTACAATCTCGGCTACATGTACGCGCTGGGCTTCGGGGCGCGGGTCAACGACGCGGAAGCCGTCAGGTGGGTCCGCGCGGCCGCCGAGCAGGGGTACGCGGATGCGCAGTTCTTCCTGGCGACGCGCTACATGGCAGCCGACCCGGTCAACGCCTACGCCTGGCTGTCTCTGGCCGCAGCTCAGGGTCACGCCGAAGCGGAGCGCTCCCGGGAGGCGATCTACGACTCGATGACGGCCGACGAGGTGCGGCGGGCTCTCGAAATCAGCGCTGCGGTGGCGGGAGGGATTGGCGGGGCCAGGTAGACGGCAAGACCGGGTAGCGGCGAAACCGGGTAGCGGGCGAGGCCGGAGAGCCGGCGGGGGCAAGCAGCGGGCGAAGCCGGAGAGCCGCGGGCCAGGGAGCCGGCGGCTGCTCCATTGGCCCCGTCATGTTTCTGATAATCAGTGTGCTATCATAATGATAGCGCTAAAACACCCTATTTGAGGTGGATAACAGCGCCCTCACCCCTCCATCGCCGCCGGCCGGTCGTCGTGCGTACCCCAGCGTTCGAACCATTTCCGCAGGTACAGTTGGGTGCGGATGAAGTTCGACGGCAACCGGGACGTGCCGTGCCATTCCCCCTGGAAGCGCAGCATCGCCGTGGGCTTGTTCTGCGCCTTGAGCGCCTGGTAGAACTGTTCCGTCTGCGACATCGGGGTGCGGAGGTCGAGTTCGCCGGTCATGAGCATGGTGGGTGTGGTCACGTTGCCGACGTACATGATCGGGGAGCGCCGGATGTGCTCGCTCGGGTCCTCCCAGGGGAAGTGCTCGAAGTCGGCGTACCAGCGCAGGGGGTTCCCGTCGACCTCGCCCGGGAAGGCGAGCCAGTTGGTCACGGGACAGTTCGACGAGGCCGCGCGGAAGCGGTCGGTGTGGCCGACGACCCAGGCCGTGAGGACGCCGCCGCCGGAGCAGCCGTAGACGAACATGTTTTCCTCGTCGACGTAGCCGCGCGACAGGAGTTCGTCGACGCTCGACATGAGGTCGTGGAAGTCGTTGTTCGGGTAGTCGTACTGGATCGCGTTGCCGAACTCGGTGCCGTACCCGGAGCTCCCCCGGGGGTTGGTGTAGAGGACGACGTACCCGTTCGCCGCGTGCTCCTGCCAGCCGAAGTTGAAGCCGCCGTTGTACATCCCGTGCGGTCCGCCGTGGATGACGAGCATCATGGGGTACTGGCGCGAGGGGTCGAACCCCGGGGGCTTGATGACCCAGCCGTGGATCGCCAGGCCGTCGTGCGACGACTCGGCCCAGATCTGTTCGACTTCGCCGAGCGTTACCCCGGCCAGCACTTCCTCGTTGACTGCCGTGAGGCGCGTGCGCTGGTCCGGCCGGTCGACGGGGAAGGCGTAGATGTCGCCCGGTTCGTGGGCGTCTCCCCACGTCCCTACCGCCATGCCGCCGGCGCTCACGTCGGCAAGGGAGAACATCTGCGGGCCCTCGCTCGCGGGGCGCACCTCGCCGTCGACCGACGCGTACATGATGTTCGCGTAGCCGTCGGCCTGGACGTTGAAGTAGACGCCGCTGCCATCGGGCGCCCACTGCAGGCCGCGCGGGGTGCGGTCGAGTTCGGTGGTGAGCGCCCGCGGGTTCGAGCCGTCGGCGTTCATGACGTAGAGCGTGGACTCGATGTAGTCGAAGGTGGTCGTGTCGTGGCCGACGTACGCGATCATGCGGCCGTCGGCGGAGGGCGCCGGAGCCCCGTCAGGGCCTTTCCGGGTGGTGACCTGCCGCAGGTCGCCGGAGTCGACGCCGAGCCTGTAGACTTCGCTCTCCTGCCAACGGTAAAGCGCATCGTCTTCGATCAGGCCGCTGAAGAGCAGGGTCTCGCCGCTCGGCTCCCAGACGGGCGCGCCGTAGTTGTGATCCCCGCGGGTGAGCTGACGGGGCGTCCCGCCGCCGGCCGGCACGACGAAGATGTGGCGGAAGGTCTCGTCGAGGAATCCGACGCGGTCCTGGCGGTAGACGAGGCTCTCGATGATGCGCGGGCCAGGCGTCCAATCGGCCCCTTCGGGGCGCGGGAGCGAGACCTGCCAGTGGCGGGAACTCGGGTTTTCGGCGGGTACGCTCATGGTGAAGGACAGCTGCGTGCCGTCGGGCGACCACGCGATGTCGGAGGGGGCTTCGGTGAGGCGCGTGACCGGGGAGACGGCGCCTTCGGCGTCCATCCAGCGGATGAAGATCTGCGTGTTGCCCTCGTCGTCGGGCGCGAGGAAGGCGATCCGGTCGCCGGTGGGCGACCAGCGGGGGGACGAGCCGGCGATCAGCTCGCGCGGGCGCGACCCGTCCGAGTTGACGATGCGGATCGACGATTCCCAGCTGTCGTTCATCCGGTCGACCCAGCCGTGCGTGTAGACGACCTGCGACCCGTCGGGCGAGATCCGGGGGTCGGAGACGCGCTCCCAGTCGAGCCAGGTCTCGAGGGCGAGGGGGGTCTGGGCGGCGGCGGGGAAAACTGCTGCGGAGACGCCGATGAGTGTCAGGGCGACGAGCAGCGGTGCGCCGAGGCGGAGCGTAACGGGGACAATGGCCTGCATGGAAGACCTCCAGCGATGCGAAAAGGGGCGGGGACTACGAAAAAGATGGGGCGGCGAGTGTCGATTGGATAGCTCGCCTTCGAGTGCAGGGGATGGAAACATGAGAGCACCCTGTCCGCGAGCCACCTCCCTGCGGCACATCTTGACCAGCGCTAATGGACGAAATCGTCGGAACGTGCAATCTTCGAGCCATGAGCGGACGAACTATCCTGACCCTCGCCCCCGAGGTCCTGGTTTGGGCGCGAGCACGTGCGGGCGTGACCCAGGGCGAGCTCGCCGCCAAGCTGAAGGTCAACCCGGAAGACGTAGTTGCCTGGGAGCGGGACGGCCGGATTAGCAGTTCGCGGGTGCGAAAGCTGGCGAAGGCCACCTATGCGCCCTGGGCTTCACTCTACCGAGCTAGCCCGCCGGTTGAGAGTCTGCCCTTGGAGGACTTCCGAACGCTCAGTGCCGGCACGCCGTCCACCCACAGCGTGGATCTACGCGAGACAGTCGACTTGATGCGAAGCCGCGTTGATTGGATGCGTAATCGCCTTCTGGAGTCGGGTGCAGATCCGATTTGGTTCGTATCATCCGGTTCGATCAGTGCTGCTCCAGATGTTCTGGCGGACACCCTGCGCCGAGGACTGGGGCTCCGGCCAGAGTGGGCAACGACGCACCAATCCTACGAGGGCGCGCTGTCTGCGCTCCGCGATCAAGCCGAGCAGGCGGGCATATTGGTCGTGTTCAACGGCGTGGTCGGTAACGATACGCATCGCCCATTGGACCGGCGCGAGTTTCAAGGATTCGCGATCGCCGACCCCTACGCGCCGCTGGTATTCGTGAACAAATCTGATTTCAAGAGTGCACAAATGTTCACGTTCGCGCACGAGATGGCTCATCTCCTGCTTGGGGCCGACGCACTTTCCCGCTACGACCTAGAGATTGTGCCCACGCATCACGTGGAGCGTTGCTGCAATCGTGTGGCCGCGGAGTTCCTTGTGCCCGGTGCGATTCTTCGCCGGCTTTGGCGCCGCGACGCCGATGCCCATGACGAAGTCCGCCGAATCGCTCGCAGGTTCAAGGTTAGCACGGTTGTGCTGGCGAGAAGGGCCCTTGACGCCGGGTGGATCGCCGAGCCCGAGTTTCGGCGGATATACAGCCGGGAATCCGCACTTTGGCCGAATAGCCGGGACATTGCATCCGGGGGCAATTTTTGGGTCAACCAGAAGTGGCGAATAGGACCCAGGTTTGCAGCCGCAATAGCGAGCGCTGTTCGTGCTGGCCAACTTACATATCCGCGTGCGTTCAGGCTGACGGGCCTGCGTGGCGAGAGTTTCTTCAAGCTCAATGAGAAGCTGAATTGACTGCACTCTCGCCGTCTCGGGCGGGCCATTGGTTTGTAGTCGACGCCGATGTGTTCATTCGGGCGCATCATGACGACTATCCACCGGACATCTTTCCCGGCGTGTGGGAGGCACTTGCACAAGCGTGTGACGAGGGTGTCATCGTGACGACTCCGCGAGTGTTCGAGGAGGTAAGCTTCCCGCCCGAGTTGGTAACTTGGATGAAGAAACGCAGGGAAGCGCTGGTAGTCGATGTGTCCGATCCCAAGGTCGTGGAATCTCTCCGGGCAGTGATGGCCTGGACGGACGGCCAAGTTCGGTTTCCCGAGGAAAAGCGCAGGGAATTCGAGCGAAGTGCCGATCCGGAACTGATAGCCTACGCGCTGGCCAATGGCCTCGCGGTAATGACCAATGAGCAACCCGCTCCTCGATCGTCGACCGTCAAGATCCCCGATGTGTGCGATGCTCTTGACCTTGAGGTCGCTTCCCTGCTCGACTTGTTCCGCCACCGCGGTGCCGCGTTCGTGGCCGGATCAGATCGTCGGGACAGGCTCTCCGTCCCGCCCTCGGAGCCGGGATGATGGAATGCTCTCCACCTGCACGTTTCGGAGCCAATCTATCGGGACACCCTTGAGCATGATACGCGGTCGTCGGTTCCGCGAGGCGGCCATTTCCTAGAAGAACACCGGCTCCCTATACGCGCCGAAGACCTCTTCCATGGCGGCCCTGATCTCGTAGAGGGTGCAGTAGGCACGGGCGCAGTCGAGGATGTACGGGACGGTGTTGGCCCCGCCGGCGGCCGCGGCACGGAGGCTGGCCAGCGTCGTGTTCACCCGCTCGTCGTCCCGCTCGGCGCGGAGCTTCGCCATCTTGGCGCGCTGTCGCTTCTCTACTTCCGGATCGATCTGCAGGGTGTCGATCTCGATCTCTTCGGAGCCGCCGGTGAACTCGTTGACGCCCACCACCGTCCTCAGCCCGGCCTCGATCTCAGCCTGCTGGCGCGAGGCCGAATTTGCGATCTCCCGCTGGAACCACCCGTTCTCGATGCCGGGGACCACCCCGCCCTGCCCCTCGATCCGCTCGAACATCTCCTCGGCCTCGGCCTCGAGCTGGTCGGTGAGCGCCTCCACGTAGTACGAGCCGGCGAGCGGATCGATGGTGTTGGCCACGCCGCTCTCGTACGCCAGGATCTGCTGGGTCCTCAGCGCGATCTTCACCGCCTTCTCGGTCGGCAGCGCGAGGGTCTCGTCCATCGAGTTGGTGTGCAGCGACTGGGTGCCGCCGAGGACCGCGGCGAGCGCCTGGTAGGCGACGCGCACGATGTTGTTCTCGGGCTGCTGGGCGGTGAGGGTGACGCCCGCGGTCTGGGCGTGGGTGCGCAGGCGCCAGGACTGAGGGTTCCGGGCACCGAATTCGTCGCGCATGCGGCGGGCCCAGATCCGCCGTGCGGCGCGGAACTTGGCGACCTCCTCGAAGAAGTCGTTGTGCACGTCGAAGAAGAACGAGAGGCGCGGCGCAAAGGCGTCGACGTCGAGGCCCCGCTCGATCCCCCGCCGCACGTACTCGAAGCCGTTGGCGAGGGTGAAGGCGAGCTCCTGGCCCGCGGTCGCCCCGGCCTCGCGGATGTGGTAGCCGGAGATCGAGATCGGGTTGTAGCGGCGCGCGTTGTCGGAGCACCACTCGAACATGTCGAGGATCAGCCGCAGCGCCGGCTCCGGAGGGAAGACCCACGCGTGCTGTGCCTGGTATTCCTTGAGGATGTCGTTCTGGACGGTCCCGCGGAGTTGATCCGGCGAGATCCCCTGGCGCTCGGCGGCCGCCACGTAGAAGCAGAAGAGGATGATCGCCGGGCCGTTGATCGTCATCGACACCGAGACCCGGTCGAGCGGGATCTCGTGGAAGAGGGTTTCCATGTCGGCGAGCGACGAGATGGCCACGCCGCAGACGCCCACTTCGCCCAGCGAGCGGGGATGATCGCCGTCGTATCCCATCAGGGTCGGGAAATCGAAGGCGACCGAGAGGCCGGTCTGGCCGTTCGCGAGCAGGTACTTGTAGCGCTCGTTGGTCTCTTCGGCGGTGGCGAATCCCGCGAACTGGCGCATGGTCCAGAGGCGGGTCCGGTACATGGTCGCGTAGGGTCCGCGGGTGTAGGGGAAGCCGCCCGGCACGCCGAGCTTGTCCACGTAGCTCCCCGACAGGTGCGCGGGAGTGTAGAGGGGCTCGACCTCGTTGCCGGAGATGGAGGTGAAGGACGGCAGACGCTTCGGCGTCCCCTCGCAGGTGGCCTCCCAGGCCGCGAGTTCCGCGTTCAGCCGTTCGATCTCCCGCTGCCGCCGCTCGATCTCCTCGATCAGAGCGACGCGGTCGCGCAATCGTGGTTCGGTGGTCGACATGTCAGCTGTTCTCCTGACCGGCATCGGCGTCCGGTGGGCTGCGGAAGCCCTCCGGCCCTGCTTCTAATATGGCGGCAACGATCCGATCCGCCACGCTGTAGGCGGTCGTGCGGCCGGACTTGACGGCCTCTGCCCACTCCGCGAGGTGCGGGTCCGTCGCGAAGAACCGGTCCGCACGGTGTCGGAGCCGGCGCTCCACGACATCGCGAATACGCCCCCTGGCGCGGTGTGCGCGGCGGGCCTCCAGCGTCCCCGACGCGGTGAGGTAGCGGCCGTGGTCGACGATCGCGCCGAGCAGTTCCCCGATGCCCTCGCCCCGGCCCGCGGAGGTCTTGAGCACGGGGATCTCCCAGCTCGAGGCGGTGGCATCACGCAGGCGCCCCGGGTGGCGGGCGGGATTCTCGGCGGAAGCCTTGCCGGTATCCGCCAGGGTCGAAGCTCCTGCCCCCGACAGATCCACGCCGTGGTGCGCGGGCACGTCGTGCGAAGCCCGGCCCGCCCTGAGCATCAGCGCCTGCCCGATCTCGCGCACCATGCGGTCGGCGCCGATGCGGTCGGACTTGTTGACGACGAAGATGTCGGCGATCTCCATGAGGCCGGCCTTCATCGCCTGGATCCCGTCGCCGGATTCGGGGACGAGCACGACGACGGTGGAATCGGTCGCGGCCTGGATCTCGAACTGGGTCTGCCCCACGCCGACCGTCTCGACGATGATGTTGGCGAAGCCGAAGGCGTCGAGGAGGTCGATCACCTCGCGGGTGGTGGCGGCGAGGCCGCCGAGCGAGCCGCGGGTGGCCATCGAGCGGATGAAGATGCCCGGGTCGGTCGAGAGCTCGTTCATGCGGATGCGGTCGCCGAGGAGCGCGCCGCCGGAGAAGGGCGAGGTGGGGTCGACCGCGACGATCGCGACGTCTTCGTCCCGCTCGCGGAGCAGTTTGGCGAGAAGCGTGGCGAGGCTGGACTTGCCTGCGCCTGGGGGGCCGGTGATGCCGATGCGGCGGGCCCGCGGCTCGATCAGGAGAAGGTCGCCCAGGAGATCGGTAACGCCCGGGTGCGATGCCTCGACCATCGAGATCGCGCGCGCCAGGGCGGGCCGCCTTCCTCGCCGGAAGTCTGCCGCCAGTCGGCGGTTGCGCTGCTCGCGCGTCGGGCGGCCGGGGTTCATGGCTGCTCCGGGGGGCTGCTACAGCAGGGCGCTGGCGAGACTCAGGACCATGACGAACCCCACCAGGTCCGTGAGCGTGTGGACGAAGACCGACGACGCCACGGCGGGGTCGACCCCGAGCCGGTCGAGGACGGCGGGGATCAGCGCTCCCGCGAATCCCGCCACGATGATGTTGGCCCACATGGCCAGCAGGACAACCAGTCCGATGCGCGCGTCGCCATCCCACCAGAGGTAGGCGAACACCGCGAAGAGCGCGCCGAGGACGAGGCCGTTGACGAGCCCCACCAGCACCTCCTTTCCGACCGCCTGGAAGTGGTGGGCGCCGAGGCCGTCGCCGACCGCGATGCGGCGGATGGTGACCGCGAGCGCCTGGGTCCCGGTGTTGCCGCCCAGGGCGGCGATGACGGGCATCAGGAAGGCGAGGAAGGCGAATTGGGCGACCAGGCCCTCGAAGCGGAGGATCACCATCGCGGCCAGCCCGGCGGTCACCAGGTTGAGCGTCAGCCAGGGGAGGCGCGACCGCACCGAGTCGCCCCAGCCGGCCTGCAGCTCCTCCTCGTCCGACACGCCGGCGAGCTTGAGGATGTCCTCGGTGGTTTCGGCCTCGATCACGTCGATCACGTCGTCGAAGGTGATCTGGCCGAGGAGGGCGCCGTCTTCGCCGACGACCGGGATGCTGACGAGATTGTACCGCCCCATGATCCGGCCGACCTCTTCCTGGTCGGTATCAGGGTGCGCGACGGCCGAGATGGGCTCGACCAGCGCGTCGACCGCCGCTTCGGGATCGGCGATGATGAGGTCGGCGAGGGGGACGGTGCCGCGCAGCCGGTTCCTGTCGTCCACGACGAAGACGGAGTAGAAATCCTCCACTTCCCGCCCCTGCCTGCGGATCTCGGCGATGGCTTCGGCCGCGCTGGACTCGGCGGCGACCGAGACGAGGGCGGTGGTCATCAGCCCGCCCGCGGTCTCCTCGCCGTAGCGGAGCAGGTCGCGGATCTCGCCCGCTTCCGTGCTGGGCAGCGCGGCGAGCATGCGGTTGCGGTCGTCGGGCTCCATCTCGCCGAGCAGATCCGCGGCGTCGTCGTCCGCGAGTTCCTGCAGGAGGGCCGCGCCCCTCTTGTCGTCAAGGGCGGAGAGGAGTTCGGCGCGGTCCTCGTACTCCTCCATCTCGGCCAGCGTTTCGGCCTCGATCTCGTCGGGGAGGGCCTCGAGGATCTTCAGCTGCCCCGCTTCGGAGGTCACCGACGCCACGAAGTCCGCGATGTCGGAGGGGTGCATCTCGGCGACCCAGTCCGGGAGCTCGATGTGCTCCTCCTGGGCCAGTGCCCTCAGCTCCTCCTGGGCCGCTGGATCGACGCCGATCAGGGGCTTGTCGGCGCTCATCCGCACACCGGCCTTTGCAGGGCCCGTCGCACGATTCCCTCCTGCTTGTGAAACATTTCACTAGCGAAGCGTTCGGGGCCGTCCGGGTGGTCGCAGCCCAGCACGTGCAGCGCGCCGTGCACGGCCAGGCGGGTCAGTTCCTCTTCCGGCGCCACACCGGCATCGGCCGCCTGCCTCAGCGCCTGCGCGTGGCCGACGTAGATGTCGCCGAGCGGGTCTTCGCCGGCGCCGTGAAGGGCGAAGGAGAGCACGTCGGTAGGCTCGTCGCGCCCGAGGTACCGGCCGTGCAGAGTCGCGATCTCCGCATCGCTGACGAAGCTGACGGACAACTCGCCTGATGACACGCCTTCGCGGCGCAACGCCTCATGGAGCGCGCGCTCGACGAGATCGTGGGGGACGCTGAACCGCGGGGCCGCGTTGATGTGAATCGTGATCAACGTGCGTCCTCCCCAGCCCCCGGCGCCTGCGGATTGGCGGCGGAGGGGGCCCCGGGGCCTCCGGCCGCTTCGCTCTCGGCCGTGAGATGGCGGGTGGCGGGGTAGTCGATGCGCCGGTGGTGAATGCCGCCCAGGATCCTCAGGAAGCGCTTCCTGAGGAGGGTCAGGTCCTTGAGGGTGAGCGCAGCGTTGTTCAGCTGATCCCGATCCAGCTTGGCCGCGAAGATCTCCTGGATGAGGCGGGAGATTCTCGGCCGGTCGGGGTTCTTCATCGCCCGGGCCGCCGACTCCACCGAGTCGGCCAGCATGACGATCGCGGTCTCCCGGCTCTTCGGCCGGGGGCCGGGATAGCGGAACCGGGAGGGATCCGGCGGATCGAGTCCTTCCTTCTCGGCGTTCTCACGGGCCTTCTCGAGGAAGAAGCCTATCGTCTGGTCTCCGTGGTGCTCCGAAATGAAGTCGATGATCGCCTCCGGGACCTTCTCTCGCCGGGCCATCCGGACCCCTTCGATGACGTGCCCCCGCACCACCCCCGCGGAGGCCTCGGGGGCCATCTTTTCGTGGGGATTCTCGCCGCTCTGGTTTTCGATGAACAGGTCGGGGTGCACCATCTTGCCCACATCGTGATAGTAGGCCCCGGCACGGCAGAGGGCTGCGTTGGCCCCGATGTCGTTCGCCCCCGCCTCGGCGAGGTTGGCGACCTGGATGGTGTGGGCGTAGGTGCCGGGCGCCTCTGCCGCCAACTGCCTGATCAGCGGCCGGTTGGGGTCCGCCCAGCTGATCAGGGTCTGGTCGGTCGTACGGCCGGTCATCCATTCGAAGGCGGGCAGGAAGCCGATCGCGAGCATCGACCAGGCGATGGTCCCGAGGAGCGCCCAGCCCAGCGCCGTGAGAAGGTCGAAGTCCGCGCCCCGCAGCTGCACCGCCGCGAGGGCGAATGCGAATGCGCCAAAGGTGATCGCGATGAGGACCCAGGTCTGGGAGAGACGCCGGAAGTTCCGCACCGCCAGGGCCGCGGCGGAGCCGCCGGCAAGGGCGACGAGCAGGCTGTCGATCAAGGCGAACGGTTCCTGGGCCGCCGTGAGTGCCAAAAGTACGAGAAGCGACAGCAGGGCCAGCCGGCCGTCCCAGAGGATCGCCAGCGCGACCGTAACGAAGACGGTCGGAAGTGCGGCGCCCGGGAAGGCCAGTTGGGCCGCAAAGAAGGCGCCGGTGAAGTAGAGGGAAGCGATTGCGGCAAGGGCCAGGAGATAGCGGAATTCGCGGAAGATGTCGGGGCGGTGGAAGAACAGCAGCACACCGAAGATCGACAGGATCATCGCGTTGAGGATCAGGCCGCCCAGCGTCCCGCTCACATTCGACTCGTCCACCGCGATTCCGGCCGACCGCAAATGGTTCCTGTAGGCCTCCAGCTTCTGCAGTTCGGCCGGGCCCACCGGGTCGTTCGCGCGGACGATGGCCTCGCCCTGCAGCACTCGTCCGGCCGTCACCGATATGGAGTCCCGTGCCGTGGCCCGCTCGCGGGCGTTGCGCGCCGCGTCCGGAACGAGGCTCGGGACCATGGTGCGCGCGAGGACGAGACGCAGCAGGTCGGTCTCGTAGCCGGGCTCCCGGTCCGCGAGGGCCGCGTCGTAGAATTCCCGCCCCGAGAGCACCGACGCGCGAGACACGATGCTGGTCTCGCTGCTGCGCACCAATCGCAGCGAGCCGGCCGTGACCTCGGAGGCGGCGCCCGGCGCGATGATCCCCCGGTCGGTCATTCCGTCGATCGCCCGCGCCGCGCTCTCCCGGATGCCCTCGGCGCGGGCCGGGTCGGCCAGAGTCTCGATCTGGTCCTCGTCCGCGTCGATCCCCGCGGTGGCGAGGACGCTGCCGATCCCCGCCACCCCGCTCTCGGCCGCCGCCGAGTCGATGTCGCTGAAGAAGCGGGACAGCGCCGCGGAAGCCGACTCGCGGGCACCGTCCTGGAAGATGAAGGTGGGGATCACGGCGGCCGCTGCGGCGTCCCTCTCGGTCCTCAGCTGGTCGGAGTCCTTGGGGATATCGAAGGCGGCCACCGCAATGATGTCACGCTCCGCGACCGTCCCTGCCTGATGCCTCCCGATCAGAACCGATGGGTCGGACGGATAGAGCAGGACCAGCCCGACCGACAGACCGAGGAGCAGGAGCCACCGCACGCCGTGATGGACGACCGCGTCCGGCCACAGGCGCCGCGGCGTTCCCGACAGCATCCTGCGCTGGCGCAGCCTACCGCGCATTGTCCCGGCTGTCCCCGCGGCGCTGATCCGCCACGGCGTAGGCCCGGACGATCCTTTTCACCAGGCGGTGGCGCGTCACGTCCCCCTCGTCGAGGTAGACGAACTCGATGCCCTCGATGTCACTCAGGATTTCCTCGATCTGGATCAGCCCCGAGACCTGGGAACTGGGCAGGTCGACCTGCGTCTTGTCGCCGGTGATCACGACCCGCGAACTCACCCCGATGCGGGTGAGGAACATCTTCATCTGGGCGGCGGTGGCGTTCTGCGCCTCGTCGAGGATCACGAAGGCGTCCGAGAGCGTCCTGCCGCGCATGTAGGCCAGCGGGACGACCTCGATGGTCCGGTCGCCGATGCCGCGGCGGATGCGTGCGGCGGGCATCATGTCCTCGAGGGCATCGTACAGGGGACGGAGGTAGGGGTCGACCTTCTCCTGCAGGTCGCCGGGCAGGAAGCCCAGGTTCTCCCCCGCCTCGACCGCCGGGCGCGCCAGGATGATCCGCCGCACACGCTTTCTGAAGAGTTCGTCGACCGCGCGGGCGACTGCGAGATAGGTCTTGCCCGTCCCCGCGGGGCCGATGCTGATCACGATGTCCGAGTCCTCCATGGCCTGGAGGTAGGCGCGCTGCCCTTCGGAACGCGGCGCGATGGTCCGCCGGGACCCCGGCACCCTGATCTGGAGCCTTTCGTCGCCGCGGCGGATGTCAGGCCCTTCCCGCGTCTCCAGGCTCGCCGCGAAGCGGGCGACATCCGAAGCCGGGAAGGTCTTGCCCAGCCGCGCCAGCTCGATCATGTGCTCGACGACGCGGGCGGAGTCGGCCACCGATTCCAGGGCGCCGGCGAGCCGGACATGGTCTCCCCGCAGCACGACCTGGACCCCGAAGAGCGAGGCCACTTCGCGGAAGTTCTCGTCGCCTACGCCCGCGAGGATGAACTGGTCGGCCCCCTCTGCGCTCAGGTGGTGCTCGACCATGGTCCCGCTCGTCATTCTCCTCCTCCAACCGAAATCCCGAGCGCGGCCAGCTCGTCCGCTCCGACCGGGCCGGGGGCGCCTTCGTAGAGGGCGCGTGCCGCGGTCGTCTTCGGGAACGCGATCACGTCCCTCAAGCTTGTCCCGCCGGAGAGCCAGGCCGCAAGGCGGTCCATCCCGAGTGCGATGCCCCCGTGCGGAGGCGCGCCCGCCCGCAGGGCTTCGAGGAGGAAGCCGAACTTGGCCGCGATCTCGTCCTCGGTGAGGCCCAGCATGCCCAGGAGGCGCGCCTGGAGGTCGGCGTCGTGGACGCGGATGCTCCCCGAGCCCAGCTCCGTGCCGTTGTAGACCAGGTCGTAGGCGAGGCCGCGCACGGCGAGCGGGTCGGAATCGAGGAGGTGGATGTCGTCCGGGTGCGGCTGGACGAAGGGGTGATGGTTGGCGGTCATCGTGCCGTCCGCGCCCTCTTCGAAGACCGGGAAGCCGGTCACCCACAGCCAGGCGTGATCGGTGGACCTGGGGGCTTGCAGCGCGTCGATGGAGGCGCGCCGCGCGGCGTCGAGGGCCGGGGAGGTGACGCGGTCGGGGCCGGCGGCCGCGAGGAAGAGGTCGCCGGGCGACAGGTTCAGATGCGCGGGGGTGTCGTGCCGGAAGAAGCGGCCGAGGGGACCCGTGGCGCGGTCTTCCTGGACCTTGGCCCAGAGGAGGCCGGGCGCGCCCTCCGCTTTGGCCGCCTGCTCGATCGCGTCGATCTGTTTCCGCGAAAGGCGGGCGCCAGCGGCGATGTGGAGGCCGCGAATGCGTCCCCCCTTCGCAACGGCGCCGCGCAGGATGTTGGACTCGAGGGCGCCTAGAACGTCGCTGTAGTCGCCGATTTCGAGGCCGTAACGGAGATCGGGACGGTCGCAGCCGAATCGCTCCATGGCGTGGTGGTAGGTCAGGCGCCGGAACGGGGGGTCCGCCTCGATCCCGGCAACCTCGGCCAGGCGCGCCATGAGGCCCTCGCACCACCCGTATATGTCGTCCGGCTGGACGAACGACGCCTCGACGTCGATCTGGGTGAACTCCGGCTGCCGGTCCGCCCGCAGGTCCTCGTCCCTGAAGCAGCGGGCGATCTGCATGTAGCGGTCGAAGCCCGCGATCATCAGGAGCTGCTTGTAGATCTGCGGGCTCTGGGGCAGCGCGAAGAACTCCCCGAGGTGGACGCGGCTCGGCACCAGGAAGTCCCGCGCACCCTCGGGGGTGGGCTTGGTGAGCATCGGCGTCTCGATCTCGACGAAGCCCTGTTCGTGGAAGTAGTTGCGCACCGCCAGGACGAGCCGGTGCCGCAGCAACAGCCGGGCTTGAAGGTCGTGGCGCCGCAGATCCAGGACGCGGTGCCGCAGCCGGAGCTTTTCGGAGGGCAGTTCCTCTTCCGGTGGCAGGTAGACGGGGATGGCCGGCGTGCGCGCCTTGTTGAAGATCTCGAGTTCCGTGATCTGCACCTCGACGTCGCCGGTCGCCATGTCCGGGTTGCGAGCAGCTTCGGGGCGGGGCGTGACCGTGCCGCGTATCCCGACTACGTCCTCCGGTCCGAGACTGCGGACGGCTTCCATCGCCTCGGGCGAAGACCAGTCGGGACCCGCCGAGGCCTGAAGCAAACCCGACCGGTCGCGCACATCGAGGAAGACGAGTCCTCCCAGATCCCGTCTGCGATGCACCCAGCCGACGATCCGGACCTCTTCGCCCGCCGTCTCCAGGGTGACCCGGCCCGCTCCAGTGGAGCGCATCGTCGTTGCACTTCTCGCGGCTGTCGACACAGATCCGTCTCCGGTGGACCACGGGATTCCCGGCCGACGGTGCCACGCGGAGGTTCCACTGTGGATTGCTGGAGGCGGCGCCGGACGTATTCTCGCGGTAAACTTAAACCCTGTTTCAAGGGGCGTTCAAGCAACGCGCCACGATCGGCGCGCGGGCCCCGGCGGTCCGTGGACAAAACACCCGAGCACCGAGGACGCCCAGGCGCCGGGCTGCGAGCACCGACCGTTCCACCCTGCCACCGATCAACGAGAAAGGCTCGTCGACGCCGTGACCTCCGACCGCCCCAACGTATTGGGGATCCCGCCAGCCGAACTGAGCGAAGCCCTGGGCGGCCATTTCGAGACGCGCCGGCAGCCCCGCTACCGGGCGGGACAGGTCCGGGAATGGCTGTTCGGGAACCACGCGCGGTCGTTTGGCGACATGACCAATCTCCCGGTGCGGGAGCGTGCCGGCCTGGCGGAAGCGTTTCGCTTCGACGAGCCCGAGACCGACACGGTGTCGCTGTCGGGGGACGGCACTGCGAAGCACCTGTGGAAGCTGCACGACGGCGAGGTCGTCGAAAGCGTGCTGATCCCGTCCGGGGACCGGCTCACCCTCTGTATCTCGTCCCAGGCGGGGTGCGCGCTGCGCTGCAGGTTCTGCGCGACCGGCTGGTCCGGCTTCGGCCGCCAGCTCTCGGCGGCGGAGATCGTCGGCCAGTACCGGGCCTCGGTGCGCTGGGCGCGAGAAAACGATCGCGGCTCCGTGACGAACGTCGTGTTCATGGGGATGGGCGAGCCTCTGGCCAATCGCAAGGGCGTCTTTCCCACCCTCACGATCCTCAACGGCGGATACGGGCTCGGAGCACGGAGGATCACGGTGTCGACGGTGGGCGTGATCCCGGGCATAGAGGCACTGGCGCGGCGGCAGGAGCAGTTCCGTCTTGCGCTGTCATTGCACGCGCCGGTGTCCGAGCTGCGCGCCGAGCTGATTCCGCTCGAAAAGCGCTATCCCCTCGACCAGCTGATGAAGGCTCTGGAAGCGTTCAACCGCAAGGGCGGCCGCCGGATCACATTCGAGTACACCATGATCCGCGGCGTGAACGACGATCCGGCTCTGCTGGACCCGCTAATTGCCCTGGCGAGGCGGGTACAGGCCTTCGTGAACCTGATTCCCTTCAACCCGATCCCCTACGTGGACTGGAAGCCCAGCCTCCGCGCGCGGGTCAACCGGTTCCGCGACGGACTGGACGAGGGCGGCGTGCCCGTGGCCGTTCGCGAACCGCGGGGGAGGGACATCGATGCGGCGTGCGGCCAGCTGCGCGCGAGCCGTCACGGCGTTCAGCGGACCCGGTCGAAGATCCTGCCCCAGCGGACTTCCCTGAGCCAGGGGAAGGGCAGAAACGAGCCCCGGTTGTACGAGAAGTAGATCGCAACCGCGCGCCCCTCGAAGCGCCACGGCTCAAGCAGGCCCCAGGTGCGCCCGTCGAGGCTCGTGTCGCGGTTGTCACCAAGCATGAAGTAGCGGTCGGACGGGATTACGATCGGACCCCAGGTGTCGCGCGACGGCCTGTAGTCGTCGCTGGGCCCTCCCAGCAGGACGTCTCGCTGCCAGAGCATCTCCCGAGCGGAGTAATCGGGCTGGTTCGTCCGGACGACGTAGGGCTCGTCCTGTGCCTCACCGTTGAGGAACAGCACCTTGTCCCGCATCTCGAGGGTATCCCCCGGCATCCCGACGAGTCGTTTGACGAGAATCAGCGTGTCCTCGTGGGGGGGATCGAAGACGAGGATGTCCCCCCGGCGGGGCTCCGAGTATCCCGGTATCCGAATGTCGGTCAGGGGAACGCGGGATCCGATGGCCGCCCGGTTGACGACCAGGAAATCACCCACGAGAAGGGTGTTCTCCATCGAGCCCGAGGTGATGACAAAGGTCTGAAAGAGGAAAAAGCGGATCACCAGGAAGATCGCGACCGCGATGACGAAAGACTTGAGCCATTCGCCAGGTCCGCCCGGTCGGGTCTCGCCGCCCTCCGGCGCGCCAGCCCCCTTGACGGTGGCCATCGGCTTGTCGGACGCAGTTGTCCGGCGGCGCTTGCGCCTGCTACGGCTGCCCATTCCTACCCGCTCACCTCTTTCTTCATCTTCCCTGCCCCAGAGTGCGCACCCAGTCGACCAGCGGAGCCCAGGCCGCCTCGTCCTCAACCTGCGGAGCCGACCAATCCGAACCCAGACGTACGGTCACGTCCACGAATAGATTCGAGTCCGGCCGGCTCACCACCCGGGCGACTCCCAGGGCACGCGCCACCGCGGCCGCCTTCGCCGTCTCGCCTACGCGATCGATCACCACCGTGGTGTCGCTGCCGAACGTCCGGGCGTTGCCCAGGCTGACCACGTCGAACCCGGCTCCCCGGAGGTGATCCGTCGCGTTGCGCGCCAACCCCTCGACCCCGGCCGCGTTGCGCACGTCGACGGTGACGCGATCCTCTCCCACTGTCAGCAGCGACACATCCTCGGGTGCCCGGTCCTCCGGGATCCACTGCCCCAACTCCGATCCCACCAGCACGACCCCGGCCGCAGCCACCGCCAGGAAGAGTGTCGCCCTGAGAATTCCGCGCATCACGTTCCGTTGACCAGTGAGTTCCAGAAAGCGAGGGTTCGCGGGTGCACGGGGCACCGTGCGCGTAAAAGGTAACCAATCCGGCTCGCCACGATTTCGGTGACTACCCCGCTCAGGTCTCCGGGTGCCCGATCGCGGAGTTCACGACGCCAGGCGGGACGGCGGCTGCGTCCGGGTTCGAGAGCATCCGCCGCCACGAGGGCCCTGCCGAGGGTACCGAACCGCGGTGACCCGAGCGTGTGCCAGCGGACGGCGTCAAGCAGTTCCAGGTCGTCCACTCCGTCGTCCTCGAGGCGCGCTGCGGCGGCCGGCCCGTGATACGCCGACTCGGGGAGCGAGAGAAACCGCTGCGGCAGGAATGCGGCGAGTTCCCCGGGCGGGGCGTCGCGAAACGCGTCGTGCAGGAAACCGGCAGCGCGCCACCTGACGACGCTCCGCTTTGCTCGACCCAGTTCGCAGCACCAGGATTCCAGCAGAGAGGCGACCCTGGCCATGTGGGCCCGCCGGTCGTGCCCCGCAACGGCCCAGTCCGGAAGTTCGCCGTTGGCGGCGGCGGCAACAGCCGGGTGCAGCTTGTCAGGCATCCTCCCCCACCGTTCCCTTGAGGCGATGCGAACACGGGCGATGCGAAGACGAAAGATAGCAGCGGGACACGCATGATCTGGGATCCGTGTCTGGCGCGGGCCGTGGCGGTCGAACTGGGGGCGCGGCTGCAGGGGGCGAGGGCCCGGGCCGTGGGCTTTCGCCGGGAGGCGGGGGTGGCGGTGGTGCACTTCCGCGACGCGACGCTGGAGGTGGATCTGTCACCCGGCCGGGCGGTGATCGTGGTGGGGCAGCCCACGGAGCCGGAGGGGAGCGCCGAGCCGCTGCCGGCGGTGCTCACCGGGGTCGAGGCCGTGAGGGACGAGCGTGTGCTCGTGATGCGCTTTCGGCGGGTGCGGGGCAGGAAGCCGAATCCGGTGCTCGTCGTGGAGCTGGCCACGAATCGCTGGAACGCCGTTTTCGCGGAGGGCCCGGAGATGCGGGTCCGGAAGCGGCTGCGCGCCGTCCGTTCTCGTCCTCACCCGATCGGTCGGCCGTGGACGGCTCCGGGCGCCGACGCTGGCGGCACCGCCCGGGAGCGGGTGGACTCCGCCCGGTGGCGGAGCCTGGTGGAGGGGGTGGAGCGGAGCGAGGCGCGTTCGGCGCTGCTCTCGCGGGCCGAGTATGTGTCGGGACTGAACGTCGGCTATCTGTTGGACGCGCCAGATCCGGACGAGGGGTTCCTGCGTTGGCGGCGCCTGGCCGATGGCGGGGACGCCGCCCCCTGCCTCCTTCGCCGTCCGTCAGGCCTTCAACCCTACCCGTGGCCGCTTGCCGGCACCGACGCCGAGCCGGCCGCCAGCCTCCTGGACGCGATGCAGCAGGTCCGCGCGGCGTCGGGACCCGGCCCCGCTGAACCGCACGGCCGGATCGCTCGCCGCCTCGCCGACCAGTCGCGGCGCCTGAGCCGGAAGGCAAAGCACCTTCGCAAACAGCTGGAGAAGACCGCCCGCGCCGCGAAACTGCGCGAGGACGGCACTCTCATTCTCTCATCCCTGCACCTCATCGAGCCGGGAATGCCAAGAGTGTCTCTGACCGGTTTCGACGGCGCGCAGCTCGCCTTCGAGTTCGACCCCGGGGTGCGCCCGCAGGAGCATGCAAATGCCCTGTTTCGGCGGGCCGCGCGCCTGGAGCGTGCGGCAGAGGCCTTGCCCGGGCGAATCCGTCGTGTGGAGAGAGAGATCGCGGACATCTCGGCGCTGCAGGCGCGCCACACGGCCGGAGAACTCACCCGCGAAGAAGCGGAAGCCCTCCTCCCCACGCTGCCCCCACCCCCGCCCCGCGGGCGTCCGTCGAGCTCCGGCGGCGAACCGCCGCTCCTTCCCTACAGGCGCTACACCAGCTCCGGGGGGATCGAGATACGGGTCGGCCGGGGCGCGCGGCGAAACGACGAACTCACCTTCCACCACTCGCGCCCCGACGACATCTGGCTCCACGCCCGCCACGCGGCCGGCGCCCATGTGATCATGCGCTGGGCCCATCCGGAGCGTCCTCCCGCGGCCGACCTGGAAGAAGCCGCGATCATGGCCGCCAACCACTCCGGTGCTCGCGGATCCGGCCAGGTGCCGGTGGACTGGACGCGCCGCAAGTGGGTCAGAAAGCCGCGCCGCGCAGCACCGGGCGCCGTGATCCCCGACCGGGTGCAGACGCTCTTCGTGGCGCCCGATCCTGAACTGGCGGAACGGCTGGGCGGCTGAACTGCGCCCCTCGCCACCAGCGCAGCGCTCAGCCCGGCCGCAACTCGTCCAGCGCCGCCCGCAGCTCCCGCGCCAGCGCCAGCGCTCCATCGACGCCCCCGCTGTCCAGCCGGTCCACCAGGGCGCTCCCCACCACCGCCGCATCGGCCGCCGCGCCCACCGCGCGCGCATGCCCGGCCGTCGACACCCCGAACCCCACCGCCACCGGGCACGGCGAGACCGCCCGCACGGCCCCGGCCTCGCGCGCCAGCTCCTCGCGCAGCTCGCTGCGGGCACCGGTGACCCCGGTGCGGGCGATGTAGTAAACGAAGCCCTGGCTGGCGCGCGCGATCTCGCGGATCCGGTCCGGATACGTCGTCGGCGCAATCAACCGAACCAGGTCCAGCGGCGACTCCGCGAGCCGCGCCTCGAGCTCCGGGTCCGCGCCCAGCGGCAGGTCCGTCGGCAGCACGCCGTCGGCCCCGGCGTCCACCGCCTCCCGGATGAAGTCGCCGACCCCGCGCGAAACCACCGGGTTCAGATACGAGAAGATCACGACCGGCACCTCGCTGTACCGCCGGAGCCCGGCCAGCACCTCGAACACATCGCCGGTCGTCGTGCCGGCGTCGAGGGCGCCCTGGCTGGAGCGCTGGATGGTCGGCCCATCCGCCATCGGGTCGCTGAAGGGAATGCCCAGCTCGATCACGTCCGCGCCCGCCTCCGCCAGCCCCGCCACCAGTTCGCGCGTGTGGCCCAGCGTGGGGTAGCCCGCGGTCACGTACGGCACGAATCCCGCCCGCCCCTCGGCAGCCAGCCGCGCAAAGCGGGAGGCAATGCGTCCCGGCCCTCGCCGCACGGTCACCACCGCTCTCCCCTCACCACCCCACCCCTCTCACGATCCAGCCTCTCACGATCCAGCCCCCGCCCCCGCTCCGCCCTCCCCAAGGCCCGCGACGTGCACCACGTCCTTGTCCCCCCGCCCGCTCAGACAGATCGCCACGGGGGCCTCGATCGCCCCCCGCCGCCCTACCTCGGCCACCCAGGCCAGCGCATGGGCGGTCTCCAGCGCGGGAATGATCCCCTCCAGCCCGGGAAGCGCCCGAAACGCCGCCTCGGCGGCCCCGTCCCCGACGCTCACGTACCGCGCGCGCCCGGTGTCCCTGAAGTGCGAGTGCTCGGGGCCCACGCCCGGATAGTCCAGCCCCGCCGCCACCGAGTGCGCCGGCGCGACCTGCCCGTCGGCGTCCTGCAGCAGGTAGCTCAGCGACCCGTGCAGCACCCCCGGCCGCCCCTCGCTCAGCGACGCCGATGTGCGCCCGCTGCCCAGCCCCTCGCCCGCCGCCTCGACCCCGACAAGCGCGACCCCGTCATCCCCGGCAAAGGCGTGGAACATCCCCATCGCATTCGATCCGCCGCCCACGCACGCCACCACCGTCGCCGGCAGCCGCCCCTCCGCCTCCAGAATCTGCCGCCGCGCCTCGCGCCCGATCACCGCCTGGAAGTCGCGCACGATCAGCGGGAAGGGATGCGGTCCCACCACCGACCCGATGATGTAGTGCGTGTCGGCCACGTTGGTCACCCAGTCTCGCAGCGCCTCGTTGGTCGCGTCCTTCAGCGTCCGCGTCCCGGAATCGACCGGCCGCACCTCGGCGCCGAGCAGCTCCATGCGGTAGACGTTGAGCGACTGGCGCACCACGTCCTCCGTGCCCATGTACACCACGCACTCCATGTCGAAGAGCGCGCACGCGGTCGCCGTCGCCACGCCGTGCTGCCCCGCGCCGGTCTCGGCGATGATGCGCGGCTTCCCCATCCGCTTCGCGAGCAGCGCCTGCCCCACCGTGTTGTTGATCTTGTGGGCACCGGTGTGGTTGAGGTCCTCGCGCTTCAGGTAGACCGGGGCGACGCCGGCCTCGGCCTCGAAGCGGCGCGCGCGGTAGAGGGGTGTGGGGCGGCCCACGTAGTCCGCCGCAAGGGCGTCGACCTCCGCGAGAAAGCCCGGGTCGCCGCACGCTTCGGCATAGGCCGCCGCGAGCTCGTCGAGCGCCGGGATCAGCGTTTCGGGAACGTACCGTCCGCCGAAGGGGCCGAAGCGCCCCGTGTCTGCGGGGCCTGCCGGATCGGCGGTTGTGCCGGTCTGCATTTATCCTCCCGCGCTCGCGCCCCGAACCGCGTCCACGAACGCGCGCACGCGTCCCGGGTCCTTGGCGCCGTGTGTCGATTCCACCCCCGAGCTCACGTCCAGCACGTCGGGCGAGAGCGCCGCGACGGCCGCGCCGGCGTTTTCGGGGGTCATTCCGCCGGCGGCAATGAAGGTCGCCGAACCTATGGCTTCCCGCACCTCCCTCCCCACGCCGTCCCAGGCGAAGGTGCGGCCGGTCCCTCCCGGGCGCGCCGGATCCCAGGCATCCAGGAGGATTCCGTCGGCGACGTCCGCGTAAGGGCCCGCCGATTCGAGGATGGAAAAGCCCGACCGGGCGTGCACGGTCTTCCACACCTTCCACGACCCCGCGTCCCGGACCGCGGCGACGCCTGCGGGAGATTCACCACCCGAAAGCTGGACGACACCCAGCCGCATCTCGCGCGCGAGCGCGGCGACGTGCCCGGCTTCCGCATCGACAAAGACCCCGACCCTCCGCACCCGGACCGCGCCGCCTGCCGCCTGCGCCGCGCCGTACACCTCCCTCGCCCGCCCGCGCGTCACGCTCCGCGAAAACCCCGGCGACAGGATCACCCCCATGTAATCGGCCCCCGCCGCCGCCACGACCGCGGCGTCGCGTGCGGTCATCACCCCGCACACCTTGGCACGCACCTCCGTCATCCCCTCCGCCCCCCCACCCTCGGCACGGCCGCCATCCCGGCCAGCAGCCGCCCCGGCTCGCGGCTCCGCACCAGCGCCTCCCCCACCAGCACGGCATCGGCTCCCGCGGCCGCGACCCGGGCCACGTCGTCCGCGCCGCCGATCCCGCTCTCGGACATCAGCACCACATCGCCCGGCAGGTACGGTGCGAGGCGCTCGGTCACGGAGAGGTCGGTCTCGAACACCGTCAGGTCACGGTTGTTGACGCCCACCAGAGCGGCCCCGGCCTCCAGCGCCGACTCCACCTCCCATTCGTCGTGCGCCTCCACGAGCGCGGCCATGCCGAGGTCGTGGACCATGGCGCGCAGATCGGCCAGCAGCGCCCGGTCGAGGATACGCACGATCAGCAGCATCAGATCGGCACCGGCCGCGCGCCCCTCGTGCACCTGCAGCGGATCGATCACGAAGTCCTTGCGGAGCACCGGAATCGCGCGCGCCGCGCGCACCGCCCGCAGGTCGTCCAGCGAGCCTCCGAACCAGGGGCCGTCGGTGAGCACGCTCACTCCCGCTGCCCCGGCCGCCTCGTACGCCGCGGACAGTTCGACCGGATCGAGTCCGGGGTCGATGTCGCCCGCTCCCGGCGAACGCCGCTTGACCTCGGCAAACACGCCGACATGTGTGCCTGCCCGCAGCCGCCCAAGCACCTCCCGCGGCGGCGGCGCGTCTTCGGCCGCCCGCCGCAGGTCGCGGCGGTGTCGCCGGAGCGCCTGTACCTCGTCCTTCTTGGTCGCCACGATGCGCTCGAGAATCCGGGTCCGCCCGCTCCCGGACGCTCGCCCGACCACTCGCACTTGCTCTTCGGTCAACTTTCGGTTACGTTATTCGGAGAATATTCGGTATGGTGACGCCTCCGCCCCTGATGCCCCGGCGTCCGGGCAGCGCGCTCCCCGCCCGCAACCGGCAGAACGGAGATCGACGATGGCCCTGACCAAGAAACAGAAGCGAATCCTCGACTATCTCAAGGACTTCATCAACGAGCACGGCTATTCGCCCAGCTTCGAAGAGATCTGCAAGGCGCTGGGCTATACCTCGCTGGCGACGGTCCACGAGCACCTGACCAATCTGGAGGCCAAGGGATACATACGGAAGTCGTACCGCGGCAGCCGCTCGGTCGAGGTCGCCTTCGACACCGAGCCGTCCGTGGCGCTCCCGCTCCTCGGCACGGTGGCGGCCGGGATGCCGATCGAGGCCGTCCAGGACAACGAGACGCTCACGGTCCCGAGCGACATGGTGCCCAAGCGCTTCAACCACTATGTCCTCCGGGTCGAAGGCGACTCGATGATCGATGAACAGATCCGCGACGGCGACCATATCGTGGTCCGCGAGCGCCCGACCGCACACGACGGCCAAACGGTGGTGGCGCTGGTCCGAGGCGAAGCCGCGACGGTCAAGAAGCTCTACCGCGAGCCCGGCAACCGCATCCGCCTGCAGCCGGCCAACCAGACCATGGAACCCATCATCGAAGACGCCGCCGACGTGCGGATCCAGGGTGTCGTGGTCGGGCTCGTCCGCAACTACCAATAGGAGAGAGAGGGGGATGAGGATGAGGACGATGTTCGCAGTCGGTCACCAGAGCCGTACACAAACCAGGATCGTCATCACGGGGCGCCTGCGGGAGGAGCGCCGGGCGGACGCGCCCAGCCGGGAACGGCCGGTGGCTTCCGATGCGCCGCGGCGGGAGGTACCGGTCGCGGTTCCGACGCCCACCTCGGTGCATTGAAGCGCCGACGCGCTAGCCCGTCTCCGAGGCCGCGCCCCGGCTGGCACGGATGAGCCGGTCGAGGGCGGCCGTGGCGGCTCCCGAATCGATCGAGTCCGCCGCCGCCGCGACTCCGTCCGCAAGCGAATCCGCGCGGCCGGCCACCTGGAACGCCGCGGCGGCATTGATGAGCACCGCGGTTCGGGCCGCCCCGCGCTCTTCGCCCGCCAGCACCGCGCGCACCACCGCCGCGTTCTCCTCCGGTTCCCCGCCCGCCAGTTCCCCGGGCGCGACCGGGTCGAGGCCCAGCTCCTCGGGCGCGACTTCATAGCTGGACACCCGTCCATCCCTGAGTTCCGCCACGCGGGTCGGGCCGCAGGGGCTGAGTTCATCGAGCCCGGGTTCGCCGTGCACCACCAGCGCCCTGTCGTGACCCAGCTCCGAGAGCGCCCGCACCACCAGATCGAGGAACGCCGGGTCGGCCACGCCCACGACCTGCCGCCGCGCCCGCGCCGGATTCGTGAGCGGCCCCAGCAGGTTCATGATCGTGGTGATCCCGAGATCGCGGCGCACCGGCACCACATGACGCATGGCCGGATGCAGGAGCGGCGCGAACATGAACACGATGCCGGCTTCGGCGAGGACCCGGCTCATCCCTTCGGGGGTCAGGTCGACCGCGACGCCCAGCGCCTCGAGCACATCGGCGCTGCCGCACTTCGAGGTGAAGGAGCGGTTGCCGTGCTTCGCCACCGGGACGCCGGCGGCCGCCACGACCAGAGCCGCCGCGGTGGAGATGTTGAAGGTCGAGACGCTCCCGCCGCCGGTGCCGCACGTGTCCACGAGCGCCCCGGGATCCCGCGATTCCACGGGGATCATCGCGCCACGCAGCGCCTCGACGCCCCCCGCGACCTCCGACGGGGCCAGCCCCTTGGTCTGCAGGGCGGCGAGGAGGGCTCCGGTGCGCACCGGGGACTCGAGGCCCGATACGATGTGGCCGAACGCCCGGGCGGCTTCGGACGCGGTGAGATCGCCCCCGTCCACCACCCTGGCGAGAAGGGGAACCAGGTTGAAAGCCGTGTCTGTCACTGGTCGACTCTATCTCGAGAACAGGTACGTGACCTTGACGATCAGCCGGCGCTCGCGGAATGGATTGAACTCCGAGACCCCGCCCGGCAGATAGTTCTCGTGGTCCCGGCGCAGCTCGTCGTAGACGATGTAGATGTCGCTCCCCGGCCGGTAGATGTAGTTGAAGCGCGCCGCCGTGCTCCACTGGTCGGTAAGCGAGTTGTACTGCGTGAGGGCACGCAGCGTCATCGTCGGTGAGATCGCGTAGTCGACGCGGAACGAGGCGATGTCGGCGCTGAAGTCACCCCCGGGCAGGCGGACATCGTTGCGGGTGAACGCCCCTTCGGCCGCCAGCTGGCTGGTGAGCCGCAGCCCCGCGCGGGCGTTGTAATCGGTGCGGTTGCCGTCGAAGAAGGTCTGCGGGGAGTAGTAGACCGTACCGTAAAGCCGGCGGGACGGATCGCTGGTGAAGGAGAAGCGCCACTCGCCGAAGCGGTGTGTGCCCGGCGCCACCACGACGTCGGGCCGCACGTGGAAGGGATCGTCCAGCACCTCGAGGTAGTGGTTGTACCAGATGTTGATGTAGGCCCCGTTCTCGAGCCGCGTGCCCAGCATGTGGTGGATGCGGCGCGTCACCAGCCGATTGTTCTGGTCGGTGGTGTAGGTGATGTTGACCATGGGGTCGAAGACCCGGACCCCGAACCGGCCCGGCCGGGGATTGCGCTCCAGGTGGACCTTGCTGATGCGGATGCCTCGCCGCGGAAGGAAGCCCACCTCCGGGTTGAAGTTCTCCTGGAAGTCCGAGTACTCCCCATAAACGTTCCAGTCCTCGTCGAGCCAGCCGAGACGCACGTACCCGGCCAGATCCCCGTCGTCCACCCCCGTGGTGGAGGTCTTGGCGATGAAGCTGTTCACCAGGAAGGAAGGGTGCGGGGCCAGCGTCATGTCCGCGGCAAAGGTGCGGTTGACGTAGCTGCCGTCCCCCACGTGCTTGTTGATGATCAGCGCCCCGACCTTCGAGCGCGCCATGATGTCGCGGCTGTAGCGGGCGACGAAGAAGTTCTCGCCGTCCCGGCCCATGAGGCCCTGGGCCACATCGCCGGGCAGGCCGTCGGTCTGGATGTCCATGACGGCGATGTTGTTGCGCCCCACCTTCCCGGTCAGCCGCGCCCCGCCGAGGATGGGGATGGGATCGCCCGTCTCGGACAGGCCGATGCGCCGGCTGAAGAACAGGTCCGCCACGCGCTGGAAGGCGCTGTTGGTGCCGACGTTGAACTGACCGGAGTTCTCCAGGAAGAAGTCGCGCTTCTCGGGGTAGAAGAGGGCGAAGCGGGTCAGGTTGACCTGCTCGTCGTCGACCTCCGCCTGGGCGAAGTCGGTGTTGTATGTGAGATCCAGGTTCAGTCCGGCCGAAACCCCGTACTTGATGTCGAAGCCGATGTCGCGTTGCGCGTCGTTCTCGACGATGCCTGCATCGGTCATGCGCGTCGCGCCCCCGGAGACGAAGGGCTTGATTCGCAGGTCCATCCCCCGGTTGAGCGACTCCAGGCCGGTGAGGCTCCCGGCCAGGCTCACGCGCGTGAGCGTGTAGGGCTTCGGGATCCCCGACCAGAACGCCTGTTCGTTCTTGCGGCGGATGTTGCGCATGAAGTTGATGCCCCACTCCTGCCGCTCCTGGTCGGGGAAGCGCAGGGTGACCATCGGGATCGCGATCTCTGCGGCCCACCCATCGCCGGTTCGGCGCGCGCTGACGTGCCAGACCCCGTCCCAGTCCTTGTTGATGTTGGTCGCCACCCCGAAGCCGCGCCGGCCCGCGCCCTCGCCCTCCTCGAAGACCTGCTGCTCCAGCTTCGCCCCCAACGGCGTGGTGACGAACATGTAGGCCGAGCGGTAGTCCCGGAAGGTGTCGAGGATGACCTGGAAGTTGTCCTCGTCCAGGATGCGGTCCGAGTCCCGGCGCATCTCGGTGGCGATGACTCCGTCCGGCTCCGAGTCGAAGGCCCGAACCCCGATGTAGAGGTTCTCGCCGTCGTAGAGAATCCGCGCCTCGGTGCGTTCGGAGGCCGGAGCGCCCTCGTCGGGCTCCTGTTGAACGAAGGCGTCGATGACTTCGGCCGCATCCCAGACGGCCTCGTCGAGGATGCCGTCCAGGACCGGCGCCACGTCCACGCGCGAGGCCGCAACGCTGTGCCCGTTCCGACCGTTCTGTGCGGCGAGCGGTGCGGTTGCCGCGAGGACGCCGAGGACCGCAACCGCCACGCCATGTGGGTTCGCTCTCACGAGGAAATCCTGTCGGGTTTGCAGGAAAAAGGGCCGCGCAAACCTATCCCTTCGCGCTTTCCGAACGCTAGTCCGGGCCCGGGTCCGGGCGCACTCGCCACCCGCAGGTTGACTCGCGCACATCTCCCGGTAGCTTTTCCCTTTACGACACGCCGGCGTTCCGGAAGACTCGGCCGACATTCCGGGACCGTCGGCACGTCCAGGCGGGGGAATGGGCGACCGACAGACCCGCTTCAAACTGGTTCTCCACTACGATGGCTCCGCCTTCCGGGGATGGCAGAGCCAACCGGGCGCACCCACCGTCCAGGGAGAGCTCGAGGCCGCAATCGCGCAGCTGACCGGGGAGCGCCGCCCCATCGTCGGATCGGGACGCACCGACACGGGTGTTCACGCGACGGGTCAGGTGGCCGCGGTGACGATGCCTGCCCGCTGGACCGCGCAGGCTCTCGGTCGCTCGCTGAACGCGCTGCTCCCCGGCGCCGTCTGGGTGCAGGAGGTCGCGGCGGTTCACGAGGGCTTCCATCCCCGGCGCGATGCGGTCGAGCGCAGCTACGCCTACCGCGTGGGAATCGCGCCGGAATCCGCGTCCCCGTTCCATCGACGGTGGTGCTGGCCGCTCTGCCGGCCGATCGACATGGACGCCGCGTCCCGCGCGGCCGACAGCCTCGCGGGCGAGCACGAATTCCGGGCGTTCGCCAAGTCCGGGCAGCCGCAACTGGGGTATGTGTGCCGGGTCAGCCGTGCGCACTGGCGCCCCTGGGAGGACCTCGGGGCGGTCTTCGAGATCTCCGCCAACCGCTTCCTCCACCGGATGGTGCGATATTTGGTGGGTACGATGGTGGACGTGGCCCTGGGCCGACGCGGGGAAGCGGAAATGGTCCTCATGCTGCAAGGTGACTTGAAGAAAAACGGCCTGACGACGTCGCCCCCGGCACCACCCGAAGGGCTTTTTCTCACCCGGGTGGATTACACCGCAGCTTGTAGCGCGGCCGCTCGGCAGGATATGTAATGATAACATGACAAAATGTAATGTCCCGTTGACATTTCTCGGAACTTCAGCGACTTTCGCGCTGTTGGTGGGTTCCATCGTGCTGGTGTCGGCCGGGTGCGAGCTGGTGCCCAGGGACGTGGCCGCACCGGCAACCGCAGCCGCGCAGTCCATCTCCCAGGGCCGCACCACGGCCATCGTCCGCGCGGCGCAGACGGTGGCGCCCGCGGTCGTCACCATCGCGGTCCGCCGCCGCGAGCGGGTTCGCCGCCGGAGCTTCTTCGACGACTACTATCTGCCCTTCCGCGAGACCCGGGGACTCGGCTCGGGCGTCATCATCGACGAGCGGGGCACGGTCCTCACCAATCACCATGTCGTCGACGGCGCGACCGAGGTCCTCGTTGCACTCCCCGATGCGCGAGACTTCACCGCCCGTCTGGTCGGCACCGATCCCGCAACCGATATCGCCGTCCTCTCCCTCCAGAACGCCTCCGACCTCCCCGTCGCCCCCCTCGGCACGGCCTCGGATCTGATGATCGGCGAGTGGACGGTCGCGATCGGCAACCCCTTCGGCGGGCTGATCTCGAACCCGGAGCCCACGGTCACGGCCGGCGTGGTCAGCGCGCTGGGGCGCCACATCGTGCCCGGCGACGACGACGAGGGCTTCCACCTCGGGATGATCCAGACCGACGCCGCCATCAACCCGGGCAACTCGGGCGGCCCCCTCGTTAACGCGCTCGGGCAGGTGATCGGCATTAACGCCTCGATCCTGTCGCGCTCGGGCGGCAGCGAGGGCCTGGGCTTCGCGATCCCGATCGACCGCGCACTCAGGATCGCGGCGGATCTCGCGCGCTACGGCGAGGTGCGCCGCGCCTGGCTGGGGCTGGACGTGGACGCGGTCGAGGCCGACGACTTCGGGCGCTCGCGGGGGGTGCGGGTCGCACGGGTCACACCGGGTTCGCCGGCGGCCGAAGCCGGGATCACGCCGGGTGCGCGGCTCGTCAGCGCGGGCGGCAACCGCATGGCGACCCCCCTCGACTACGCGGCGGCGCTCCTCGACCTGCGGGCCGGCGACCCGATCGAGCTGGCGGTCGAGGGGATGAACGCCGTGCTCGTCGAGGCCGCATCCCTTCCCTCCGTGAGCGCCGAGCGCGTCGAGCTGCTGCGCGACCTCGAGGTCGTCACGGTCACGCCCGGTATCCGGGCCGAACGCGGTCTGGGCGCGTCGGAGGGCGCGCTGGTGGTCGAAATCTCGGCCCTGCTCGCGCGTCGCACGGGTCTCTCGAGCGGCGACGTGCTCCTCGCGGTCAACAACACGCGGCTGCGCACGGCACGCGACGCGGCGGACGCGCTTCGCCGGACGCAACAGAGCGGACGTCCCTTCGTCCTGGTCTTCGAGCGCAACGGTCGCGTGGTTCGCACGGGGCTGCTGGAGTGGGCGTCCTGAGGGTGGGCATGTCACCCGGCGACCGCTACACGCACCCGCTTTCGGGCCGGTACGTCTCCCGGGAGATGGAGCGGGTCTTCGCCCCCGGCTTCCGCTTCGGCACCTGGCGCCGGCTCTGGCTCGCGCTTGCCGAGGCGCAGCGCGATCTCGGACTCGACATTCCGCCCGAGGCCATCCGGCAGATGCGCGACCACCTCGACGACATCGACCTCGAGGCCGCCGCCGGCTACGAGCGGCGCTTTCGGCACGACGTCATGGCGCACATCCACGCCTTCGGCGATGTGGCGCCCGCGGCGCGCGGTATCCTGCACCTCGGCGCCACCAGCGCCTTCGTCGGCGACAACACCGACCTGATCCAGCACCGGGAGGCCATGACGCTGGTGCGGGACCGCGTCGTCGCCACCGTCCGCGCGCTGGCTCGCTTCGCCCGCCAACACCGCGGCCTCCCCACCCTCGCCTACACCCACTTCCAGCCGGCCCAGCCCACGACCGTCGGCAAGCGGGCCACCCTCTGGATTCAGGACTTCCTCCTCGACCTCGACGAGATCGAGCACCGTCTGGCGTCGCTCCGGCTGCGCGGCGTGCGGGGCACCACCGGGACCCAGGCCTCGTTCCTGCAACTCTTCGGCGGCGACCACGACAAGGTCGACGCCCTGGAGCGCGCGGTGTGCCGCCGCCTCGGCTTCGACGGCGCCTATCCCGTCACGGGCCAGACCTATCCGCGCAAGGTCGACCAGGCGTTCCTCGCAACCCTGGCCGGGGTGGCAGCCTCGGCGTCCAGGATGGCGCACGACATCCGCCTGCTCTCGCACCTGCGCGAGCTCGAGGAACCCTTCGAGACGGAGCAGGTCGGCTCGTCGGCGATGCCGTACAAGCGCAACCCCATGCGCTCGGAGCGGATCTGCGCGGTGGCGCGCCACGTGATCGCGCTCGCCGCCGACCCCGCGCACACCGCCGCGACCCAGTGGCTGGAGCGCACGCTGGACGACTCGGCCAACAAGCGGCTCGCGATTCCCGACGCCTACATGGCGACGGACGCGCTGCTGATCCTGGCCGGGAACGTGGCGTCCGGCATGCGCGTGAATGCGGGAGTGGTCGCGGCGAACCTGCGCCTGCACCTGCCGTTCATGGTGATGGAGTCGGTGATGATGGACGCGGCCGCCGGGGGCGGCGACCGCCAGGAGGCGCACGAGCGGATCCGGCGCCACACGCTGGACGCCGCCCGCCGCATGACCGAGGGGGAGGAGGGGGACCTCTTCGCCCGCATCGCCGCGGACGAGTCGCTCGGAGTGAGCGCCGCCGAGCTCGAAGAGATGGCACGCCCGGACAAGCTGGTCGGCCGCGCGCCCGAGCAGGTGGACGCGTTCCTGAGCGGGCACGTGGAACCGGTCCTGGCGCGCTACGGCGGCGGGACGCTCGAGGCCGCCGAGGTGCGGGTGTGATTCCGCTGCCGCTGCTGTTCCGGGGGAAGGTCCGGGACGTGTACGCGGTGCCTGCTGAAGACGGCGGCGACGGCGATAGCCTGCTCCTCGTGGCCAGCGATCGGGTCAGCGCGTTCGACGTGGTCATGGACGAGCCCGTGCCGGGCAAGGGCACCGTGCTGACGCAGATCACCGCGTGGTGGCTGAACAGCTACCTGCGGGACGTCCCCCACCACCTCGTCGCGGTGCGGCCCGACGAGATTCGGGCGGCCGTGCCCGCGCTGGCTGGCTGCGAGGCCGAGTGGGCGGGGCGCGCCAGCCTGGTCCGCCGCACCCGGCCCATCCCGGTCGAGTGCGTGGTGCGGGGCTACCTGTCCGGGTCCGCATGGAAGGAGTACCGGGATTCGGGGACGCTGGCCGGGGAGCCGCTGCAGCCGGGGCTGGTCGAGAGCGACGCGCTCGTCCCGGCCATCTTCTCACCGGCGACCAAGGCGCAGAAAGGCCACGACGAGAACATCACCTTCGGCGCCGTGATCGACCTTCTGGGGGCCGAGCTCGCGCACAGGCTGCGCGACCGATCCATCGACATCTACGAGCGCGGCCGCGCGGCCGCCGCAGAGAGGGGAATCATCCTGGCCGACACCAAGTTCGAGTTCGGGATCTCGCCGGACGGCGAACTGCTCCTGATCGACGAGGTGCTCACCCCCGACTCGTCGCGGTTCTGGCCGCGGGAGCACTACCGCACCGGCCGCGGGCAGCCGTCGCTCGACAAGCAGCCGCTACGCGATTACCTGAACGGCCTCGCCGACTGGCCGAAGCGCTACCCTCCTCCGCCGCTGCCGGACGGCGTGGTCGCCGCCACCGAGGAACGCTACCGCGGCGTCTTCGAGAGGCTCACCGGAATCGCGCCGGGCGACTACGAGCCGCCGCGGTTCGGGGCCGGCGCCGCGCGGGAAGCCACCGCTCGGGAGGCGGCCGCGCGAGAGGCCAGCGCTCGGGAGGCGGCCGCCCGGCAGGCCACCGCGCGGGAGGCAGCCGCGCGGGAGGCGATCGCCCCGTGAGGATCCCCATCGCGCGGGAGGGCGTGCCATTCGTGGTGGTCTGTGTCGTCCTGGCAATCGCCACCCTCCTCTGGGCGCGGCACGGGGGCTGGGGCCTCCGCACGGCGGCGCCGGCCGTGTTCGGGATCGTCGCTCTCTTCGTCCTCTACTTCTTCCGCGATCCCGAGCGGACGATTCCGCCAGGCGCGGGTGTCGTGGTTTCGCCGGCGGACGGCAGGGTCATGAGCGTCGGGCCGGTCGCGGGCGAGGACTTCATGGGCGGGACGGCGACGCGCGTGACGATCTTCCTGAGCGTGTTCGACGTGCACGTGCAGCGGGCGCCGGTCGCGGGTGGCGTCGGGCACTACTCCTACCGGGCGGGCCGGTATCTGGCGGCGTGGCGGGAGGAGGCGAGCAGCAGCAATGAACGAGCTTCGCTCGGGATCGAGACCGGGGCCGGGCCGGTTCTGGTGCGGCAGATCGCGGGGCTCGTGGCGCGGAGGATCGTGACCTACCCGCGCGAGGGGGACCGGGTGGCGAAGGGCGACCGGATCGGGCTGATCCGCTTCGGCTCGCGGGTGGACCTTTTTCTGCCGCCGGACTGGCCGGTCACGGTCGAGCCGGGGGACGTGGTGCGGGGGGGAGAGACCCCCGTCGCCCGGATCGACTTGTCTGAGGGAGCATCATGACGCCTCGCAACCGGAGACCTCGACGCTGGAGCCGGCTGCGCGGGGAACGCCCGCGCGGCAACCTCAGGCGCGGGGTCATCATCCTGCCCTCGGCCTTTACGCTGGGGAACCTTTTCTTCGGATTCTACGCGATCGTCGCGGCCTTCCGGGGGGACTTCATCTGGGCGTCCTGGTGCATCGTCATCGCGTGGATGCTCGACTACCTCGACGGGAGGGTGGCGCGGGTCACCCGAACGGGGTCGGCCTTCGGGGCAGAGCTGGATTCGCTCACCGATGCGGTCTCCTTCGGGGTCGCGCCGGCGCTGATCCTGGTCCTGCTGTACTTCCCGCAGTCCGACTGGAGCTGGCTGATCGGGTTCGCCTACGTGGCGGTTGCGGTGCTGCGGCTGGCGCGCTTCAACGTCGAGCAGGGCGGAGAGGCACGCACGCACTTTCACGGCCTGCCGTCCCCCGCGGCCGGCCTGATGCTGGCCACGCACTACCCCTTCACCACCACGCCGCTCTTCCAGCAGTACCTGGCAGGCCTCCCCTGGCCCGAGATCATGGTGATCACGACCGTCCTGGTCTCGATCCTCATGGTGAGCCACATCCCGTACGCAAAGCTGCCCCCGCTGGACTTCCGCAGCCGGCGCGGGATCATCAGGACGGTACTTCTCCTGGCCTGTCTGGGGCTGGCCGTCACGGTCCCCTACTACTGGTTCTTCCCGGCAATCGTCGGCTATGCGCTGTGGGGGCTGCTGAGATCGGTCTTTCTGGGTCTGTTGCAGAGGCTGCCCGAGCGGGATCCCCTTCTGGACGAGGAGCCGGACGACGAGGACTCGGACGTCGAGCCCCGCGACGTGGACTACCAGGAGTTGACGCACGAGCCCGAGATGGCCGAAGACCGCGACCGCTCATCGGACACCCCCGAAACCGATATCATTCAATGGAAGGAGAAGCGCTCTTGAGCCGATTCACAGTGGAGGTCCTGGTCACGCCCCGGCCCGGCCTGCTGGATCCGCAAGGCAAGGCAATCCATCACGCCCTGTCGTCGCTGGGATACGACGCCGTCGACGAGGTGCGGGTCGGCAAGGCGATCTACCTCGAGGTCACGGCCGCGACGCCCGAGGCCGCACGCGACCGAGTCGAGGAGATGTGCCGCAAGCTCCTCGCCAACCCGGTCACCGAGGACTTCCGGGTGACCGCGTCGGGGAACGGAGGGGCAGCTCGATGAACATCGCGATCATCACCTTCCCGGGATCCAACTGCGACCAGGACTGCCACCGCTCCGTGGAGGTCGCGGGCGGATCGCCGCGCTATCTCTGGCACCGCGAGACCTCGCTGGGCGGGGCGGACGCGGTGATCGTTCCCGGCGGCTTCGCGCACGGCGACTACCTGCGGCCCGGCGCGATCGCCCGCTTCAGCCCGATCATGGACTCCGTGATCGACTTCGCGCGCGGCGGCGGCCTCGTGGTCGGGATCTGCAACGGCTTCCAGGTGCTCTGCGAGGCGGGACTGCTCCCGGGGGCGCTGCTGCGCAACGAGTCGCTCCGGTTCCAGTCGCACGACTGCCGCATGCGCGTGGAGCGTGCGGACACGCTGTTCACCGACCGGTACGACGAGGGCCAGGTGATCCGCATGCCGCTGTCCCACGCCGACGGCAACTACTACGCGGACCCGGAAACGCTCGCCAAGCTGGAATCGGAGGGGCGCGTGGTACTTCGGTATTGCGACGAGGCCGGAGCCGTGACGGACGATGCCAATCCGAATGGATCGCTCAACAACATCGCCGGCATCATCAACGCGCGGGGCAATGTGCTCGGCATGATGCCGCACCCCGACCGCGCCTTCGACTCCGCGCTGGGGTCGGTCGACGGCCTGCCCCTCTTCGCTTCCCTGGTGGGAGCTCTCGCGCGCGCGGAGGTGGCATGATGTCCGCGGATCGCGACGCATCCGGCTGCGGCGCGGCCCCGGCGGGCGGCACCGCCACAATCGCGGCCCCCGAGCCCCGCCCCGGCGACCCTCCCATCACCACGGAACTGGTCGACGACCACGGCCTTTCGCCCGACGAGTTCGCCCAGATCCAGCGCATCCTCGGCCGCGATCCCACCTTCACCGAACTGGGCGTCTTTTCGGCGATGTGGTCCGAGCACTGCGGCTACAAGAACTCGAAGCGGCTGCTCCGGCTGTTGCCGACGCAGGCTCCCTGGGTCATCCAGGGCCCGGGCGAGAATGCGGGCGTGATCGACGTTGGCGGCGGCTACGCGCTGGCCTTCAAGATCGAGTCCCACAACCATCCGTCGGCCGTCGAGCCCTACCAGGGGGCGGCCACGGGGATCGGGGGCATCCTGCGCGACGTCTTCACCATGGGCGCGCGCCCGGTCGCGACGCTCAACTCGCTCCACTTCGGCGACCTCGACCGCCCCCGCGTGCGCTACCTCTTCGGCGGCGTCGTCAAGGGGATCGGCGACTATGGCAACTGCGTCGGCATCCCGTCGACCGGCGGCGAGGTGTACTTCGACCGCGGCTACGAGGAAAACCCGATCGTCAACGCCATGTGCCTGGGGCTGATGCGCAAGGAGGAGCTGATCCGCGGGACCGCCGAGGGCGTGGGCAACACGCTGATGGCGGTGGGCGCGCGCACCGGCCGCGACGGGATCCACGGCGCCACCTTCGCGTCGGAGGAGCTGTCCGAGGGGGACGACGAGGCGAGCCGGCCGCAGGTCCAGGTGGGCGACCCGTTCACCGAGAAGCTGCTCCTCGAGGCATCGCTGGAGCTGATCGCCAGCGGCCACATCGTGGGGATCCAGGACATGGGGGCCGCGGGGCTGACGTCGAGCGGTTCCGAAATGGCCGGGCGGTCCGGCACGGGCGTGGAGATGGATGTGGCGCTGGTGCCGGTCCGCGAGGACGGGATGACGCCGTACGAGATTCTCCTTTCGGAGTCGCAGGAGAGGATGCTTGTGGTCGCCGCGGCGGGCCGTGAGGACGCCGTCCGTGAGATCCTGGAGAAGTGGGAGCTGGAGGCCGAGACGATCGGCAGCGTCACCGCGAGCGGCGCATTCCGCGTGCTCGAGGACGGCGTCGTGGTGGCGGACATCCCCGCCCTGCCCCTTACCGAAGGCTGCCCGACCTACGAGCGGCCCGGCGAGGAGGGCGACGAGGTGCGGGCGCTGCGCACGATGGACATCTCGCCGTACGTGGAGCCGCCCGTCGGGCTGCGGGACGCCTTCCTGCGCGTGGTGGGGTCGCCCAACGTGGCCTCGAAGCAGTGGGTGTACGAGCAGTACGACACGACCGTGCGCGCAAACTCGATCGAGCGGCCGGGCGGCGACGCGGGCGTGATCCGGATCCCCGGCACCAATCGGGGCATCGCGGCGTCCACCGACTGCAACGGCCGGCACACCTATCTGAACCCGCGAGTCGGCGCGATGGGTGCCGTCGCCGAGGCCGCCCGCAACGTCGTGTGCACCGGCGCGGTCCCGATGGCCATCACCAACTGCCTCAACTTCGGCAGCCCGCTCAAGCCGCACATCATGTATCAGTTCCGTGAGGCGGTGCTGGGGATGCGCGATGCCTGCGGCTATCTCGAGACCCCGGTCACCGGCGGCAACGTCTCCTTCTACAACGAAACCGACGGCAAGGCCGTCTACCCGACCCCCGTGATCGGCATGATCGGCGTCATGGAGGACCTGGACACGATCGTCCGGCACCCCTTCCAGGACGCCGGCGACGCGATCCTGCTGCTGGGCGCCAACACCGGTGAACTGGGCGGCTCCGAGTACCTCTATGCACTGCACGACCTCGTCGCGGGAGAGCCGCCCGGCGTCGACCTCAGCGCCGAACGCGCGCTGCAGCGCTGCATCCTGGCCATGGCTTCCCGGCGCGTCCTCAAGTCGGCCCACGACGTAGCCAGCGGTGGCCTCGCCGCCACGCTTACCGAGTCCTGCCTGGGGAGGCCGCGCAAGGGCTCCGGGGTCGGCGCTTCCGTGCGCTTCGAGGACGACCTCCCCGACGCCGCGCTGCTCTTCGGCGAGGACCACGGGCGGATCGTGGTCAGCTGCGCCCCAGGCGACGAAGAGCGGGTGCGCCGTCTCGCCGCGGACTACGGCGTCCCCTGCACATGCATCGGCACCGTCACGGGCGAAGGCTCGCCCCTCAGGATCGAGACGACGACTGCCGCGCTGCGGCTGGAACTGAGCACACTGCGGGAGCGCTATTTCGGCGCCATCCCGGGAATCATGGACGAGGCGGGATAATGCCACAGGGCGGGCGCGGACCGACCGACATCCATCTGCCCCTCCTGGACGACCGTCCGCGCGAGGAATGCGGGATCGTGGGGATCTGCGGGGTCGAGAACGCGGCCGAGCTTTCATTCCTCGCGCTCTACGCGCTACAGCACCGCGGGCAGGAGGCGGCCGGCATCTGCGCCGCCAACAACGGTCGGACACGCGTATACAAGGAGCTCGGCCTCGTCTCCGACGTCTTCGACGCGAAACGGCTCGAATCGCTACCGGGAAACACCTCGCTCGGCCACGTCCGCTACTCCACGGCCGGCGGCGGGCAGCGGGTCAACGCCCAGCCGATCGTGGTCGGGTATTCGGAGGGCGATCTGGCGATCGTGCACAACGGCAACCTCACCAATGCCCACGCGGTGAAGCGCCGGCTCGTGCACGAAGGCGCACTCTTCCAGAGCACCTCCGACTCCGAGGTCATCGTGCACCTGATCGCTCGGTCGCGGCACCAGATGGTGCAGGCGCAGCTGCGCGACGCGCTCAGCTTCCTCGAGGGCGCCTATTCGCTCGTCATGACCGTCGGCGAAACGATGTACGCGGTGCGGGACCCGCGCGGCTTCAGACCGCTCGTCATGGGCGAGCTGAACGGCGGACACATCGTCGCCAGCGAGACCTGTGCCCTCGACATCATGGATGCCACCTACGTCCGGGACATCGAGCCCGGCGAGCTGGTGCGCTTCCGCAACGGCGAGGTCGAAAGCCTCCCCGGCCTGCACCCGCAGACCCCAGCGCCCTGCATCTTCGAACTGGTATACTTCGCCCGCCCCGACTCGAACCTTTGGGGGATGAGCGTGGACAGGGCACGGCGGGCCTTCGGGCGGCAGCTGGCCAGGGAGCACCCGGTTCCCGCCGACTGCGTGATCGCCGTGCCGGACAGCGCCAACTCGGCGGCGCTCGGCTACAGCGAGCAGAGCGGCATCCCCTACGAGCTCGGTCTGCTCCGCAACCACTACATCGGCCGAACCTTCATCCGCCCGTCGCAGGCCGACCGCGATTTCGGGGCGCGCGTCAAGTACAACCCGGTAAAAGAGGTCCTCGCCGGCCAGCGCGTGGTCGTGGTGGACGACTCGATCGTCAGGGGCACGACATCGACCAGCCTGGTCAAGTTTATTCGCGGCGCGGGGGCGGCCGAGGTGCACTTCCGTGTTGCCAGTCCGCCGGTGCGCCATCCCTGCTACTACGGGATCGACATGCCGTCCAGGGAAGAGCTCAAGGGGTCGGGAATGTCGGTGGACGAGATCGCCGCCGATCTGGAGGTGGACTCGCTCGGGTATCTGTCGTTGGACGGGATGGTCGACGCGGTGGCCGAGGGCAGCCCGTACTGCACGGCGTGTTTCTCGGGTGATTACACGGCCCCGCTGGTGGATCTGCAGGAAAAAGCCGATAATACTAAACAATTTGATTTAGTATTGTAGACGCCCGGCGCCCTCAACCAGTCTGCGCCCCACGACCCGGAGCCCGCCGTCCTCATCGAACCGCAACCCCCACACGTGCGTTTGTGTCGCGTCCCGCAGTTCAAACCACTCCGGCAGCAACACCCGGCGAGGTGGCGTCTCATCGTCGTGCCGGCGCAGGGCGTACCAGACGCTGTGCGTCTCGGATACCTCGGGGGATCGTAGCCAGAGTTCGTCGGAAGCGGTCACCCGGGCCTCGGCCACGGCGGGAAGATACTCGGGCACGTAGAGTGCTTCCGCGGCAAGCCGGCGCGCCGTTGAATCCGACATGGGACGACCCATGCGCTGCGCGGAAGACACGGCGCCAGCGGCCAGATCCTGAACCGCCTCCTCGACCTGTCCACCGCGCAGCGGCACCGCCTGAAGCGCAAGCGGTCGCCGCCAGACCGTATCACCACGGGCAGTGATTTCCGTTACGACGACCTGACCGGGAACTCCGTTTCTCCGCACGATCCCCACGCTCTCCCTATCCCCATCCAGATAGCTGAGGTCGGAGTCCGTGAACGGTTGCGTGGTAAACGTCGCTTCGGGAATCGGCGAGGAACCGTCGTCGAAACGGATGCCAAGTACCACACGCCGTACATCGAGCACGGCGACTGTATCCGCGGTTCGGTTCTCAGGGGTTCCGGCGTAGTGCAGGATCGCTTGCTCCTGCACGGGCTCGCCTTCCATCCAACCCAGCATGGAGGCCGGCGGAGGCGGTCTGTCTCGCGCCAGAATGCTGTGATCCGCCAGTACCGTTTCCGCTCCCCATATCGAGGATTCCCGAACCTCAAGAACGACCCCATCATCGGAAAAGCGCACAAAATGCCGGTCATACGCCGCCCGGAAGCCGTCTGGCAGCAACCGGACGTCGTAGGGGCGTCCCCAGTCGGCGGACCGACCCTCGTCGTCCAGTCGGAGAAGGAGCTGACCACCGGGAGACCACACGGTTATTCGACTCGCCAAAGGCTCGACGACATGGATCCGCGTACCATCGCGGCTTGCTCGAACGCTCCCGACCCGCGTGAATCCACGCCCCAGCGCAGCGCCGATCTCGTAGTCCGGCTGCGTCGTCCAGCTCTGGCCGGCGACCTCTGGAGCCGCCGAAGAAGCCAGGGAAAGGCAGACCACCAGCGGGATGGATCCTGCTCCCCTCCCCCCTTGTGTTTGCCTCATTTGCGCATCACTCCGATTGCGGCCTCCGGACCAGCTTGCGACCGGCCACGTAGGTGACTCCGAGCGAGTCGCGCCGCAAGCCCCAGACGTGGCTCGCGGTCGCGTCTCGCGCCTGGAAACCCCTGGGCAAGAGCACCCGCCGCAGTCCCGACTCGTTGTCGCCGCGCCCGATGGAGTACCAGACCACCAGTGTATCCGTTTCCTCGAACGTCTGCATCCACACGTCCCCGGTCGACATCCCAAGCAGATCGCGAATGGATGGCAGTGGATCGGGTGCGTAGAAAGCGTCTTCGACCAGTGCGCGGGCCTCACCGGCGGATGCCGGCTGTCCGGCCATCGCCGACTGGTTGACCAGGTACCCGGTGAGGACATCGATGGCACCCTCCAGGAGTTCCGCGGGCAAGCCAATCGGTTCGACCGAAAAACGACGATTCCAGATGGTATCGCCAAAGGAAGTGATCTCCAGCAACTCAATCACACCGTCTCCGATATTCCTGCGGGCCATGATCATGTTCCCGGCTTGGGGATCGAAGTAGGTGAGGTCGTTGTCAGCCAGGGGCTGGGCCGTATGGAATTCCCACGTGAATTCCCACTCCGAGCCTGCCGGCCGGAGAGACAGGTTCCGATTCCTCGTGTCCAGGAGAGCGATCGTATCCATGCTCCACCGGTCGCCCTGTGCCCAGACGTGCAACACTGGCACCCTTTCGAAGGGATCTTCCCCTGTCCAAGCGGCCGAGGCGCTGCCCGTGATGGCCGGGACGACCAGATAGCCGCCGCTTTCGGTCAAGAGTTGGGGCAGTAGCCGAGAGCCCTGAAAACTCAGCGTCGCCGGCGGGTTCGGAACCGTGCGCAAGACCGTGCCGTCCGGTGCGAAGAACGTGAATCGTCGGGAGTCCTGCACGGAGAAGCCGTCGCGACCGGGATCGACCCGCCGGGGCGTCTGGAACTCTCCTGGGCCTTCGCCAGGCTTCTCGAGGTCCAGCAGAAGGTCGCCGCCAGGTGTCCAGACGCTTACGCGGGCAAGGTAGGGCTCCAGCACGAAGACGCGCTCCCCGTCCGGTGCAACGCGAACATCGCTGACCTGCGCAAACGCGGCGGGGCCTCCGACCGCGCTTCCATTTTCGAATTCGTACTCCGTGACCCACGTCTCGGTCTCGGGAGCCAGGTCGGGAGGGGCACTGCAGCACAGGGCGGAGATCGTGACCAGGACTACCCGGGCGAACACGGGTGGAGGGCGGAAGACCGTCATCGACCCGCGTCACATTCCCGAACTCGCCGGCGGACCCGCGAGCTTGCCGGCGAAGAGGATGGTGCCTGAGAGGCGTTCCCGGATGAAGAAGAGGAAGGGCCGATCGGCGCGAACGACCGGACCGGAGGAGGTTTCAGCTATCGCGACCACGGTTGCGGCGGCCGCCTCGGTACCTTCCTCGTTGACATCCACCCAGGACTTCTGCTTGACCTCGGAGATGAACAGGTCGCCGACCGGCGAGAGCCTGGTGAAATCGGCGCGGCGATCGAACGCGTCGACCATGCCCAGGGCGATGAGGTCGTCGTTGAGCCTGCGTTCGTAGCCCATTCGAAAGCGCGGAAGAAAGAGCAGCACATCGGTTTCGCTGAAGCCGTCGGCGATACCCTCCCATTCCGCTGCGTCCAACGATTCCGCGAGGGCGTCCACGCTCATGTCCTGCCGTGGAAGGAGCACAGTCATCGAGAAGGCGCGGCCTCCGTACGGCAGGTCCACGGCCTGGAAGCGGCTGTTCTCCTGATACGGCAGTTCTCCGCGGAGGGTCATGAGCGGCACGGTTCGGGTGGAACCGTCGTCCAGACGGAAGGGTTCGTCCCGGGTGTCGGACGGATCGAACCGGAAGGTCCACGAACCCTTGAAGTAGATCGCGTTGATCAGGTACATGACGACGTTGGCGGGAATCACGTCGGGAACGATGTCCTCGATGCGACCGTGCGTGGCGGCCTGGACCCATTCGTTGATCCGCGCGGACGCAGCTGGGTTCGCAAAATCGAGTTCCGCCACCTCGGCGTCAAAGGTCTCTCGCACGGTGTTGAGGAAGGCCGAATGCAGCGGGAAGCCCTGCCGGGTCCACACAGAGTTGCCGATCGCGGTTTCGACAGCGGGGTCGAGGCCGACGAGGAGTTCAAGCAGGGATTTGTAGGAGGCGTTGATCTCTTCCTCGGCGAGGCTCCCGAACCCGAGCGCGTCGCGCATCTGGTTCCAGGTCTCCCGCGCTGCTCCGTTCATGGTCATCCCGAGCGCCATCGACGCCGAGAGCGGCGACAGGAAGAGGTTTTCGTTGGGGTGGTTGGCCTGCGCGAGCAGGTCGAACCCGAACCGGTTGGTCGCCCTTATGACCTCGACCTCCGACGCGCTCAAGTCGCGCGGAAGCTCGGTGATCTCGTCTGCGTCGGGACCGGTGAAAAGGTTTCCGCATCCGGTGGCGGCAAGCAGGAGTAAAGTTCCTGGAATGGAGACACCCGGGCGGCAGGCGGCGGTGCGGGTGGGGGCGCGGATGCAGGTGCGGGCCTGGGCGCCCGAATCCGGACTTCTGCGTCTGGTCATTTGCCGCCCCTGATCGCTTGGACAACCGCAGTGGCTGTTGCAGAGTAGCGGTTGCCGATGATTCCCGTCCGTGTTCAATATTCGGATCACGGTGGAGAGTGTTACGTTGCGCGCAATCCCGAGGGTGTTCAGCAAAGGATAGACACAATGTCACTTTCCCGACGAGAGTTTGTACACGGAGCCGGAGCTGGTGTCGCCGCGCTCGGCTTGGGAGGAAGCGCTCGCGCCTTTGATGCTTCACCCGAGTCCATTCGTCGCACCCAGCCGCCCGCCCAACAGGAAGACATCTGGATCGACGCCCTCGGCGGACTCCGCTTCGGCCCGGAAGGCTTCGACGAGATCGAGCGCTCGGGCCTGACCATGATCGAGACGACGCTCGGCGCCCCCGGCGACCCGCCCTTCGGCTACGAACAGGCGGTGCAGGACATCGCGAGCTGGCACGGCAACTTCAACCGCTACCCGGATCGCGTCATCCACGTGCGGCGGACCGCCGATATTCTGGAAGCGAAGCGCGCAGGCAAGATCGCCGTCATGATCGGGTTCCAGAACGCGACGCACCTCCAGCGCGACCTTGCCAACGTCGAGTTCTTCTACAACCTCGGCATCCGCCAGATGCAGCTGACGTACAACTCGCTGAACGCCCTGGGAGCGGGTTGTACCGAGCGGGTCGATGTCGGCCTCAGCGACTTCGGTGTCGAGGTCGTGGAGAGGATGAACGAACTGGGGATGATCGTCGACGTCTCACACACCGGTGTGCGCAGCACCATGGATGCGATCGAGGTCTCCAGCACGCCCGTCTTGTTTACCCACGCGAACTGCCGTGCCCTGTGCGACAATCCCCGCTGCAAGACCGACGAGCAGATCAGGGCGCTGGCGGCGCGCGGCGGAGTGATGGGCATCACGACCGTCAACTTCTTCGTGAGCAAGAAGCCGCGCTCCACGCTGGACGACTTCGTCGATCACATCGCGTACGTCGCGGACCTGGTGGGCGTCGACTACGTCGGCATCGGCACGGACTCCAGCATCGGGGGCTGGCGCACCTCCTTCCCCACCGAGCAGGCGTTCTGGGACTTCCACGCGCAGTTCCACTTCAAGCCGGAAGTCGACGTGCGCTGGCCGCCCTTCATCGAGGAACTCGACCGGCCCGAGAAGATGCACATCATCGCGGAGCGCCTGGAGCAGCGGGGTTTTTCAGGCAACGAAGTCGCGCAGGTCATGGGCGACAACTTCCTGCGGGTGTACGAGGAGATTATGGGGTAATCTCCGGGTCCGGCGGGCCCTGTCAGACGCCCGCGCGGGGCTCGATTCGCGAGCGAATCCAGTCAGCGATTGCTTCCTCACCGAGCTTGCCGGATGCAACGGCGGTCATCTTCTCAACCACTTCCTCATCGGAAGCCACGAGGTCATACCCGTTGAGGCCCAGGAAGACAACCGCTGCCAGGAAAGAGATGCGCTTGTTGCCGTCGCGGAACGGGTGATTGGTGCAAATCCCGAAGGCACAGCCAGCAGCGAGACGCGCCAGATCCGAGTCCGGCTCATAGGTCCATCTCTGCCTCGCGCGGACCAGACCCGACTCGAGGGCGTTCTCGTCTCGAATGCCGATCAGACCGCCGTGTTCGCGGACCTGGTCGAGATGGACCGCCTCAATGACCAGCCGGGGAACCCACCGTGGCTCCCGCGGCGTCACCTGGCGAGTTCCCTGAGAGCTCCCTGGTAGCGTTTCTGGGCTTCGGCGGCGATTGTCAGCCCCTCCTCAACATCCAGATCGTACGGACTCAACAGGATCCCGTCTGCCGTCTCCACGGCCAGCACTTCATCGCCGACCTCGAGGTGCAGGCGTTCCGCCATGTCCTTGGGCAGCGTAGCCCCGACCGATCCGCCCATCCGTCGCAGTTTGACACTTCGAACCATTGCGCCATCTCCGTGTAGCACCTGAATGCTACGTTGTTCCGTCCTCCTGCGCAAGGCTTTGAAACTGACACGCCTCGGCGTCGCGACCATCCGCCAGCTCTTGCCTGACTTGCGCGGCGTTTTCTGATCCGCTATATGGACGCCCACTCTCAGACCCACGCCAAGAAGTGCAGAGAATACCGAACCCACTGACCTGGTTGGCTGTCCGTATCGCGGCCGGCGTCACACTGGTTGTCGTGTCCTTCGGATATGCGTTTACCGGGGTCCACACCGATGTCCTGATCGGAGCGGGCTGCGGGATTGCGATCGGGGCGGGCGTTGGTCTCCGGGGACACTCGCTGGGTGGCCAGTGGACCGGCATCCTGCTCGGTTCGATGGTGGGGATCGCTGCGGTGTTTTTTGCCGGTGCGCTTTCCGGCAACCGATGGGGATTGATCATCCCCAGCACGCTCGCCTTGGCGGTTGGCCTCATCAGCGGGATCCGCGGGCCATCGCTCGTGGGCTATCGGGACCTGAGGCGCGAAACGTTCATCATGTCCGTGCTCCTCTGCCTCGGGCTCCTTCCCTTTGTGATGGCCACCTTCCCCCGCAACCTGGTGATACTGATTCAGCCCCTCCTGTTCGTACCCTGGACCGCGCTGATGGCCGGCTTCCTCAGCCGCCGCCGGGAGGGCTGGCAGGATGCCCGCCCCTCCCGACTTCTGGTGCTGGGTGCAGTTGCAGTATTCGTCGTCATGGGTCTTCTGTTTGCGTCAGAGATCAGGGGGCCCATAGCCATCGTCCTGGTCGTCGCCGCCGCTGTCCTGGCCGCGTTGCTGGTGGCGCTTCCCGCGGGGGCGTTTCTTCTGGGGCGCGCCGTGATAACCTGGCTGCAGCCGCGGCTTCAAGTGTACGCCCGTCTTGCCGACTACCTGCGCGTCATGTGGGTCCCGATCGGCGGGTTCGCCGTAGGCTATCTGACGATCATCGCCCTGTTCGCCGGGTTCTACGGGACGCTGGAACGTTTTCGCCCAGGCGCGTTTGCCGGTGCCGGAACGGGAATCACCGATTGGTTGTCCTTCGCGTTCTTCACCGCCCTCGGCCAGGATTTCGCGACCGTCGCCCCGGTCTCCGTAACCGCGAGGGTACTGGTGGGAGTCCACCTGATCTTCTCGGCGGGCTGGGCACTTGTGTTGTTCGCGGCCGTGATGTCGTCCATCCGGCCGAAGCTGGACCGGATCGCACAGCGCCTTGGGGACGATGGCGGCGACGGCTAGTGCATTCAGTTAGTGGAGCTTGAAGAAGTCCATGTCGATCCGAACAGTTTGGCAAGCAGTCCGGATTGCGGCCGCCGTCGCCCTGGTGGTCGTGCCCTTCGGTTACGCAATCACCGGAGTCCACGAGGATGTCCTGATGGGAGCGGGGTGCGGGCTGGCCTTCGGCGTGGGTGTCGGTCTTCGCGGAGGACCGAAGGGCGGCCCCGGGACCGGCATTCTGGTTGGGTCGATTGTGGGGATTGCTACTGCGCTGCTTGCCGGAGTCTTTCCATACACCGGACCCGGCTGGCTCATCCCTCCCATTCTCGCTCTGGCCATTGGCTTGATCGACGGACTCCGGTCATCTCTCCGCGGGTATCGCGACGCGAGCCGTGAGACCCTCATCGTGTCTACCCTGCTGGCGTTGGGACTCTTTCCCCTCGTCATCGCCCTTGGCGCTTCGCAGTGGAGCGTGCAGCTGCTGCTTGTCATCTTCGTGTTGAACCCCTGGACCGCCCTTCTGGCCGGCCTCCTGAGCCGGCACCGTGAGGGATGGCTCGATCCCCGTCCTCCCCGCATGCTCGTCCTGGGCGCGGCAGTATTGCCTCCCATGGTTGCCTTTGGGATGCTGGTTGAAGGCCTGGATCCCTCGCAGGTTGCCTGGCGCCTGCCCGTCATGCTGGTCGGTGTCCCGGCGACCACTTTCCTCCTCGGGCGGACAGCGATGGTCTGGCTTCGACCACGGCTTCGGGTGTACAGCCGACTCGCCGACTACCTGCGCGTGATGTGGGTTCCGATCGGCGGGTTTGGGGTCGGCTACGTCGCCATCATCGTCCTGTTCGCCGGGTTCTACGGCATGCTGGAGCGTTTTCAGCCCGGAGCCTTTGCCGGCGCCGGCACCGGGGTCATCGACTGGCTGTGGTTCGCCTTCTTCAACGCCCTCGCCCAGGACTACGCGGCCCTCGCACCGGTGTCGGTCGCTGCCCGGGCGCTGGTCGGCGCGCACCTCATCCTCTCGGTAGGATGGGCGCTGGTGCTGTTCGCGGCGGTGATGTCGTCCATCCAGCCGAGGCTGGAGCGGATCGCGCGTCGCGACGCCGAGGAGGGCGGCGACTGACCGGCAGCGCAGCCACCTTGCGTAGCGCGCCGACCCCTCCCGACACGATCGCTCACGCCGCTTGCGTGCCCCGTCCGCCACCTGCAAGCTTGGGACCCTGAGACCGTCGTTACCGTTGAGGCCCGGCAGTAACAGTCATCACACGATTTGCGGAGGGATCCAATGACCAAACGAAAGAAGGCGAGCGATTTCCCCCAGGAGGTGCTGGCGCTCTTCGACGGCTATGTCCACGGGCACATCCAGCGCCGGGATTTCCTGGAGGGGGCCGGCAAGGTGCTCGGCGGTGGAGCGGCCGCCGCGGCGGTCCTCGAGGCGCTTCGTCCGAACTACGCGTGGGCGCGGCAGGTGGCGACCGACGACGCCCGGATCCGGCAGGAGTACGTCACCTACCCTTCGCCCGACGGCTCGGGGACCATGCGCGGCTACATGGCCGTGCCCGCCGGTGCGACGGAGCCCGGGCCCGCGGTCCTCGTCATCCACGAGAATCGCGGCCTGAACCCCTACATCGAAGACGTGGTCCGCAGGTTCGCCGCCGCGGGTTTCGTGGCCCTGGGGCCGGACGCGCTCACCCCTCTGGGCGGCTATCCCGGCAACGACGACGAGGGCCGGGTGATGCAGCGGCAGCTCGACCGGGACGTGATGATGGAGGACTGGGTGGCGGCGTTCCGGTTCCTGCGGGACCACGAGACGACCACCGGGCGAGTCGGGGCCGTCGGGTTCTGCTACGGCGGCGGAGTGGTGAATCAGCTCGCAGTCCGGCTTCCGGATCTGGGCGCCGGGGTGCCGTTCTACGGGTCGGCGCCGGACCTGGAGGACGTGCCCTCGATCCAGGCGCCCCTCATGATCCAGCTCGCGGGTCTGGACGAGCGGATCAACGCCCGCTACCCGGCCTACCAGGAGGCGCTGGAGGCGAGCGGGAAGGACTTCGTGGTCCACGTCTATGAGGGTGCGAACCACGGCTTTCACAACGACACCACCCCGCGTTACGACCAGGAAGCTGCTAGCCTCGCGCAGGAGCGGACCATCGCGTTCTTCAACGAGCACCTGCGGGACTGAGCCGGCGCGGGGTCAGGCCTCCGAGCCCGCAAGCAGATTGACGACCAGGCGGACCAACAGATCCTTGTTGGCGGGGGCGCTCTCGGCGATGAGGAGGGTGAGCGCGGTGAGCGCCTGGGGGTTCAGGTCGTGATGCAACCCCTCCTGGCGAAGGTAGAGCAGGAAGAGCAGTGATGCGATACGCTTGTTCCCGTCGGTGAACGGATGATCCTTGACCAGGAAGTAGAGCAGATTCGCGGCCTTTTCTTCGCGGGTGCGGTAGAGCGGCTCGCCGAACATGGTCTGCTCAACGTTGCCGAGAATGGCCTCCAGCGCATCTCCACGTTGAATGCCGAAGAGGTGCGACGCTTCTTTGCGCGCGACCAGCGCCGCCTTGAAGTCGGCAATCGCAGCGACCGCATGGTCGTGGTCGAGGGCGGCGGACGGCGGCCGCGTGCCGGGCGGAGTCTCGAGCCGGCCCTCGTCGTACTCGAGCAGCAGCCGCCACGTGTCGGCGTAGCGCGTGACCAGCTCCAGGACGGCCTCTCCGGCACCGCTCACCAACGACTGGCTACGGAGGGTGCTCGCGAGTAGATCCAGCGTCTCTCTGGCTTCGCGCAGGCCGCGCTCAGCGAGGCGGCGTTCGTTCAGAGTGTGGCCCCGGACCAGGTGCTCGCGAAGCGTGCGCGTGGCCCACTGGCGGAACCGCACGGCGCGCGTCGAGTTCACCCGATAGCCGACCGAGATGATGGCGTCGAGGTTGTAGTGCTTTATGGAGCGGCGGACCTGCCGTGCGCCTTCCGTTCGAACTACTAAGAAATCCTTAGTCGTTGCCCGCTCGTCCAACTCATTTTGCACGAACACGTTGCGAAGATGCATGATCACGTTTTCGCTCGATGTGACGAACACTTCCGCCATCTGCCGTTGCGTCAGCCACACGGTGTCCTGGTCGAACCGCACGTTCAGCGAGACCTCGCCGTCCGGAGCCTCATAGACGACAACCTCGCCGCCCGGGCGGGGTTCGGGGGTGTCAGTCACTTGGTCGGCTCCTCCTTCCTCGACCCGGCGCTCGCTCATCCGTGAGATTCGTGCTCCGTCGCGGGGGACGCTGGAAGCTAACGATTCCGCATCGCCTTCTCTTCGAACTACCAAGAAATCCTTAATAGTTGCCCGCTTGTCCTACCGATTCTGTCTTGGTCGAGCCACATGTTCAGTGGAGCTTAATACTTAACAATTGTGTTTAGTATTCACGATATCGGAGTCCGTTCGGGCGCTCAGAGCTCGGGCGGCCGCCGGTCACCGCACGCGTCAACCCCGCGGCAACCTCGGCACCGTCAGCGGACTCGCCTCCAGCACCTGACCCCAGATCCGCCTCCCCACCGCGTCGGCCTCCCGCAGGATCGCCTCCTCGTCCATGGTGGTGACCGCGTGGTCCCGCATGACGAACCGACCATCGACCATCACCGACTCGATATCGCCCGGATGCCCGCTGTGCACCAGCGCCGAGATGATCCGCCCCGCCGGCACGAGGTGGGCCCGCAGCGTGTCCACCACGAGCAGGTCGGCCTTCTTCCCCACGTCCAGCGTGCCGAGGTCGTCGGGCTGCTGCACCGCCAGCGCCCCGCCCTGCGTGCAGTCCGCCAAAATGTCCTCCGGCTGCGGCGCCAGGCCGGGCACCTCGTCGCCGTCGCGGTTGCGCCGGATCCGCTCGGTCAGCAGGGCGATCCGCATCACTTCGAAGACGTCGTTGGTGTTGTTGTCGGTGCCGAGCGCGATGGGGCAGCCGGCGGTCCGCAGGGCCGGGATCGGCGGGCTGATGCCGCGGTTCGCCGCCATCCCCGCCTGGTGCGCGATGATGGTGCCGGACCTGCCGAGCAGCGCGATCTCGTCGTCGTTGACGTAACGGGCGTGCGCCGCGAAAAGGCGGGGGCCGAGGAAGCCGTGCCGGTCCAGGTATTCCGCCGGCCGCAGGCGGTGGTGCATGACCATGAACTCGTACTCGGCGCGGCTCTGGTTCAGATGGATCGTGTAGCCGAGGTCGTGCGTCTCGGCGAAATCGCGCACCGCCCGCAGCAGCCCGGGCGACGACGTCTCGGTGAGCGCGGCCGCCGGAAACACCGTCACGCGCCCGTCCCTCGCACCGTGCCAGGCGCTGAAAAGGTCGTCGATGCGCTGCATCCCTTCGTCCCGCAGCCGCTCCGAGAACCGCGGCGTCTCGCTGACCGTCCGGGCCATCGCTCTCGTGGACATCGGGCCGGGCACGTTCTCCGCATCGCGAATCCCCTCGGCCAGCACGCACCGGAGCCCCGAATCGGCCAGCACAGCCGCCTGCCGCTGAACATTGCCGGTGTACTCCACGATCGTCGTGGTCCCCGTGCGGATCGCCTCGAGCGCCGCAACCTGGACCATGAGATTGCCTTCGCCCCCCTCCAGCAGACTCGCGGGGGAAACCGCCAGGTTCGCCGTGTTCGGAAATCCGAAGTCCTCGTTAAAGCCGCGCGCAATGACGGCCCGCATGTGCGCGTGAGTGTTGATCAGGCCCGGAAAGAGCGCCTTGCCGCGCCCGTCGTACCGCTCGGCCCTCGGGAATTGCGCGAGCACCTCGTCCGTGGGACCGATCGCGGCGATGCGGCTGCCCTCGACCGCCAGTGCAACGTCGTCCCGGACGACATCGGGGTTGGCCACAGTGGTGTTTGTGAAGACGACCGTGCCCTCCTGGGCATCCGGGGTCACGCCGGACGGGGCGCCGCCATGCAGGTGCGCCTGCAGGTGGTCCGGCTTCACCAACAGGGCCGCCGTGCCGGCCCCGGTGGCGGCGAGCCATTTCCGGCGCGTGAGGTTCGCCGAGCTGCTGGAGGAGTGGTGGGTCCGCACCGAGTTCTTTCGAGTCGTGTTCGGCATGATCGGGCGCCTCCGCGGCGTTGGTGAGCGGTCATTCGGGCGTCTGTCCGAGTATGCGTCTCCACCGTACGGGTATCAAGCAGGATCTCGAAGGGCGCGGGCGCCACAACTGAACACTGAAGAGTTGAGCTCTGGGGCCCGAAGTTCGATGACCGCCAGCTGCCCGCAGCCACGGGATGAAGGGCAGGACGCCCTACGAGGTCTTCAAGGCCGGGATCCCGCGACAGCGGCCCACGCCGGAAGTCCCCGGCCAGAAGGTGAGGCAAAGACCACAGCGTAGCGCTGACCTCGGGGAGGCCAGGTGTTAGGTAAAAGCGTACTTTGTACATGCCGTATTCAACAACCTGGCCCCGTCCCCCACTGGCCATCGGAGGGAACGGGGCACTTGCGGTCGTTTTGTTGTCTTGATATTACGGCTGTTGTCCAGTGTTGTACGCTAGTTCAGATTGCTACAGCCGGTTGTCTCGCCTCTTGCTTTTGATCCTCCCTTCCGGCGAGGGCACCCGGGGCCAGGTCCGGCAGCCTCAACCACACCATCTATTTGAACGTCCGGATTGTCCTCAGTGACTTCCATTTGGGGGCCACTTGCCGACAAGCGAACGGGAATATGCGACAAGGTCACTTGTTGCTCAGTCCCCGCACTGTGCATGTTGGTGCTTGGGCGATTCGATACTTGCCGGTCTTGCGCCTTACCACGTGCCTCACAGCCAGCGCCAACGTCGCGAGTAGCACACCCAGCGCCGGAAACACCGACACCTGGATGAGCGGCATCAGCCAGCCGTAGGCAGCAGACCATTCGTGGAAGGATTCTGCACGCGAGGTGGTCAGCTCGACCAAGACGACGAGAGCCACGGGTAAGGCCACAACGGCACTTCCCAGCACGATGTATGTGTTCCTGCTCACTACAGGCACCCGAAACCGCAACATGCGTTGTTGATTTCCATGGTTCCCGATATCCCGTCGCAATCACAGGTTATCGTGACGTCCGCGCACCAGGGGGGAAACGATTTGGATATCTCGACTGTGCAGCACTCACCCTCATCCTGGGCGCAGACTGGAGATGGTCCGGCCCCCGCTGCTACGACCCATAGCGCGACGGCCATGATCGCCAGCCTACCTGTTGACAGCACCAAGTTCTTCAACTTCAACCAATTGCATTCCATCGATTTTCTCCTCGTTCCATATCAGCATTCTGCCGACTACGTGATTGTCGAATACTCCTTGTACTACCGGATACCCCGTCAGCTTCCAGGCTTGCTTGAGCCTGCCCCCGGAGTCGTAGTGTTCAATGGACCGGAGCTTCTGGAACTCCCGACCCATGTCCACTCTGACCACAAGCCCGCCAAGGGTCAGGAATCCCTTGGTGCCGAGAGGCAGGAAATCCTGCATCGTGGTGAGATTGAACGGATGTGCCCCGAAAGGCGTATCAATCTGGATCGCCTCTTCGAGCATGCCCAGCAAGTCATCATGGATGCAACGCTGAAATACCTGCTGTGGCTTGGCGCCCAGCCTCCAGATAGCCGACGGGCCGGTAAACGCCATATGGCCCTCGCGAAGCCGCGGTGCCGGGGTAGCGCCCCTGCCAGGGTTCTCCGGAAGACCGAAATCGTCACGGGTATTCACCGTCCGCAGCTGGCCGTCGACCGTTGCTTCGTGAACTGTGGCCTCATTGGTCGCGATCAGTATCCTGCCGTTTGCAACAACGGCATGTGTGGGCCGCGCAAAGATGGCAAGACGGTGCTCGGATCCGCCGGGGCCGAACACGATCAAGGACGGCGGGTTTCCGTCTACGACCACGACACGGGCCGAGTCCAACCGCCCCAGGCCCACTGGACTATTGTACTCCATTGGGCCGGGACCGTGCTGGCCCCAGCTGCGGACCTTGCGGAGATCCTGATCCAGCTCCACTACTTGCTGCTCATACCTGTCGTGAACGAGCCAGCCGCTGGACGTCTGGGCGACCAGGCGAGGGTAGATTTCCTCGTTGCGCGCGATTACCCGTGCGGCCACGTCCGATCGGTCGAGATCGCAAGCCTCGGTGTACTTCACCGGAATCCTTGCGGTGAAGTCCTGGGCTCTCGCCACTCCGGCACTGGTGGCGACCAGAGCGAGAACGGCCACAGATGTGCTACCGAATCGAATACGAAGCAGCGGGACCACGATACGGCTGGTCACGTCAGTTCCCCGCTTTGTTCTCATGTGATTCGTTTCCTCCTTCTTCACCCACACGATGTATATGTAAACGTCCAATGTGTCCTCTTCGGTGACTCCCATCAGGGATGAACCCATTGTTGACAAACCGGACGGGAACTTGTGCATCAAAGGCAGCCTAGAAGGGTTCCGGGCCGCCCTCTTTGTAGCCTTCCCAGCATGTCCACACGATGCCGTCTTCTTCCCACGAAAAACAATGCAGTGGAACTTCGTTGCCGCATCCCACATCGTCGCAAGTCACACTGGGACCGTCCTTTGAGTCCATCGCAAGGACAGCTGCCGCGACCGATACAAGTAGGGCAACAGACAGCAATCCGATCAATAGCCATTGAACGCTCCAGAGCGGCAGGCATGCCATTCTACCCTGGACGTGCGACGACGGTTCACGTAGCAGGCGGGAATCCGACACGGGAATCTTCCTTTCGCTTGATTTGCAATTCAATCTTCTACTCCTGGGCGGGCGGTGGTCCATCACTCGCCCCATAGCAGGTATACAATCCGCTAGGGGGACTGAACGGAAGGTCACTGGAGAAATCGACCTCCATGCAGATTTCGTATGTCTCGTCTGGACAGCCAACGCCGGCGCAAAGCCATTGTTTCCAACCGGGGCGCATTGCGGCGGCGATCGTAGTGTAGGAACTGGCAATGGATACAAGAATGGTCAATAGGCCTGCCAGCCCAATCCATCTTTTGTTATACATTCGTCTATTAGTCCTTTTTCCTGAGGCCGGAGGCCCCCTCTAATGGCATCTAGCGTGAGTAGAAGACCTCGACTGCGTCAAGCGCCAAGGCAGGCTCGGTATTGGCAATGGTCATCACCGGTGCGCCCTGCTTTACAAGGAGAAAGACGGGAGGACGTAGTCTCTGCGAGCCTACCAATTCGACGTATTCGCCCACGCTGATCTCGACGGACGGCATCGAGAGCGACATTCTCTCGGTCATCTCTGCAACCGCCAGGCTGTCGGTCTCAGACCCGATGAGAGCCATTCTCACTTTGACTCTGCCGTCCGCATGGATTTCATTCAATCGGTTGAACTCAGCCCCGGTGAGCCCACAGCTCAGTGGATTCGCGACCACGATGAGGCCGGTTCCAAGATCCCTGGGTAGCGGGTGACCAGGCACGCCCGCTGGACCTTCGCGACCTCCTGAGCAATTTGCTAGAGGCAAACAGGCCAGGAGCAACAGGGTTTTCGCTTTCTTGGTTACCATGGGGGTCTACCTCTCGTCGGCTTCCCGCAATTCCAGCAGCCGCACCGTTGGGATGAAGTTGTTCTCGAGCGCCGCCAAGCGACCATCTGCCAACGTAGCGATGGCTTCCGCACGGTTCGGTAGCAGGTAGGTGCCCAGGTAGAGTCCGTCAGACAGTCGATAGGAATCAACCAGGCGGCCGGATTCTGCGGTCATACCCTGGAATAACACGAAGACTCGCGATGTACTGGCCGTTACGGACCTGGCCGCGGGGACGGCCGCGGGGTCGACCTTGAATCCACGGATCGTTCCAACATCCGGCACCGTGCGTTCGAGATGGACTGTTTCCGGAAACGGTATCCTCTCAACACCGTCTACCAGTGACATGATGTCGCCGTCAGGGTTCAGAAGGATCATCGTGCTTGACCACCTGAAGTACACCACCGCACCACCGTCTGGATTGTTGGCCGCCCATCCCTCCCCCTGCAAGGGATGCTCGAACAAGGTCCCTACTTCAGGCGGCATTGGCGCGGCACGGTGCCGAGGTTGGGTCCCCGAAAAGGAAGACCACAGCGTATCCATCTTATTGGTATGCCACATCACTGCCTGGTATCCGGGATCGAAGGTAGTCGGCATCAAGGCTGCTGGTTGTCCGAGCCCAGGAAGGGGTACGGTGCCAACGAGACTCCCCGACTCGTCCAGAACTGTGATACGGCGGTTGCGTGGATCCAGAACTCGCAGATTGCCGTCTGGATCAAATTCCAGGTCCAGGAACATCAGGAATTCACCAGGACCCTGTCCCCTTCGGCCCGAGCGCCAGAGCAATTCTCCTGACGGTGAAACCTCGCGAACGGAGAATTCTCCCCAGTCGGTCACGACGAATCCGCCCCTTGGGCTACTCTCGATTTGCATTGGCCGGCCGCCGAGTACTGATCCTGCGATGTCTTCGATGACTGTTGACTCGCTCGGTGACGGGAGCCACCGGCGTTCTTGTGCCTCACTCGAAACGGGGAAACCGAGTAGCAGGAACCCGAGTAACCCTGTCGTATGCAATGGAGGCATTTTCCTCTGCGGTACCCTGTTTTGCACCATCGTAAGCTCCTTTCTCAGGAGATGACCCCGCGTCAGCAGTGGTTGCTTCTGCAGGAGTTTGTTGCTACCCCACGCCCTCGGCACACACAAAACGGCGTGCCGAGGGGTGGGGGTCGCCGAGTGGCTACTCGATCGCGGGGGGTGCGCCCCGAGCAGGTTCGTAACAGGTGACGTTGCCCGTTATCTCCACAACGCCTACGTTGATTGTCACCTCACCCGAGAAACAGTGCTCGAACGTCTCATCCGGACATCCGATGCTGCCGCAGAGCGTCTGCTTCGGACCTGCGCTCGCGGCCATCGAGGGGTAGGCGCCAGCGGCCAACAGCAGGAACCCAGCTGCAGCAGCGAGCATGGGTGCCGTGAATCTCTTCGTCTTCATGTGATTTGTTGCTCCTTCCTGGGAGTGGCATTTGAGTGACCCGGCCTTGCGCAGGGCCGTGTCGAGTTGAAACGGGGCGCCGGCTTTCTGCCCGTTGCTGTTTGAGACAGCTCAGCGGCACGTAGCGTGCAAAGCGGCGATTCATCAGGACAGACCGACCGGGCGGTTCTCCCGATCCACGTCACTGCCACCCACCCGCCAGCCCACCCGCGGACGGCAGCGGTTCGGCCCGATCCGTCTCGACTCCGCCTGACGGTGTCAAGGAATGCCGAGCCACCTCCTGCTGATTCCGGCGCATGCCGATCAGTGATTCCATTCCATGCCGATCGGTGATTCCGGTGCATGCCGATCACGGATTCCAGAGCATGCCGATCACCCTTGGAGTGAGCGAGTAGGAGCGCTGGAGAACCTGCTGTAGCGACGTCTTCTTCCATCCTCGCGAGAGGTCCCCTGAGCCGAGGAGGAAGAGGGTGTCGCAGAAGAGGTTGTCCATGCGGAAGATTCGAGAGCTTCTGCGCCTGAAGTACGAGCTGAGGCGCAGCCACCGGGAGATCGCCGCATCGCTCGGCATCGCCAACAGCACGGTGAGCGACTATGTGGGCCGGGCAAGAGTGGCTGGCTTCTCCTGGCCGTTGCCGGAGGGGCTGGACGACGCTGCGCTGGAGGCGGCCCTGTTCCCGCCCCCGCCGCCGTCGCGGGTTCGCCGGCCGGAGCCGGACTGGGGCCGCGTGCACCGGGAGCTTCAGCGCCACAAGGGCGTGACACTGCAGCTGCTGTGGCTGGAGTACCGGGCGGATCATCCGAACGGTTACCAGTACAGCTGGTTCTGCGAGCGCTACAAGGCGTGGCGGGGACAACTCGACGTGGTCATGCGGCAGGTCTACCGGGCGGGCGAGAAGGCGTTCGTCGACTACGCGGGACCGAAGTTCGAGGTCGTGGACCGGAGCACCGGCGAGGTGCGGGACGCCATGGTCTTCGTGGGTGTCCTCGGCGCCTCGAACCACACCTTCGTGGACGTGACCTGGAGCCGTGCACTGCCGGACTGGACGATGTCGCATGTACGGATGTTCGAGTTCTGGGGCGGGGTGCCCCAGCTCGTGATCCCGGACAACGAGAAGGCTGGGGTGCGTGAGGCCAGCCGCTACGAGCCGGATCTGAACCCGACGTACCAGGAACTGGCCACCCACTACGGAACCACGGTGCTGCCGGCGCGGCCCCGCTCTCCGAGGGACAAGGCGAAGGCCGAAGCCGCGGTCCAGAACGTCGAGCGCTGGATCATGGCGCCGCTGCGCAACCAGACGTTCTTCTCGCTCGGCGAGCTCCGCGAGGCGATCCGGCCGCTGCTGGCCGCGCTGAACGAGCGGCCGTTCAAGAAGACCGATGGCAGCCGCCGCAGCTGGTTCGAGGACCTGGACCGGCCGGCGCTCAAGCCGCTCCCGGCCGAGCGCTACGAGTACGCGGAGTGGCGCAAGGCGCGGGTCAACATCGACTACCACATCCAGGTCGCGCACGCGCTCTACAGCGTTCCCCACCCGCTGGGCCGCTGCGAGGTCGACGTCCGGATCACGGCCCATACCGTGGAGATCTTCCACAAGCACCGCCGCGTCGCCGCGCACCTGCGGATCCACAGGAGAGGCGGATACGCGACCGAACCGTCGCACATGCCGGCCGCCCACCGCGCCCACGCGGAGTGGACGCCGTCGCGGCTCATCGCCTGGGGCCGCAAGGTCGGACCGCACACGGCCACGTTCATCGAACGGCTCCTCGAGAGCCGGCCCCACCCCGAACAGGGCTACCGCAGCTGCCTCGGGCTCAAGAAGCTCCTGCGGGCCTATGGCGCCGAGCGTCTGGAGGCCGCCTGCCGCCACGCGCTCGACATCGGCACGCTGAGCTACAAGTCCGTCAAGTCCATCCTCTCGACCGGCCGCGACCAGGCCCGCGACGACCAGCAGTACACGCTCTCCCTGCCCGCCCAGCACGCCCACATCCGCGGGCCGCAGTACTACACCACTTCCCAGAATGGAAAGGAGTCGTGACGATCATGCTTCGCCAACCCACCCTCGACCTGCTCCACGAACTCCGGCTCTCGGGCATGGCCCAGGCCTTCGAGGAGCAGACCGCCATGCCCGACATCAGCGAACTCTCCTTCGACGACCGCCTCTCCCTGCTCCTCGAACGCGAGAAGACCGAGCGGGAGCAGCGCCGCTACGTGCGCCTCAAGGGCCTCGCCAAGCTCCACCTCGACGCCACCATCGAAGACCTCAACTTCAAGGCCCCCCGCGGACTGGACCGCTCCCTCGTCCTCCGCCTCGCCTCCGGGCAGTGGATCCGGGACGGCCAAACCGTGCTCGTCAGCGGTGCAACCGGATCCGGCAAGTCGTACCTGGCGTGCGCGCTCGGCCACCAGGCCTGCCGCCTCGGCATCTCGACGCGCTACTACCGCGTCTCCCGCCTCCTCGACGAACTCGCCCTCGCCAGGGGCGACGGGTCGTATCCCAAGCTCATCCAGCGGCTCGCCCGGACCTGGCTCCTCGTCCTCGACGACTGGGGGCTCGCTTCGCTGTCAGGGCAGGGACGGCACGACCTCCTCGAGGTCCTCGACGACCGCTACGCCCGCCGCGGCACGCTGCTCGCCAGCCAGGTCCCCGTCGAGCACTGGCACGACGTCGTCGGCGATCCCACCTTCGGCGACGCCATCCTCGACCGTCTCCTCAACAACGCGCACCGCATCACCCTCAAGGGCGCCTCGATGAGACGGCTGTACGACTCGACGAAGGAAGTCCACACCGTCCCCGGCGACGCCTGATCCGCCGAAGGACCGGGCTCAAGCATGCCTCCGCAAGCGCGTCTCTCCCCGCGATCGGGAGCGAGAAGACGGAAAGACGGCCCTGAGGAGGCCGTATGGCCGTCCGGACATGCGCCGCGGCTGGCCCGAATCCGTCCGAATCCCCCGAATCCGGGGCAAATGGCCCGCCTCCGGGCACAAACCAGCCCCCGGAGACCTGCAGAGACCGCCGTAGAGGCCGGCCGATGCCCTTCGCCCTACCTCCACCCCTCTGGAAAACCAGCCCCCACCGTCCTCGCAACAGGCCCGTCACTCGACGAAGACCCCTTCCAACCCCTACCTTCAACCCACAACCCAACCCCCAGCGCCCCTACGGACCTCCGCTCTCCTCATCGGGTGATCGGCATGCCTTGGAATCGGTGATCGGCATGCTGGAACAGGTGATCGGCATCGGCGGAATGGGCACCTCCAGCAACCGGCTCCCGTGGCCCTCTTCCACTACGCGTCCATCCTGGTCCAGGGCGAAGACCCACGGAGTCCGCGCCCCGAGAGCATTGCCTCCGCCCTCGGTCCCTCCCAGCGTACCGACCTTGACGGACCACTGCTGATCCCGCGCGTACCCGATCGCCTGGGACAGGGAACCGGGAGACACGGCCACAATGCGAGTTCCGTCAGGGTCCAGGGTGGACAGCCAGGCGGACCATTTCGGCGCGATTCCGTTCGAATGGACGCAATCGGGATCAAAGACCAACAGGAGGCTACGATGTCCATCACCGAGTGCGGCGACCGTGCCATCGGAAAGCGGGACAGACACTGCCGACAGGTCGTGGCCGGCTTTGACGAATCCTCTGTCGGGATCCAGGCTCGACAGCCGCAGGGCCGAGTTCGCCAGCTGAGCGATGGCCACAGCGATGAGCACGGCAATGACGGCAATATTAACCCGGGTGCCGGAACGCTCCTGCGAAAGACACCCCGGACGGCGTTTTCGATGACTCATGTCTTACTCTCTCTCACTTTCTGCTGCAGGTACGGAAACCCTCTTCACGGGCTCCCTCTCGACATGAACTGGGGACAGCCATTGGCGCCGCCGCGTGCAAATCCCGGCTTGTAGCTGGCCAGCCAGTCCCCTCCGCGGTATTCGCCCGAAACAGGGAGATTGCACGTTTCCGCCGCAGGCATTGTCTCTCGATACGTAGACCAACATCCGCACGGGCCGTTCATCGAAGAGTCCGGCCCACGAGCCGAGAGGACCTAAAGCGTTGCGAATATTCACCATAGGACTTATTCTGTTGAATCTTGTTTTGGCGGTCTCCCAATCGTCGTTGGAGGCGAAGTCCGGGAGAGGCTGGGTAAACTGCTGCGAAGGGGAGGGGCCGGAAGCCTACTGCTGTTCACGCTGCTGCTGGTTCATCTCCGACTGCGATACCAGCGCTGACTGCCGCGACTCGTGACCCACAAAACCGGTCTTCCGGGCAGATGAATAATGGCGTCGAGACCCCCTGAGAGAGCGCTTGCCCACGAGGTCGGCGGAGTGTTGGTGTGGTCGGCGACCGTCGTGCGGGCCATGGCTCCGCTGTACCTGATGTGGCTTGCCCTCAGGATATGGCTGTGGCTCCAATGGCCGCTCCACGAACGCATCGAGTCGCCGTTCTGGTGGCTTTGGGCGGCCACGAGTGACCTGTCTCTGATCCTGCCGTTTCTTCTCTTTGCGGCCGGGGTGGCGTTGGCTGAGGTTGCGGGATCCCAGGCTCGTCTCCACCGAATCGCCCTTGTCATCGGGATTGCTCTGGGCGGGCTTTCCTACTCCCTGGGAGCATGGGTCGCGCCGGAGTTGGAAGACCGATACCTGGCGCGCGTGGAGATCGACGCCGGCGAAATGCGCCGATTCGGCCCGGCAACCCCGCCGGCGATCCTGAGGGATCTGCGTCTCGTGGAAGCACGCCCACCGGAAGAATACAGCCTCGACGTAGGCAGTCCGCACCAGACTCCCCCGAACGTGCTCGAATGGCGATTGCACAACCCTGTGGCTCTCGCAGTCTTCGCGATGGTCAACGTCTTCCTCGGCATCCTGTCCGCACAGTTGACCGCCGGCCTCGCCAGAGCCGCCCGGCGCAATGTTCGTCTGGCCATCGGGGTGCTCGGTGGCCTGCTGTTCTTCGGGTGTATGGCGCTCGGGTCTCCGATTCAGCCCTTCCTGGACGATGGAACGTTGCGATCAGGTATTTTGGGCGCCTGGGTGCCTCTCGCATTGCCCGTGGCCGAGTTCCTTGTATTGTTCTATATGGTTCGCGGGAGGAAGCCATGAGTTCCGCGCTCGCCTCTGTGACGTTTCCTCTAACGACCGGGGGGAGCCCGTTCGGCACCCCGAAGACCAAAGGGCCCGGGGCCGGCTCTCCAGATGATTGCACTGGGATTGACGGCGGTGGGTCTGATACGTTGTCCAAGGAAAACGTGGAAACCATCGACATCGCCCGGTTCCGAAGTGGTGATCCCGCTGCTTTTCGCACCGTGGTCGAGCAATGCGGCCCGCTGATCAGGAGTGTCGTCGGGTCCTATGTGAGGGATCCCGACGATCAGGATGACTTGTACCAGGAGGTCTGCATCCGGGTATGGGAGTACCGCGCGCAGTTCTCGGGGCGGGGATCTCTCGCAGGATGGATCAACACGATCGCTCAACGGTCGTGTTACAACTGGATCAAGGCCCGGAAGACAAGGGAGTCCCGCACAAGACAATACTCGGAAGATGCAACCGTCAGAGCGGACGCGGCTCAGTTGCTGGAAGATCCGTCGCAACTCCTGGCGTGCACGGATTTCATGAGCCAACTGAGGCAAGGCCTGGCCGCTCTTCCGTCAAGGCAGGCGGACACCTTCATTCTTGTGCACGTGCGCGGCTTCACTGCGAAGGAGGCAGCGCGGACGCTCGGAATTCGGCGAGCGACTGTCCGGTCGAACCTTCGCCACGCGATCAAGAAGCTCCGGCATAGTATGGGAGACTACGAGAATGGCCTGTCCTGATACAGCAGAAATCGCACGGGTAAGGTCACTGGACGGCGATTCGGCGACGGTTGCGCACCTGAAGCAGTGCAAGTCCTGCTGGCTGGATTGGCAGATCGTGCACGGTGCGCGCTATGCACTCGATCCGCCCGGGGAGGTCCCTCCGTATCTGAATGCGCGGGTAATGGCCGAAGTTACCCGCAGGGCTCGCCAGTTGGAAAGGAAGGCCGCCTGGTGGGAACTGGCCATCTCGGGAGCTCTCGTGGCGGTGGCCACCTTCGCGTATCTCTTTCTTTGGCCATCAGGCCCGGTGGCGCCATCCATGGTCCCGTCGTCGGTTTGCGCCATAATCGGCGGTGTCTTGGCGACACTATTCTTCCGGAGGCAGGACGGACGCCGGCTCGCAGCACAGCAGTGACTCTCGCTGCCGCCCGCGGTCGAGTCCGGGACCGGGGGCCGGGACGTCCTCGCCGACCTTGATCCCGGCGCGTATCATCAAGGGATACCGGCCGACTGTCCACCGACCAGCAGCGAGGTTCCGATGCGCATCCTCTCCGTAGCCCTCACCGTTTCCACCGTCGCGTTCGCGGCGCCATTCGACTCGCCCCTCGCCGCCCAACAGCGCCCACTCTCATTCATGGACGTGCAGGAGCTGAAGCGCGCGGGTTCGTGGACACCGAGCCCGGACGGCGCATGGATGCTCTACACCGTCACGACCCCCGACTGGGAGAAGGCGGAGTCCCAGACCGACATCCACCTGGTGTCGCTCGGCGAGGGCGTGGCGTCGGACCGGCGGCTGACCTACACCGAGGACAAGAACGAAACGAGCCCGACCTGGGGACCCGACGGGTCGTTCTTCCTGTTCGCGTCGAACCGGGATGGCGACGAAACCCAGATCTACATGATGCGCCACGACGGAGGCGAGGCCCGGAAGATCACCGACGCGGGCGAAGGCGTATCCGGTTTCGCCTTCAGTCCCGACGGTCGCTGGCTCGTCTACCGCTCCGGCGAGGGAGGCCGCGAACAGCTCTATCGGCTGCCGGCGGATGGTCTGGTCGGCGCCACGGCCGAGGTGATCACCCATGGCGACGCGGGCGTCGAGCAGTGGGACTTCACGGCCGACGGCGCCAGGATCTACTTCGCGCGCCCCGACTCGTTCGACGAGGACGAGGTCAAGCGGGTCGAGAAAGGGTTCACCGTCGACGTGCGCAACGCCGTGACCCCCCTGTCGAGCCTGTGGAGCGTCGAGGTCGCGACGGGCGAGGAGCGGCGCGAGACCGACGACCCGTCGTACAGCGTCGACAGCTTCGTGCTCTCCGACGACGGCCGCTGGATCGGCATCACGGGCGGCTCGACCGAGCGCTACGAGCGCAACATCACCGCGTCGCGGCTCTACGCGGACCTCTACCTGAAGGAGATCGCGACTGGCGAGATCGAGCGCCTCACCGACAACTACGAGGTCGGCGAGGGCGGGCTGAACTTCTCGCCCGACGGCCGCTGGATCGCGTTCTCGGCGCCGGACAACATGGACCGCTACACCATGACCGAAAACCGCGTGTACATCCGCGAGGTCGGTGACCGCGGAGGCGCGTTCCGCAAGCTGGGCGCCGACTTCGACCAGAGCTCCAGCGTCGGGTTCTGGTCGGACGACTCGGAGACGATCTACTTCAACGCGGGCGTGACCGTGACGACTCAACTGCACGCGCTGGACGTGGCCACGGGCGCGGTGCGGCAGCTCACCGAGGAGCGGGCCGCGCTGTCCGTGTCGCGGGACGACGACACCGGCACGATCCTCATCGGCTACAGCGACCCGATGA